>NZ_JBHRSK010000020.1:0-18946 GCF_042643245.1 Acidimangrovimonas pyrenivorans
GCAGGCCCTGGGTGGCGATCAGGCCCGCCGCGCAGCCAAGGCTGGAAAGGAAGGCGATCAGGCACACATTGAAAAACACCAACGGGAAACAACTCCAACAATCCGCGCGACCGCCCTGTCGGAGGTGCGGCCGCATTACCATTCATCCTAGCCCCGCGGCGCCCCACCACTAGCCCGCAGCCCCACCTGCTCCACGCTCCGAATGCGCGCTCGGCTGCGGCAGAATAGCCCTCCGCACGCACAACCTACAAGCGATATTCGGGCTCAACGCCTCTTGCGGCCCCTCCCCGGGCGCACCGCCGCCTGCATTGCCCGCTTTCTCGGCGCTTGGGGTCATTGTTGCACATCCGGCGAATCCCGGTCGCACCGGGCCCTCGCGTTCAGTTCAGGTCAGACACTGCGCGTTGCCTCACCGAGGATATCTTGCATGACCCGTTCCGACTCGGGAGACCGCGTCAGACAGCTGTAGTCACCGACAACATCCTTGCGGTTCCCATGGACGAGCAGGAAACGGCCGAACGGCATATGGCCGGTGGTTCCGTCGAGGTCGCGCTGCACTTCGCGCATGACGTCATAGAAGGTGATCCGGGTCTGTCCCGTTTGCCGCTGGATGTCCGAGCGGCGAATTGTGGGCGCCTGGCGAATTCTGCCGTCTTCATCCCGAACGCAGATGCAAAAACCACGGTTCAGGATTGCGGTGATCAGCTTGTTGCAGATGGCCCCTTCCGTCTTGTCGATCCATTCGGGCCACCCGGTTCTCAGTTCGTAGTCTGCGGTCAAACCAGTACTTTCTTCACATACGTCTTGCAGGTTGGCGCAACCTTCCATCGACGCGGGGAAAACGCAGCACGCCGTCGATCACAACAGCGTTACAGCGCGCCATCTTTCGCATAGAGATCGCCGTCGGGAAACTTCCGCAGCCGGCGTCCCGAGCGGTCGCGTCACGCCTCTCTGCGCCCCGGGAAGGCCGGCCCGGCATCGACGGCGGACCGGACGTGAGCCAGCCCTCGCGCCAGCAGATCAGCCGCCGCCTCCGGGGTCTCAGCCTCGGCATAGACCCGGAATTCGGGGGCGTTGCCGGAAGGACGAAGATGAAGGATGCGGCCGTCGGCAAGGGTCATCCGCAGCCCGTCGGTGATATCGACCGCCAGCTCCGACAAGCCGAGGGCGGCGAGGAAATCCGCGCGTTCCACGGCGTCGCTCAACCGCCCGAGCAGGGCGCGGGAGAGCTCTGTCGGCGTTTCCTGCAACCGGTCGGCGGCGGTGAAGCGGGCGGGTTCCTGCGCCACCCGGGCCGCCAGCCCGCCGGCTGCCTTGGCGGCGGCGAGCGGGGCGATCAGCGGCAGCAGCGCGTCGCGGGTCATCAGCCGCGGCAATGGGCCGGCCGGGCCGGCGGCGTCGAAGCCGAGCAGGAAGCCGCCATTGGCCTCGTAGCCGACGGTGCGGCCCGGTGCCTGCCCCATGCCGGCGATGACGAAGGGCGAACCGATGCGCGTCCGGATCACCCGGGCGAATCGGCCCGAGACCTCGGCCCCGGTATTGGACGAGACCGGCGTCACCACGGTTTCGGCGCCAAGTTCGGCGGCGGTGATCTGGCCCAGAACGTCGCCGGGCACCACCCGCCCGGTTTCGTCGGCCAGCAGCGGCCGGTCGCCGTCGCCATCGGCCGAGACCACCGCATCGAGCCGGTATTCGCTGGCCCAGTCGACAAGCTGCTGGCGGGTGGCGGGATCGACCGCCTCGGTATCGACCGGGATGAAGCTTTCGGAGCGGCCCAGCTCGATCACCTCGGCGCCAAGCCCGGCGAAGATCTCGGCCATCAGGTCGCGGCCGACCGCGCTATGGGCATAGAGGCCGATGCGCTGCCCGGCCAGCGCCTGCGGCCCGAAGGCCGAGACGTAGCGGGCGACATAGGCCGGGCCGGCGCTGCTATCGGTGGCCGGCCCCGGGCCCCCGGCCCCGGCGGGGGTTCCCAGCGCGGCGAGGATCGCCGCCTCCTCGGCCTTGGTGATCTCGCCGGCCGGCGTGTAGAACTTCAGCCCGTTGCGGTCGGCCGGGATGTGGCTGCCGGTCACCATCACCGCCGCGGCCCCGGCGCCCATCGCCGCCAGCGCCAGCGCCGGGGTCGGCACGGCGCCGCAATCGGTCACGGAAATCCCGGCCGAGCCGGCGGCGCGGGCGACCGAAGCGGCGATTTCGGGCGAGGAGGGCCGCAGGTCGCGGCCGACATAGAGGCCGGTGCCCGGGTCGCAGGCGGCAAGGAAGGCACGGAGGTGGTCGGCGACCAGCTCTTCCGTCAGCTCGGTGACCAGGCCGCGCAACCCGCTTGTGCCGAATTTCGGCGCCATCTCAGCCCCCGTCAGCCCTTGGCGCCCTGGCCGCGGGCATACACATCCTCGTAGCGGATGATGTCGTCCTCGCCCAGGTAGCTGCCGGTCTGGACCTCGATCAGCACCATCGGCAGCTTGCCCGGGTTCTCCATCCGGTGCACCGCGCCGAGCGGGATGTAGACCGACTGGTTCTCGGTCACCAGCTTGACCTCGTCGTCGATCGTCACCTTGGCCGTGCCCTCGACCACGATCCAGTGCTCGGCCCGGTGGTGGTGGCTTTGCAGGCTCAGCGCCGCGCCGGGATGGACGACGATGCGCTTGACCTGGAAGCGGTCGCCGGTGGCGAGGCTCTCGAACCAGCCCCAGGGCCGGTGATCCTTGGGGAAGGCCTCGGCCTGCTTGGCCCGCTTCCCCTTCAGCGCCGCGACCGCCGCCTTGACGTCCTGGGCCCGGTGGGCATCGGCCACCAGCACCGCGTCCGGCATCGCCACGGCGACGATGTCCTTGAGCCCGATGCCGACGATCTCGAGCCCGGCATCTTCCGAGCGCAACAGCGTGTCGTCGCAATCCAGCGCCGTCGCCGGGCCCGCGGTGGCGACGCCGCGCACGTCCCGGCGGCTCTCGCGCCAGACCGCGTCCCAGCCGCCCAGGTCCGACCAGCCGGCGGCGAAGGGCACGACCGAGAGGTTCTCGGCCCGTTCCATCACCGCGTAGTCGATCGAGATGTCCTCGACCTGCTCCCAGGGCTCGGGCGCCAGCCGCAGGAAGCCGAGATCGGGCTTGCCCTGATCGACCGCCGCCTGGACCGGGGCGACGAGTTCCGGCGCATGGGCGCGGAAGGCGGCGAGGATCGCCCGCACCGAGAACAGGAAAATGCCGGCGTTCCACAGGTAGGTGCCGGCGGCGACCATCTCGGCCGCCTGCTCCGCGTCGGGTTTCTCGACGAAACGCTTCAATGCCAGCGGCCGGGCGGCGAAATCGCCTGGGTCCTCGGTCAGTTCGAGGTAGCCGTAGCCGGTCTCGGCATGGGCCGGCTTGATGCCGAAGGTCACCAGCTGCCCGGCCTCGGCCGCCGGCACCCCGGCCGCGACGGCGTCGCGGAAGGCCAGCGCGTCGGGTACGACATGGTCCGAGGGCGCGACCAGCATCAGCCCGTCGGGGTCGGTCTTCTCCAGCCACAGCGCGGCGGCCAGCACCGCCGGCGCCGTGTTGCGCCCCGCCGGCTCGATGAGGATGGCGCCGGGGTCGATCCCGGCCTCGGCCAGCTGCTCGGTGACGATGAAGCGGAAATCCGAGTTCGTCAGCACCACCGGCGCCGCGTAGCCCGGCCCCGACAACCGCCGCGCCGAGGCCTGGAACAACGTCTCCTCGCCCACCAGCGGCACGAACTGCTTCGGGTAGCTCTTGCGCGACAAGGGCCAAAGCCGCGTGCCGGAGCCGCCGCAGAGAAGAATAGGGTGAACCGACATCAAAATCTCTCCCGTTTACTCGGCCCCACAAGCCTCAGGACCCTGGCTTGTGGTGCGGCACATCGACGTCTCACCACCCGCGCAAGGCCGGCAGGAAGTTCCGTGCCCGGCCTCCTTGGCAATACCCATCCCCCCCGCTCGGCGCAACCGTGCCTCTGGCGGCAACGCACCGCCCCCTCGGCCCGAGGCGCGATGCCGAACCGGCGGCCGTTTCCCGGACAACGCGCGGGGGGCGCCGTGCTGCGGCGACGCTTCACGCCTCCCGCAGCTCCGCCGCGTTGTCGAGAAACCAGCGATAGGTTTCCGCGATCCCGTCGCGCAGCGCGATGCTGGCCTGCCAGCCCATGTCGCGCAGCCGGCCGACATCCATCAGCTTGCGCGGCGTGCCGTCGGGCTTGGAGCTGTCGAAGCGGATCTCGCCCGTGAACCCGGTCACCTCGGCCACCATCCGGGCGAGTTCGGCAATGGTCACGTCCTGACCGGTGCCGACGTTGATGTGACTGAGCATGGGCTGCGTGTTGGCCTCGTAGGCGGCGCGGTCGAGATCCATCACGAACAGGCTCGCCTCGGCCATGTCGTCGACATGGAGGAACTCGCGCATCGGCGTGCCGGTGCCCCAGACCACCACCTCGGGGGCGCCGGATTGCACCGCCTCGTGGAAGCGGCGCAGCATCGCCGGCAGGACGTGGCTGTTCTGCGGGTGGAAGTTGTCGCCCGGGCCGTAGAGGTTGGTCGGCATGACCGAACGATAATCGGTGCCGTATTGCCGGTTGTAGCTCTCGCACAGCTTGATGCCGGCGATCTTGGCAATCGCGTAGGGCTCGTTGGTCGGCTCGAGCGTGCCGGTCAGCAACGCGTCCTCGGCCATCGGCTGCGGCGCCAGCTTGGGGTAGATGCAGGACGAACCGAGGAACAGCAGCCGCGCCACCCCAGCCGCGTAAGCCTGATGAATGACATTCGCCTCGATCATCAGGTTTTCGTAGATGAACTGGGCCGGAAACGTGTTGTTCGCCTGGATGCCGCCGACCTTGGCCGCCGCCAGCACCACGGCGTCGGGCCTCTCGGCGGCCATGAATTCCGTGACCGCCTTCTGATCGGTCAGGTCAAGTTCGGCATGGGTGCGGGTCAGGGTTTCGATCCCGCGCGCTTGCAGCTTGCGCAGGATGGCGCCCCCGACCATGCCACGATGTCCGGCGACATAGACGCGCATGATCAACCCTCCATCGAAACCGGCAGTTCGAGCCCATGCGCCTTGAGCAGCGCGTGGCGGCGCGCGGCCTTGAGGTCATCCTCGACCATCTCGGCGCACATCTCGCGCGCGCTGATCTCGGGCACCCAGCCCAGCTTTTCCTTGGCCTTGCTCGGATCGCCCAGCAGGGTCTCGACCTCGGCCGGGCGGAAATACTTCGGGTCGATCCGCATCACCACCTGGCCCGGCTTCACCGCCGGCGCCTTGTCCGAGGTCACCCGGGTCACCACCGCCTGCTCGTCAACGCCCTCGCCCGAGAATTCCAGCTCGATCCCCAGCTCCTCGGCGGTCCAGCGGATGAACTCGCGCACCGAATATTGCTTGCCCGTAGCGATGACGAAATCCTCCGGTTGCTCCTGCTGCAGCATCAGCCACTGCATCCGGACATAGTCCTTGGCGTGGCCCCAGTCGCGCAAGCTGTCGATATTGCCCATGTAGAGGCAATCCTCGAGACCCTGGGCGATGTTGGCCAGGCCGCGGGTGATCTTGCGGGTGACGAAGGTCTCGCCGCGGCGCGGGGACTCGTGATTGAACAGGATGCCGTTGCAGGCATACATTCCGTAGGCCTCGCGGTAGTTCACCGCGATCCAGTAGGCATAGAGCTTGGCCACGGCATAGGGCGAGCGCGGGTGGAACGGCGTCGTCTCGCGCTGCGGCACTTCCTGGACGAGGCCGAAGAGCTCGGAGGTCGAGGCCTGGTAGAAGCGGGTCTTCTGCTCGAGCCCGAGGAAGCGGATCGCCTCGAGCATGCGCAGCGTGCCGATGGCGTCGACATCGGCGGTGTATTCCGGCGCCTCGAAGCTGACCGCGACATGGCTCTGGGCGCCGAGGTTGTAGACCTCGTCCGGCTCGACCTCGCGCAGGATCCGGGTCAGGTTCGAGGTGTCGGTCAGATCGCCGTAATGCAGCCGCATCTTCGGGTTCCGCGCATGCGGGTCCTCGTAGATATGATCGATGCGCTGGGTGTTGAACAGCGATGCCCGGCGCTTGATGCCATGCACCTCGTAGCCCTTGTCGAGCAAGAACTCCGCGAGATACGAGCCGTCCTGACCGGTGATCCCGGTGATGAGTGCCTTCTTGGTCATCTGCTTTCCTTCAAGACTTGAGAACGAACTGCCCCAGCTTGCTGAGGTTCTTCCATGCCAATGCGCCCGCCCCGCCTACATCATGGCGCTGCAAGGCCCGGTTGTCTTCGCGGCCCCTGGGCCGACCACGCCCCAAAGAGCGGCTGCCTTCACCGCCCCCCGCATCCCGCCCGCGACCTCGGGCATGCCGGCCGGCAGATAGGGCATCGGGGCCGGCGGCCTCCAACCGTGCTTCGGCCTCTTCGGGTCAAAGCTTCCCGATCGCCCGTGGCGGAGCAGCCGCTGCGGGTTCCCGGCAAAGACACGGTCGCGACCGCCATGGCCCCCGGCGGCACCTGCCTTGGAGAAGGCCTGCGCGACCGCGCCGGGCGCCCTGTCCGAAGCGAAGAAAGCGCCGAAATGCACCGGGCCGGCAGCATCGCCTCGAGGCCGCGCAATTGCCTTGTCGATGACGTCACGAATCCCACCATCGGGGCCACTCTCCGGCACGACCGCGGGACCGGCGCAGGCTGCGATCGCCGCCAGCGCCGCATCGGTGGAGCCAGCGTCCGGCACGACAGGCCCGAGATCACGGTATGTCTGCGCCGCAACGCTCCCGAGTGCGTCCCGCGCCGTTTCTACCCGGTTGCAGACGGCGGTCACGACGGAAATCTTCAAGGCAATTTCTTTCCTTGGAAGACCACGCCCCGGAGCCGGAGCGCAATGGCATTACGACTGACAGCCTTCAAGCTCATATCACCTCCAGTTGCAACCTTCGTCGCCGCTGCATGCCTGACGCGGCGACATATTCAGCGAATTCCAGCGCCACCTGCCCGGCCTGCGGGCAGGCAAGTCCGATCTGCGGGCAGGCATGTCCGATTGCCGACATCGTGAGCACTGCCAGGCGCCCGGCCCTTCCGAACAGGGCAATTGCGCCGCCCCCATGCCCAGGCCCTACTCCCGGTTCACGACGCGCAGCGCCTCGGGCCGCACCGCCACCCGCTGCTCTCGCCCCATCAGGTCGAGCAGCACCCATACCCGCTGATCGGGCGCCATCTGCTCGACCGTCGCGACGAAATCGGCGAAGGGACCAGACGACAGGTGAACCTGATCTCCGGGTCGCACGACAGGCGGCGAAAGCAGCTTGCCGTCGTCGCCGCAGCGCCGCATCAGCTGGGAAATAATCGCCGACGGAACCGCCGCGGGCTGAGCGCCGAAACCGACAAGCCGAGAAACACCATAGGTCGAATTGATGGCCCTCCAGCCCCCGCCCGAAGGAGCGAAGGCAACGAAGAGATAGCCCGGGAACAACGGCCGGAGCGCCGTGACGAATCTGCCCCGAGTGCGCCGGGTCTCTTCATGCGTCGGCGCGAACACCCGAAATCCCTGCCGGCGCAGGTTGCGTTCCGCGATTCGCACGGAATTCGGCTTGACTTGCACCAGATACCAGGATGCCCCCGCCTGATGGCGACCATGACGCCCGTCGCAGGCCTTTCCTTCACCGACCATCACTCAATTCCGAACAGATACCAGCCGCAAGGTCACTCGCCGACGATCACCACTTGCGCAAGAGATAGGTTAAGCCATTGCACTATATTATTAGTTCACCGCCTCCAAGCCGGGAGCGGGGACACCGCGAGCAAATGTGAACTCGCCGCAGCGGCGAGATCGAGGCAAAGCGCCGGACGCGCGAAGCGAAGGCATCGCGGGAACGCCTGAACAACAGGCAGCAGCTGGAGCGTCGAAAGAGAAACCGGTCCGACGCCCCGTCCGTCCTCCGCCGGAGGAACCGGCAGACAGGGTGCGGGCCGCAGCGGTCTCGGCCCCGAGCACAGCCTTGAGTTGCCCCGCGCAAAGCGATAACAGTGCCGCCAACGCCGGCAGCGCCATGCCGCCGCGGCGGCGCCCAGGCAGGGCTGAAGGCATCGGGCCGCAGCCATGCCCGCGACACGCTCTGCGCAACATTCCGAAAACGTGATCAACTCTGGGGGTTTTCGCGGCCGCAGCAAAATGATAGCGTTCACTTTTGAACGCCATGGCTGTTCGAAACGAAAACCCACTCCCGACCGTCCCAAGGCGCCCGACAGGCAGTCCTTGTGCGGTAGCCTGCCCGGATTGCAGATGAAGGCCGGCAAACCGGGAAAGGTGCGGGAAGACGCCCGGTTTCGGATTCTGCGCCTGCTGGAGGACAACCCCTCCATGAGCCAGCGCGAGCTGGCGCGGGCCGTGGGCATCAGCGTGGGCGGCGTAAACTACGTGCTCAACGCGCTGATCGAAAAGGGCCTGGTGAAGCTGGGAAATTTCTCCGCCGCCCCGGACAAGCGTCGCTACGCCTATATCCTGACCCGCAAGGGCCTGTCGGAGAAGGCGGCAATGACGCGGGACTTCCTCAAGCGCAAGAGGGCGGAATACGCGGCGCTGAAGCAGGAAATCGAGACCCTCGAGGCGGAGATCGACGAAGACAGGGCGGGCCGATCCGCAAAGGGGCGATGATGGCCCTTTGCAGACTTCTGGTGGCCCGTTTTGTTGCCTAACCGCCTTTGCCGCATTCAGATGCACAAGGTAAGTGGCATCATCGCAAATGCAGAAATGAAGTCGATAACGAAAAAGCACATGTGCGCTCCGGCCTCATCTTGCCCCCTAAGTAAGGTTGAATGGATATGATTAGTGTCGTCGGCGGTTCCGGTTTCATTGGCACCCGCTTCTGTCAGCTCCTGTCTGAGCGGGGCATTGCCTTCGAGATCCTCGACCTCAAGCCCAGCCGCCGCTTTCCCGACTAGACCAAGATCGCCGACATTCGCGATATCGACGCGGTGCGGGCCGCGTTGAGCGGCGATGTGATCGTCCATCTTGCCGCTGTGCACCGCGACGACGTGCGCGACCCGGCGCTCTACGCGCAGACCAATGTCGAGGGGACACGCAACCTGTGCCAGGTCGCCGGCGAGACCGGGGTCGACAAGATCGTCTTCACCAGCAGCGTTGCCGTCTACGGCTTTGCCGAACCGGGCACCGATGAGGCAGGGGCGATCAATCCGTTCAATGAATACGGGCGCACCAAATTCGAGGCCGAAGAGGTGCTGCGGGACTGGCAGGCTGCCGAAGACGGACAGCGGTCCCTCATCATCGTGCGCCCGACCGTGGTCTTCGGCGAAGGCAATCGCGGCAATGTCTTCAACCTGCTGAACCAGATCGCCTCGGGCCGCTTCCTGATGGTGGGATCGGGGACCAACCGCAAGTCCATGGCCTATGTGGGCAATATTGCCGCCTTCCTGCAGCATGCCCTGACGGCCGACTGCCACTATGGCATGTTCAACTATGTCGACGATCCCGATTTCGACATGAACACGCTGGTGGCCGAAGTCCGCGGAACCCTGACCGGCGCCAAGGGTGTCGGTCCCCGCCTGCCATATGCGGTGGGTCTGGCGATGGGGCATGCCGCCGACCTCGTGGCGCGGCTGACCAAGCGCAACCTGCCGCTGAGCGCGATCAGGGTGAAGAAGTTCTGCGGCACGACCAGCTTTGCCTCGGCCAAGGGCACACTGGATGGCTTCGTGCCCCCCTACAGCCTGAAAGATGGGCTGAGGCGAACATTGGAGGCCGAATTCCTCTCGCCCGATCCCGATCGGGAGATCTTCTTCACCGAATGACCCGGAAACGCGGACCTTGCGCTTAGTACCGCCCTCCAACTCAGCTCCATTTGCCTCCATGGCTAGTTTCGCACGACGCATTCTCAGCTTCGGTGCCATCAGCATTGTTCAAAAGCTACTCGGCTTTCTGATCTCGGTCCAGATCGTCGCAGTGCTCGGGGCATCTCAGTTCGGTGTCTACGCGTTCATTCTGAACGTCGTGAACACTGTGGCGATGTTCGTTCTGTTCGGTTTTCCACAAACCCTGACGCGTCAGATCGCTGTCTATCTTGAATGGGAACAGACCGACCTTGTCCGAGGGCTGCTCAAGTTCTCATCGTTAGCCCTTGCGGGAACAACATTACTGTCCATTTCGGTTTGGCTTTTCGGCTGCCAGCTCTATTGCGCTCCAGATCCAACTGGGGCAACTGCGAAGGCCGGGCTGATACTGCTTCCGCTCGTTGTGCTGCTCGGGGTACAGCAAGCGATAATGCGTGGGCTAGATCGCGTCATTGACGCGGTCTGGCCAGTCATGTTGTTGCAGCCCGCCCTTTTTCTTGGAGGCCTAACCTGGGCTAGGTCGCTTCACCTGCATGCGCAAGCCTCCGAAGCCATGATATGGCTTATCCTCACCAATCTTGTTGCCGCACTGGCTCTCGGATTACTCTTCTGGCGCCATCACCCTTTGCGCGGAAACGAACGCCCACGCTACGCATATGGCACTTGGGCGCGCAGCCTTCTTCCGTTCTTCTTGATTGGAGGCATGAACCTCCTGCTGCAGCGCACCGACATCTTGGTTATCGGCGTGTTCCGGGCCCATACAGAAGTCGCCCAGTACGCAATCGCGTCTCAGTTGGCGATGGTACTTTTCCTACCTGTCGGCATAGTCAATAGCTCGATCGAACCGCGCATCGCCGCAGCCTTTTCGCGTAAGCAGAACGAGCGCCTGCACAAGCTTTATGCCGACTGCGCCCTCTGGACCACCGGAGTTGCGCTGCTCGGACTGCTAGCCCTCGGTGCCTTCGGCAAGATGATGCTGGTCAATGTATTTGGGCCTGAGTTCATTTCGAGCTATCCGGCAATGCTGATCCTAGCGAGCGGCTACGCCATCAGCGTAGCCTTCGGCTCCTCGGGTAGCTTTCTCAGTATGGCCGGCCATGAAAAAATGACCCTAACAGGTACAGCGACCGCGACCGGACTGAATATCGTGCTCAATCTACTTCTGGTCCCGACGTTCGGTCTGAAAGGAGCGGCAATAGCCACGTTCCTGTCAATGGTGACCGCTAAGTTGATCAATGCCGCATTTCTATTTCGTGCTCTTCACATTCTGCCGGGTCCGCTATGGCACCTGACAGATCAAGGCAAACGCTTGCAACACCCCAACAAGGATCTGCCATGATTAGTTTAAGGGATGACGCACCGGTGATCATCTTTGGTATGCACCGGTCGGGTACCACAGTCCTGGGCAATATTCTTGAAGCGCACGGCATGTTCGGCGGCGTGCGCAAAGACGAAAATGGTGAGTCGGTCTTTTTTCAGTTACTCAATGACTGGATGATGACCACCAGCGGGGCACGCTGGGATGTGCCCGAAGCAATCGCCTACATGCTCGAAGACCCGGTCACTCGAGCGCTGACGCAAGACTATCTGAGGCGGGTGCTCAAGAGCCCTCAAATGATGCGCTATTTCGGGGTTCGATCTATGTTCGGCTGGTCGGCGCCACAGCGAGGCCGCTATCGCGCCTGGGGTTGGAAAGATCCGCGCAACACCTTTACTCTGCCGATCTGGGAAACGCTGTTTCCAAACGCCCGCTTTGTCTATGTCGAGCGTCATGGCGTCGATGTCGCAAAAAGCCTTCTGGTTCGACGCGCCAAGGAACTATCGGCGGCGCGCACCAAGTTCGAACGTTTCGGACCGGTTTACGGGCTACGGCTCAAAAAGGGAGGCTTCTCAGACTCGGTGCGCTGCAGCACGCTTGAGAACGCCTTCTCGCTCTGGGAGGCTTACGTTGCGCAAGGGCGTGCCCACGCCAACCGCCTTGGCCCCGAGAAGGCATTCACCGTCCAGTTTGAGAAGCTATGCGCCGCCCCCCGCGAAACCGTCGGAGCACTGCTGCGCTTTCTCGGTCTAGGTGATTTTGACAGCGTCTCACTGCCTTCAATCGAACGGCTGAAGCCGGGCCGGGCAAATGCCTATCTCAAGGACCCGGTCCTGAGTGCCTTCGCCGAAGCAAAGGCTCAGCGGCTGAGTGATCCCCTTGCGCGCAATGCCTAAATCACAGCCGATCGCCAAAACCGCAACCGCGGCGCCTGCGCGCCGCTGCTTCTGCATCTCTTTCTATGAAGGCTCACTCGATCTGCTGAAATATGCCGACGATGACTTCTTCATCTATTTCAAAGGGGAAGAGAACCGCGCCGCCCATGAGGCCTTTGCAGACGAACGCAAGGCCTGGATCCCGAATACCGGCTACAATTTGCATGCCTATCTGGACTTCATCATACGCAACTACGAGGACCTGCCCGACATCGTGGTGTTCTGCAAGAACAGCACTTATCCCCGCCACGTTTCGGAAGCGGTTTTTGCCCGGCTGAGCCAACGAAATGTCTACACCCCGATCGTCGACCCGGAAAGCTGGGAGGGAATGCGCTTCCCGGTCGCGGTGCGATCAAGCGCGGGGGATTTCCTCGAAATCAACGACAGTTGGTACGCGCGCGGTCGGCGGGGACGCTATTTTGACGATTTTGACAGCTTCTTCAGCTTCATCTTCGCAGGGGCCGCATGCCCGACCTATCTGCGCTTCGGTCCCGGAGGCAACGCGGTGGTGCCACGCAGCAACATCCTGCTGCGCAGCCGGGCGTTCTATCAGAACCTGCTGAGCTTCATCGACAATGAGCCCCTGGCACTGGAGTCATTCTTCATCGAGCGGTCGTTCGATGCGATCTTCTGTGCCCCTTTCGAGGAAAGCGCCGAAATGCGGCAGGTGCTCGACAGCGAGGCCCTGGCGCAACTCGCAGCCCGCCCCCGTCACCCCGTTCCCGGGCACAGGCCCTGGCGACGTGTGCTGACCAAGATTCACTATGCCGCCGCACGGCTGGGCAATGCCGCATTTGGCACGCCCCGTGGCTGAGGCGACGAAGACGACGGAAAGAGACGCGATGACGACGACAAATCCCGCCCCCCGCTCTGGCCCTGCCGGCGAGAAGCGTCAGGTGCTCGATGTCTTTCTGTTCTTCAACGAGCTCGACCTGCTGGAATTGCGGCTCCACTGCCTGAACGATGTCGTCGACAAGTTCATCCTGACCGAATGCACGGAGACCTTTTCGGGCAAGGCCAAGCCGATGCACTTCGCCGAAAACCGCGAGCGCTTCCGGGCGTTCGAGGACAAGATCGTCTACAATCCGGTCGGCCCGGACGAACTCGCACTGCTCCGCGGTCCCGAGTGGCGGTCGTGGGTCACGGATCTCGACCGTAGCCTCAAGCACAAGCATTCGGGCCGCCCGGCGCGCGAATTGCACCGCTCGGTGCTGCGCGAGATCAGCCATCGCGACGCCGCCGTGCTCGGCCTCAGCCGGCAGGCCCGGCCCGGCGATCTGGTCCTGCTGAGCGATGTCGACGAAATCCCCGATCCCGAGACGGTGCGGGCCGTCGCGGCCAAGGGCGTGACGCAGCCGTCCTATTTCGAGATGAAATGGTACCTCTACTGGATCAACAATCGGGTCCAGCAGCCTTGGTATGGCACGGTCGCCTTCGACTACGCCATGCTCGAGGGGCAGTCTCTGGACATGTTCCGCTATGGCTCTAGCGACACTGTCGGACTTCCCGGGCCGATCATCGCCAATGGCGGCTGGCATTTCAGCTATCTTGGCGGCGGAGAAGCGATTGCCGCGAAACTGGAAGCGTTAGCATACCAAGGTCTTCGGGCCCGATTTTCAATGCTTCTAAATCGACTGCGCCGCAACGGCTGGCAGTCCGTTCTGGACCGCAATTCCGACCTGCTATTGCAGGATCGCAGCTTGCGCCTGGAGCCGCTCGATGACAGCTATCCGGCGGCGCTGCACGAATTGCCGGGTTTCGTCGATACCTATGCACGCCGAACCGCGTGACCCGAGACCATGAGCCGAACAAGAAGTGAGCGAGCGCCAATGATCCAGACAAGGTTTCTTTCCGGACAGGGCCTCGGAAACCAGCTCTGGACCTATGCGGCAGCGCGCGGGATCGCCGAACATCTTGGCCGTCCCCATGTCGTGACAGGCCGCGACGTCTTCAAGGGGGCGGAGTTTCTCGACATCGATTTCGGCGAAGACCCGGAACCGGACGCCCCGGTGGCGCGCTTCAACGAAGCCCTGTTCTACGATCCCGAGCTGAAATACTTCTCGTCCGGCTACGACATCCGGACCGAGCATCTGCCGCCGCGCGTCCAACTCGACGGCCTGTTCCAGAGCGAACGCTATTTCCACGGTCGGGAGATGGAACTGAAGCACTGGATCCGCCCCAAGGCGGAGGTACTGTCGGCTGCGGAACGCTACCGGGATGTCTGTGTCCTGAACCTGCGCGGGGGCGAGTACAAGCGGCACAAGGCATTGATCCTGCCGCGCAGCTATTGGGACATGGCCGTGGACGTGCTCCGCCGCGAGGCGGGCGCGACCGAGATACTCGTGGTCACCGACGATCCCGGCTACGCGCGCGCCTTCCTGCCCGAATTCCCGGTGCTCGAGGGGGGCGTGGCCGAGTGCTACGCGGCGTTGATGGGGGCCAAGGCGCTGGCCGTCTCCAATTCCAGCTTTTCCTATTTCCCGATCAAGACCCGCAGCGACCGGCCCTTCGTCGTCGCTCCGGAGCACTGGGCGCGCTATGGCCACCCGGCGCGACGCTGGGCGATGCCCGCCAACCTCTATCGCGACTGGCACTGGCTGAGCCCGGCCGGGGAACTGCGGAGCTACGAGGCGTGCCGTGACGCGGCGGAGGCCGACGCGGCCTGGTACGAGGCCGAATACAGTGTTCGCATACCGCCCTCGATGGGCATCGGCCTGCCCCGAAGCCGCTTCATTCCGGCGGGGCTGAAACGCCCGATCAAACGCGCCGCGGCGCGCCTCTTTCCCACGCGGATCGGTTAGGATGGCCCGCACCTCTTACCTCGCCATCCTGCCGCAGCGCGGAGCCCAGGGATGATTGCGCAATTTGATCCCCGGACTGCAGGCTACGGCGATGCGCGCCGGCGGCATGGCCTGCTCACGCTTCTCAAGCGCCTGCTGGCCTTGATCGTTTTTACGATTGCTCTGTCTTCGCTCGAGCACGAGAACCTGCCTGACTACCTAGCTTATCAGAGGATGTTCGACACCACCTACCCCTTTGGCAGCAATTACTACGGCTTTTACGTAGTCGCCTCGCTGAGCAAGGCCGCAGGGCTGGGATATCTCGGTTTCAGGAGCCTGGTGCTGTTTCTCGGGGTCCTTCTCGCCTACTGGCTCGTCCGCGCTCGTCGCCCCCAGGAAACGGCAGGCAAGACATCGCGGCGCTCCGCCCGAAGAAATGGCTTCATGCTGCTGCTGTTGATCTTTGCATTCGTACTGGAATTCTATTTGATCCGACTGCGCGCGGGCCTTTCAATCTTCTTCTTTGCGATAGTGATCCTGACCTGGACACGCAAACCGCGAGGGGCGGGCCGACTTGTAGCCCTTCGGCTGGCACAATTGACCTGCCTGTCCGTCAGCGCAGTTATTCACTTGGAGACTTTTGTCTCCCTGTTTCTATTCGTTCTGGTCCCGGCCATCTGGACCTCTCGTTTCTCGACAGTATTTCGCTCAAACGGCAAGGTGTTCTTCGTGATTTCAAGCCTGCTTTGGGCCGTTCTTTTCTCTTTGGTGACAAAGGATGCGACGGAAATCCGGGGCGCGCATCTCAATTCGCAGCTCAACTTCGTACGATTCCTGGCAATCTCGCCCGCTCCAATACTTCTCTGGTTGCCGGTTTGGACGCTTTTCCGACGACCGGCACCCAACCCCGGTATCAGGCGCCGGAAATGGCGTCACGAGTACTTCCCGTACTTGTTTGCCCTCAACTATGTGGCCGCTGCCTCGGTGCTGGCGCTGTTCTACCTGTCAGGACATATCGTCACCAGTGGCGAGGCGATCGTCCGGATCATGACACTATCGTCTCTTGGGGCAATCTTCTCAATCTCGTATTGGGGCGTGTCGGCCCGCAACAGCGTGGCGCTCTACATCACGGTCTGCAATGCACTGTTCTTCGTGAACACAATCGCAGGTACAGTTTTCCATTGGCACACCGCCTGAAAACGGAAGACATCTGCATGCCGGGGCTTGCCGCGTGACCGACGCGCCGCTTCTCAGCGTCCTCGTCCCCGCCTATGAGTATGCCGAGGGTGTGGAGCGTATCCTGCAGGCGCTGGAACCGTTGTCGCCGGATGTCGAATTGCTGATCTTCGACGATTCCCCAGCCCCCGACATGGCCGGCCTGATAGAGGCGCATGCAAGCCGATGGCCGGACCTACGATACCGCCACAATCCGTCCGCACTGGGCGGGCCGCTGGGGGCGGGCAACAACTGGAATGCGCTGCTCGACGCGGCGCGCGGCCGTTACTGCCTGCTCATGCATCATGACGAGATGCCGCTGGGGCGGGAGTTCTGCAGCCGGCTTCGGGCCGCCCTGACGGATCGAACCGCGCCCGAGGTGTTGCTGCTCGATGTCGTCCTGCTCGACGGCGCATTGCGGCCGCTGCGCCGCCACGTTCCGGCCTGGCTGCGTTGGAGCGTGGTGCGATACGCTCCGGGCTACCTGTTCCGGCGCAATGTCATCGGGCCGACCGCCTCGCTGGTGGTCCGACGCGAGCATTTTCCGCGTTTCGACCCGTCGCTGCGCTGGCTGATCGATGTCGAGCTCTACGTCCGGCTGTGCCGAGCCGGGCTGAGATGGCAGAGGCTTGCCGGCCTGGAAGTCGGTTCGATACAGCGAAGCGACGGCACGATCACGGCGTCTCTGAGCGGCGAGCTTCACCGTATCGACGCCGCCGAACGCGTGGCGCTCCGGCCGCGCTTTCCCCGCGACCGGCTCTGGCTCGGCGCCCCGGTCGGCGGCGCCCTGCGCGCGGTCGAGCAGGTCCTGTGGCTCTCGCTGCGCGTCGTGGAACGCGCCTGGACGCGCCTGGTTCGATTGAAACCGAGGAGTTGACGATGATCCTTGCCAATCTGATCGGTGGCCTGGGCAACCAGATGTTCCAATATGCCTGCGCCACCGCGCTGGCGCGCGAGACCGGGCAAGAGCTACGCTTCTGCGTCGACGGTTTCTCGGCCTATGCGGCCGACCGCGCCTTGGCCCTGGAAAGCGTCTTCGGCATCGCGCTGCCGCGGGCGACGCAAGCCGATCTTGCCGGCGTCATCGGCGGCTGGCGCAGCGGCACCACCATGCGCCGGCTGCTGGCCCGTCCCGCCGCCGCGCCGCTGCGGGGGCGCAAATTCGTTGCCGAGAAGGGCTTTTCCTACCGCCCGGACCTCCGCGCGCGGCTGGGCGATGGCGGCTACTTGCACGGCTATTGGCAAAGCGAGCGCTACTTCCACGCCCATGCCGCGGCAATTCGCGATGCCTTCCGGTTCTCCGTTCCGCTCGAGCCGGAGAACCAAGCCCTTGCCGCACGCATCGCCGCCGGCCCGGCCATCGGCCTGCATGTGCGCCGCGGCGATTATCTCAACAATGCCAAGGTTCTGGCGCTGCACGGGCTGTGCGACCCCGGATATTACCGCGAGGCAATCGCCCGGCTCCGGGCCCAGCATCCCGAAGCGAAGCTGTTCGCCTTTTCCGACGATCCGGTCTGGGTGGAGCAGCAGATATTGAATGACCTGCCGGACAGCGAATGCGTTCGCCACAACGGCGGACAGCAAAGCTATCGGGACATGCAGATGATGGCCCTGTGCGATCACCAGATCATTGCCAACAGCTCCTTCAGCTGGTGGGCCGCATGGCTGAATCCGAAACCGCACAAGCGGATCATCGCGCCCAGGCAGTGGTTTGCTGATCCGTCACTGGATGCGTCGAATATCGTGCCGCCGGAATGGGAGCGCCTCTGATATGAATGACATGAAATCGGGACCGACCGCCGCCGCCGGCCTGCCCACGGGATTCGAGGGCGGCTTCACGGTTCTCATGGCCGTCTACGGCGGCGATGACCCGGAACGGTTCGCCCGTGCCCTCGAAAGCGTCTTTGCCAACAGCCTTCCGCCCGACCGGATGCTCCTGGTCGTGGACGGACCGGTCCCAGAGGCGCTCGAAAGGCAAATCGACAGGCTGCAGGCCACGCAGCCCTGCGTCCGGGTGCATCGCCTGGCCGAGAACCGGGGCCTGGCCATGGCTTTGAATGCCGGCCTGGCACTGGTCGAAACCGAATGGGTGGTGCGGGCGGACTCGGATGACATCAACCGTCCTGATCGCTTTGCCAAGCAGGCCGCCGCCATCAACGCGGCCCCGTCTCCGATCGACCTGCTCGGCGGGGCGATCCAGGAGATCGACTTCGACGACACGCCGCTGGCAGTCCGGCGCACGGCCGAGGGGGCCGAGAGCATTCGCAAATTCGCCCGCAAGCGCAATCCGTTCAACCATATGACGGTCGCCTATCGCACCGCGCTGGCACGCGAGGTCGGGGGCTATCCCAATATCCACCTCAAGGAGGATTACGGCCTGTGGGCGAGCCTGCTGCAGGCCGGAGCGCGGGTGGAGAACCTTCCCGACATCCTGGTCGACGCGATAACCGGGCAGGACATGTATCGCCGCCGCGGCGGGACGCGATACGCCTTGGCCGAACTTCATCTCCAGCGCCACCTGGTCCGCTGCGGTTTGAAGCCTTGGCCGCTGGCAATTGCCCATGGGCTGGCCCGCTCTCTCATCTTCCTCTTGCCGGCGCCCGCCAGGACGCAGTTCTACCGGCTGGTCCTGCGCGGCTGATGCGCGGTTCCGCTTGCCCGCCGACATCCAGAAAATCGAAACAAGATAGGATACCATGTTACTCAGTCCCACGCCCATCCCCGGGCTGATCGTACTCGTGCCAAACCGCTTCGGGGACGCGCGCGGCTGGTTCTCGGAGACCTGGAATGCGGCGCGGATGGCCGAAGCCGGGCTCGACATCGCCTTTGTCCAGGACAACCACTCGTTTTCCGCCACCAAGGGCACGGTGCGGGGGCTGCATTTCCAGGCCCCGCCCCAT
>NZ_JBHRSK010000021.1:0-34329 GCF_042643245.1 Acidimangrovimonas pyrenivorans
CCGCGTTCCCAATCCCGCGACAGGGAAAACTGCCTTCGTCACTCGCATATTCAACGTCATCCCCCGGGTCCTTAGGTCGCCAAACGGAAAATTTGCCTTGAAAAACGGAAACTTTCTTTGAGGCCCATTTTCTGCGCGATCCGCGCATCCGGGTCAACAGCAGCCACCGCATTTTGAACCCGGGCCGCGAAATCGGCTGGAATCGGCCGAGGCCGGGCCGCTACAGCGGCGATTTGACGAAAGCCGGCATCGCGTCCCCCGCCGCCGCGCTGGCGCGGAAGGCGGCCGCGGCGTCCAGCGCCTCGCGGATCGTCACGTCCATGTCGAGATAGCGATAGGTCCCCAGCCGGCCGACGAAGGTGACCCCGGCGGTCTCTTCCGCCAGCGCCACGTAATCGGCCAGCAGCGCCTTCTCGGCCACCAGCCGGATCGGGTAATAGGGGATGTCGTCCGGCCCGGCCGCGCGGCTGTATTCGCGGTAGCAGACGGTGCCCTCGTGGCTCTCCCAGGGGGCGAAATGCTTGTGCTCGGTGATCCGCGTATAGGGCACGTCGCGGTCGCCGTAGTTCATCACCGCGCAGCCCTGGTAATCGCCCTGGTCGGTGAAGCGTTCGAAATCGAGCGTCCGGTATCCCAGCCGGCCGAGCCGGTAGTCGAAATAGCCGTCCAGCGGCCCGGAATAGAAGACGTGGTCGTAGCCCGCGCCCTGTTCGGCGCTGAACCGGGTGTCGAGCCTCACCTCGATCGCCGGGTGGTCGAGGATCGCCGCGATCATCTCGGTATAGCCGGTCTCGGGCATGCCCTGGAAGCGGTGGAAGAAGTAGTTGTCGTCGTAGTTGAAGCGCACCGGCAGCCGCTTGAGGATGCTGGCCGGAAGCTCGGTCGGGCTGCATCCCCATTGCTTCTCGGTATAGCCCTTGAAGAAGGCGGCGTAGAGATCGGGGCCGACGAAGCGCAGCGCCTGTTCCTCGAAGGTCTGCGGATCGGCGATCGAGCTGTCGGCCTGCTCTTCGAGGAATTCGCGCGCCTCGGCCGGGCGCAGCGTCTTGCCGTAGAACTGGTTGATCGTGTGCAGGTTCACCGGCAGCGAGTAGACGGCACCCTGGCTGGTCGTCTTGACCCGGTTCTTGTAGGGCCGGAAGGTCTGGTAACGGTTGACGTAGTCCCAGACCTCCTCGTCGTCGGTATGGAAGATGTGCGGCCCGTAGACATGGACCAGGACGCCGGTCTCGGGGTCGCGCTCGGTATAGCAGTTGCCGCCGATATGCGGCCGGCTGTCGACGATGGTGATGTCGTGGCCCGCCTCGGCCAGGTCACGGCCGATCACGGCCCCGGACAGGCCCGCTCCCACCAGAAGAATCTTCACAATAAAATGCCTCTTCTCTACCCGACCGACCCCGCCTCGCGCGGCCCGCGCACGGCCGCGCACGGCTGTCCACGGCTGTCCCGGTCTCGTCCCGGTATAACCCCGATCGGGGCCCGCGCGTCAAGCCGGACACCCTGTCGCGGCCGGCGGGCCCGTGCCGGCGGGGCCGCGCCGGCGGTCGGAATTCAACCACCACTTGACCTGCGTCATGGCGCCGGATCACGCGACGGTTACTCTATTGTGAGGTTTCTTGACGAGTCGATCTCGCCCCGGGCAACGAAGGACCTTCGGCACCGGAGTTGACTTATCGGCCCGATATTTTCGAAGGGGATTTCAAAATGCTCGACCTTCATGTCAGTACCGAACTCTTCCGTCTGGTGTCTTCGGGCGCCTTCTCGGATTTGGAAAACCTCTCGACCGACCTGCAAACGGAGCTGGGGGCCCTGAGCGGGCTGACAGTCCTGAACACGACGCCGGTCGTGACGGCGACGTCGATCACCTATAGCGACGCCAGCGGCTCGCTGGTCATCCTGGGCAGCGGCTTCGCCGTCGACAGCAACGGAGACATCATTTCCGGCGCGATCTCGGATCTCACGCTCACCGTGGGCGGCCAGGTCCTGGTCGATGCCAACTTCTCGACATCGCAGATCGCGCTGACCGCCGGCAGCTACGGCGCGACGCTCGACGGCACCTTCCCGACCGACATGGTTCAGTTGTTCTCGGTCGCGGGCGCCATTCTCACGGTGGCCTTCGGCGGCACCCTGTCGCCCGACGTGGTCACCTCGCTGGCGCCCTATTCGCTGACCGGGGCGACGCTGACCGATGGCGGCACCACGCTGGCGACGCTCGACATCTCGAGCAGCCAGATCCTGCTCGACGCCTCGGGCTACGAGCTGGTGCTTGACGGCACCTTCCCGAGCGATCTGGGCAGCGGCGCGACGATCCTTGCCGCCCTGTTCACCGCCTTCAATGGCGGCTCGTTCGACATCGCCGATTACGCCGGGCTCGACATCACCAATGCCAGCCTCACCGACCCGAGCGGGTTCGAACTGGCCACCGTCAGCGGTGACTTCACCGTGGTCGACGGCGAGCTGGTCAACTCGCTGATCGCCACCGGCACCGCCGGCGACGATGTCTTCCCGGGCACCGACTTCCGCGACATCGTCCACGGGCTGGCCGGCAACGACACGCTGAGCGGCGGCCTGAACGATGACACGCTCTACGGCGACGGCGGCGCCGACCTGCTGAACGGCGGCGGCGGCAATGACGTCGTCGACGGCGGCGACGGCCGCGACAAGGCCTATCTGGGCGCCGGCAACGACCTGTTCGAGGATAACGCCCAGACCGGCGTTCTGGGGCAGGACACCGTTTTCGCCGGCGACGGCAATGACACGATCCAGGGCGGCGGCGGCAACGACGTCTTCTATGGCGGCACCGGCAACGACGAGATCCTCGGCCGCGACGGCAACGACGCCATCTTCGGCGGCGGTGGCAGCGACACGCTGCAGGGCGGCCTGGGCGACGACACGGTCGACGGCGGCGACGGGCCCGACAAGGCCTTCCTCGGCGCCGGCAACGACCTGTTCGTCGACAACGCCCAGGGCGGCCCGCTGGGCAGCGACACGGTCTGGGCCGGCGCCGGCAACGACACGATCCAGGGTGGCGCCGGCGCCGATGTCTTCCACGGCGATGTCGGGGCCGACCTGGTCAACGGCGGCGGCGGCAACGACGAGCTCTTCGGCGGTGGCGGCGCGGACACGCTGAACGGCGGCCTGGGCAATGACACGGTCACCGGCGGCGATGGCCCCGACCAGGCCTTCCTGGGCGGCGGCGACGACCTGTTCATCGACAACACCCAGGCCGGCCCGCTGGGCAATGACACGGTCTGAGCCGGCGCCGGCAACGACACGCTCCAGGGCGGCGGCGGCAATGACGACCTGCGCGGCATGACCGGGGCCGACGTGATCAACGGCCGCCTCGGCGCCGACAAGATCTTCGGCGGCGGTGGCAACGACAAGATCGACGCCGGGTCCGGCAACGACACCGTCGATGGCGGGCTGGGCCGCGACCAGGTCCATCTCGGCGCTGGCGACGACCTGTATCTCGACAACAGCCAGACCGGCCCGCTCGGCAACGACACCGTCCGGGGCGAGCTTGGCAACGACGTGATCCAGGGCGGCGGCGGCGACGACAACTTCTTCGGTGGCGCCGGCAACGACACCATCAACGGCGGCGCCGGCTTCGACTACCTCAACGGCGGCGCCGGCGACGACATCCTGTTCGGCGGCGCCGATGACGACGTCTTCGTCTTCAACGGCGGCAACGACCAGGTCACCGACTTCACGCTGATGATCGACATTCTCGAGATCGACAGCGCCCTGTGGGGCGGCGCGGCCAAGACGGCGGCCGAGGTGATGACGGACTATGCCAGCACCGACGGCACCGACGCCACCTTCGATTTCGGCGGCGGCAATGTGCTGACCCTGACCGGGATCAGCGACCTGGCCACGCTGGAAGGCGACCTGTCGATCCTCTGAGGCGGATCGTCGGAACGAACTGGCAGGGGGCCGCATACCGGCGGCCCCCTGTCGCCGCAGGGCGGTGCGATCGTGGAGGGCAAGATGTCGGAAATCCGGATCGAGGGCCATCCGGTCTATCTCGTCACCGATACCGGCTATGACCATCTCTACCTCGTCTTCGTCGATGACGACGGATCGGAATACGTGCTGCGCTCCGGGCCGTCGGGGCCGCTGGGCACCGGCGTGATCCTGGTCGAGGACAGCCTGCCGATGGCCGACAGCGCCGATGCGCGGCCGGTCGAGGACCGCGACCTCTACGGCAGCCGGGTGCTCGATCTCGGCCCCCGCGACGCCGCCGACGTCTGGGACGTGATGCGCCAGCAGGCGCGGGAGATCGGCGACCGGCAAGTGCCGTTCCAGACCTTCCTGCAGAATTCCAATTCCTTCGTCGCCTCGCTGCTCCACGTCATCGGCACCGATATCGCCGATGTCCTGCCCGACCAGCCCGATGCCGACGACGACTACCCGGGGACGGACAACATCCTCGACAGCTTCGGCTTCAACCTGACCGGCACAACGGCGGGCGACATCCTTGCCGGCGGCGCCGGGAACGATACCCTGTTCGGCCAGGGCGGCAGCGACACGGTTTCGGGCGGGTCTGGCCATGACAGTGTCGATCTGGGGGCCGGCGACGATCTGTTCGACGACGATCTCTTCACCGCCGGCGACCCGGGCGACCCGCCGGGCGGGGACACGGTCTGGGCCGGGCTCGGCGCCGACACGGTCCAGGGCGGCGCCGGCGCTGACCGGCTGCACGGGCAGGAGGGGACGGACCTGCTGCGCGGCCGGCTGGGCGCCGATCGGCTCTGGGGCGGGGCCGGCGACGATACGCTGGCCGGCGGCAACGGGGCCGACACGCTCTTCGGTCGCGCCGGCGACGACGTCGTCGCCGGCGGCAACGGCCGCGACAGTATCTGTCTCGGCACCGGCGACGATCTATTCATCGACAGCCCCCAGAGCGGTCCGCTGGGCGCCGATACGGTCTGGGCCGGCTCCGGCAACGACACCCTCCAGGGCGGCGCCGGGAACGACAGCTTCCACGGCACGGCCGGGAACGACCTGATCCATGGCCGGCTGGGCGACGATCGGCTCTGGGGCGGGGCCGACAGCGACACGCTCGACGGCGGGCCCGGCGACGACCGCCTGACCGGCGGCAGCGGGGCCGATACCTTCCTGTTCAATCTCGGGGCCGACACGATCGCCGATTTCACCCCCGGCAGCGACCGGCTCGGGCTCGACAGCGCCCTCTGGGGCGGCGGCCTGACCCCGGCCGAAGTGCTGGCGCGATACGCCACCACGGACGGCAGCGGCGTCAGCCTCGATTTCGGCGACGGCGATCTGTTGATCCTGTCCGGGATCACGGATCCGGCCGTGCTAGAGCCGGATCTGTTCCTGCTCTGACCCTCACGAGAACAGGAAATCGCCGGGCGTCAGTTCGGCCGCGGTCAGCCCGTGCAGCAGCACCGACCCGTCGCCGTAATCGACCACCGCCCCGGCGGCGCTGTCATGGATCGCCAGCTCGGCATAGCTCAGTCCGGGCTCGGTAAATTCCAGGTGATCGGTGCCCGGCACGAAATCCGTCACCACGTCATGGCCGTCATGCGGCGCGAAGACGAAAGTGTCGGCCCCGGCGCCGCCGGTCAGCACGTCATGGCCCGGGCCGCCATCCAGCGTATCGGCACCGCCGCCGCCGAACAGCCGGTCGAAGCCCTTCTGCCCGTCCAGCCGGTCGTCGCCTGCCGCACCGATCAGCAGGTCGCCGCCGGCGCCGCCGGCGATCTGGTCGCTGCCGGCCCCGCCGTTGACGGTGTCGGCACCGGCCGCTCCGCCCTGCGCGCTGTCGCGATAGAGGTCGTCGCCGGCGCCGAGGAAGCTCTTGTCGGGGCCCTTGCCGCCGAAGACGGTATCGGCGCCCGGCCCGCCGAACAGCCGGTCGGCCCCGGCGTCACCGAACAGATGGTCGGCACCGCCTTGGCCGAACAGGTGATCGGCACCGGTCTGGCCGTGCAGCGCATCCTCGCCGCCGCCGCCGCGGATCGTGTCGTTGCCGCCGCCGCCCCAGACCACGTCATGCGCCAGAGCGCCTTTCTGGGTGGTGTCGGAGAACAGGTCGTCGCCAAGACCGAGGAAGGCCCGGTCGGGACCGTTGCCGCCCTGCACCGTGTCGCTGCCCGGCCCGCCGAACAGCGTATCGGCCCCGAGCCCGCCGAACAGGTGGTCGGCGCCGGAGCCGCCGGTCAGCCGGTCCGCCCCCGCCAGCCCGTGCAGCGCATCGCCGGACCCCGAACCGTTCAGCTGGTCGGCGCCGCTGTCGCCGGCCAGGCTCAGCCCGGTGCTCAGCGCCGGCCGGTCGGGACCGGCCAGGATCGCGTCCAGTACCTCGGCCCGGCTCAGCGCGCTGCGATCGGCGCTCAGCAGCACGATTTCCTGGCCGAACCAGTCCAGCACCGCGCCCTTGCCGTTGGTCTCGACCTGCAGCCGCGCCGGATCGTAGAACATCGGCAGCTGCGACAGGTCGAGCCGGTCCTCGCCGGCGGTGAAATCGGTCACCACGTCGCGGCCGCCGTCGCCGGCAAAGACGAAGGTATCGGCCCCGGCGCCGCCGGTCAGCGTGTCGCTGCCCGCGCCGCCGACCAGGATGTCGTCGCCGCCCTGCCCCACCAGCCGGTCGTCGCCGGCCCCGCCGGCCAGCAGATCCGCCCCCGCCCCGCCGGTCAGGGTATCGGCCCCGGCGCCGCCCAGCTGTTCCGCCCCCTGGTCGGCGACCGAGAAGGCGAGCTGGGTCAGCCCGGCCTCGCTTTGCGAGGCGGCCAGCACCTGGACCTCGTTGCCGACATGGGCGGCGGCCAGGGCCGAGATATCGGCCAGCGACGCCGCGTCGCTGTCAGCCAGCGTATCGAGGCACATCAGCTTGCCGCCCGGCAGCAGCGTGAACAGGCTGATCCCGTCATCGCCGCCGCCGGCGACGACATAGGCACGATCGCCGACGGTGACGGCTTGCAGGCTCTGGATATGCGCGAAACGGGTGTCGAGCGTGTCGATCACGTGGTCGGTCGGCACCAGCCCGCCGCGCGCCGTCACCCGCATCACCGAGATCGAGGAACTGCCCGAGGCCCCCAGCAGCAGGTAGGCACCGTCGGGGGTCTCGGCCGTGGCCAGCGCCGTCGGCGTCGCGATGCCCAGCCCCCAGGCCGCCCCGGTCTGGCCGGCCAGCGTCATCGCAGCGCCGTCGGGGCCGACGCGATAGCTGCTGACACTCGCGCTCAGCGGGCAGGCGGTGAACAGGTAATCCTGGCCGCCATGGCTCAGCGAGGCCATCACCGGCGGCACGCCGCTGGTGCCCGGCACCGCGGCGGCGCTGCGGCAGCTGTCGGCATCCACGGTAAAGCTCGCGATCCGGCCCGCGCCGGTATCGGCCGCGAACAGCATCGCCGCGCCCTCGCCGGCCAGCGCCGTGGTCGTGGAAAACGTGGCGGCGACGCCACTCAGCGCGGTCGGCGCCAGCGCCCCGATCCGGCCGCTATCGGCGTCCAGGCTGTAGCCCGCCAGGCCCGTGCTGCCGTCGCCGCCGATCACCAGCCGGGTCTCGCCGCCGACATCCACAGGGGTCAGATCGCCCTGCCCCATCGGCAGCCCGTCCGGGAAGGGCTGGCTGTCGGCCAGATGGGCGGTCTTGCCGCCCTCCAGCTTCCAGGCCGAAATCCCGCCATCCGCCCCGCTCGAGGCATAGGCGAACAGCCCGCCATCCATGTCCACCAACGCGATGTCCCGCACCGCGTTATCGAGCGTTTCTTGCCCGCTCTCGACGACCGATCTCAGTTGCAGAACAGCCATGATATCCCCCTTGTCCATGGCTGTAAGACTGCGCTTGCGGGGTGGCGGCAGCGGGCGCCGAAACCGGGCCAAACCGGGGCCCTCGCCAACAATTCGGGATCAATTTTGGATCAATTTGGGATCAATTTTCAGCACCGCGCCGCCGGGCGGGCGCGCGGGCCGGGGGGACAGGATAGCGGAGAGGCCGGGGGGCGGGGCGCGGAGCCGATCAGGCCAGCATCGCCTGGTGGAACGAGATCGCCTCGTCGAGATCGTCGAAGAACTGCAGCCGGCCGTTCTCGAGCACGATGCCGGCATCGCAGAACTCGCGCACCTGGCTCATGTCATGGCTGACCAGGATGGCGCTCGACTGCCGCATCCGTTCGCGGAACACCGCCCGGCTCTTGCGCTTGAAACGGGCATCGCCGACGGCGGTGACCTCGTCGACGAGATAGGTGTCGAACTTGACCCCCATCGAGATGCCGAAGGCCAGCCGCGACTTCATGCCCGAGGAATAGCTGCGCACCGGCATGTAGAACTGGTCGCCGAGCTCGGCGAAATCCTCGACGAAGGCCATCAGGCTGTCGGTGTCGACACCGTAGATCCGGGCGATGAAACGGGCGTTCTGGGCCCCGGTCATCTCGCGGTGGAACGAGCCGCCGAAGCCCACCTGCCACGAGATCGTGCCGTCGCTGACGATCTTGCCGCTGTCGGGGCGCAGGTTGCCGGCGATCAGCTGCAGCAGCGTCGACTTGCCGGCGCCGTTGCGGCCCAGCAGCGCCAGCGACTTGCCGGTCGGCAGGGTGGCGCAGAGATTGTCGATGACAACCTTGCGCCGCCCATTCAAGTTGTAGCTCTTGGTCAGGTTCTCGAACCGGATCATGGCCCGTCCTTGCTCGCCTCGCTCACCGCCGGTCGCGGATCGAGTAGTATATAAGCGCCGCGATCGCCCAGATCATCATCAGGAACAGCGCGGTCAGCCCGAACAGCACGTAGCGCTGCGGGTATTCCGAGCTGTCGGGCAGGGTCGGCTGGACGTAGGAGGCCAGGTAGCGCGTATCGCGCGAGGCGTTCGAGCGGGCGACGTCATAGGCCGCCAGCGCCGCGCGATAGGTCTCCTCGGCGAATTGCAGGTCGACGTTCAGGCTTTCGTATTGCGCCATCAGCGTCGGGTAATCCTCGTTCGCGGTCGAGACCTTGTCCGAGGCGAAGTTCTTGCGCTCGGTCGCGATGCGCTGGCGGATGACGTCGATCTTGCGTTGGGCCTGGCTCAGCCGCGGATCGGTGGCGCTGGCGGTGTCGCGCAGCAGGTCGTAGTTGATCAGCGCCGCGGCAAGCTGTTGCTGGAGATTGTTCAACACTCCCATCTGGCCCTGGATATCGGCGCTGGGATCGACGATCTGGGTCCGGGTGCGGAACGTGGTCATCGCCTCGCGGGCGCTCTTCAGCCGCTTGACCGCCTCGTCCAGGTCCTGCCGCGCATAGGTCAGCGCGTCATGCCGGGCCGTGATGTTGAGGTTGTTGATCATCGCCTGGCTCTCGACGACGATCTCGTGGGCGATCTTCTGCGCCGCCTCGGGCGTGAAGGCCAGCACCGTCAGGTCGATCAGCCCGGTCGACTTGTCGTAGGAAATCCGCACCATGCGCTGCCAGTACCACAGCAGCTGCTCGTTGTTGGACGAGGGCCAGAGCGAGAACAGCGGGTCGGACGGCCAATGCTGCGAGTAGAGCTTGCGCAGGTCCAGCTTCTTGTCGATGTTCTCGACGATCTGCGGGCTCTGGATGTACTCGTAGAGAATGTCGGAATCCGAGCCGCCGCCGCCGCCGATGCCGGTGAACTGGGCCAGCCCGCCGATCAGGCTGGCGGTGGAGGAGCTGTTATCCTCCTTGCGCACGGTGAAGCCGACATCCGAGGCGTATTGGTCCGAGCTCAGCGCCCAGAGATAGACGCCGGTCGCCGCCAGCGGTAGCAGGACCGCCAGCACGAAGCTCAGCATCAGGCCCCAGTGGCGCCGCTTCATCTTGGCCGGTTCCGACAGCGGCCGGATCTGGACCACCGGTGCCGGCTTGGCGCCGCCCGGCCCCTGCTTGCCGCCCGGCCGGGCGCCCGGTTTCATCTTCTGGTTGGGCCCGTTCTGGTTGGGTCCGCCGCCCGGCTTGCCCGCTCCGGGCACCGAGCGCGGCCCGGGCCGGGCGCCGGCCGGCCGCCCCTGCCCCGCCGCCGCGCCGTTTTCCGCGGGGGTGTCTTCCGTGGACTCCGAGCGGTCCGGCATCGCTGTCTCTCTGACTTTCTGGGCCAAAACGTGTCCCCGAGCGGAATAACGAACTGAATTGTGCTTTCAACTCCGTTTCTACATAATCGCAATCGCGAATACCAGCTTGGCGGAGCCGCCCCCTTGTCGACAGTCGATTCCTCCTCCGGTCCTGCACCGGTGAAGTTCCCGAAACAGGTGCAGACCCGCAGCTTCGCCACCGGCCGCGTCGTGCTCGCCCTGATCCTGCGCGAGATGTCGACGCGCTACGGCCGCTCGCCCGGGGGCTACATCTGGGCCGTCCTCGAACCGCTCGGCGCCATCATGATGATGAGCTTCGCCTTCTCGCTGATGCTGCGCTCGCCGGCGCTCGGCAACAGCTTCATCCTGTTCTACGCCTCCGGCTTCCTGCCCTTCACGCTCTACAATTCCAACGCGAGCAAGGTGGCCGGCGCGCTGACCTTCTCCAAGCCGCTGCTGGCCTATCCCAGCGTCACCTGGATGGATTCGGTGCTGGCCCGGTTCCTGCTCAACACGCTGACGACGGCGGTCGTGGCCTATCTCCTGCTGACCTCGATCCTGATCCTGACCAACAGCAAGTCGGTGCTCGACGTCGCGCCGATCGTCGTCGCCATGGCACTCGCCGCGCTGCTCGGACTGGGGATCGGGACGCTGAACTGCGTCCTGACCGGCCTGTTCCCCACCTGGACCTCGATCTGGGGCATTATCACCCGGCCGCTGTTCATCGGCTCCGGCATCATCTTCAACTACGAGGACATGCCGCGAAACCTGCAGGACGTGCTGTGGTATAACCCGCTGGTCCATATCGTCGATTACATGCGCACCGGCATCTATCCCAGCTTCCATGCCGAGCACTTCTCGCTGCCCTACGTGATGGCCTGGATCCTGATCCCCTTCGCCCTCGGGCTGGTGCTGCTGCAGCGCCACCACAAGGACATCATCAGCGACTAGGGCAGGCCCCGGGGCGGCTCAGCGCGCGCTCGACCGGCGGGCCAGCGCCTTGACCTCGTCATGGCTCAGATCGGTGCGGTCGCGCACCGCGTCGCGGATCGCCCGCCGCAGCAGCCGCATATAGGCCCGGCGATCGGCGCCGTGATAGCGCCGCGCCGCCAGCAGCCACTTGGTCGTCACCACCGGCAGCAGCGCCCAGAACAGCGGCCCGGCCGCCTTGCGGTACATCATCAGCCCGTTGCGATAGGTGTAATAGACCTTCCACAGCGGCCGGAACACGCGGAATTGATCGTTCTCGAAGGTCTCGCAGGCATGTTCGAACCGCACCCGCGGCTCGAAATCGATGAAAAAACCGGCACGCCGCAGCCGCAGGGTGTAGATCACGTCGTCGCCGTAGAGGAACAGCCGCCCCTCGGGCAGGCCGACCTCGCGAATCATCCGCCGCGACAGGAACAGCCCGACGAAGGAGGTCAGGTCGATCGGCAGCGGTTTGTCGCCGTCATAGGCCTCGTAGGGAATATGGTAACCGTCGCGCCCGTGCCGCAGCCCGCGCAGGAAGGCGCGCGGATGCCAGAACGGGTTAATCGAGGGCCGGTTCATCTCGCAGACCCGGCCGTCGGGAAAATGCACCGCCGCCGCCACCGCGGTATCGTCGCCCGGCTTCAGGGCATGGAACGCGGCCAGCGCGCCGGGCGCCGGCCGGGCGTCGTCGTCCATGACCACGATCCAGTCGGGATCGAAACGCGCGACCGCCTCCCTCAGCCCGCGCTCGAAGCCGCCGGCGCCGCCCAGATTGCTGCGGTTGCGCAGCACCGTGACCCGCGGATCGTCTTGGGAAGCCAGGAAGGCCGGCGTCTCGTCGGCCGAGGCGTTGTCGACTACCACCACCGCGCCCAGCTGTTCCGCCGGCGCCTGCAGCAGCCGCGCCAGGGTGACGCGCAGCTTGTCCAGCCGTTCATGGGTAACCACGACCGCCACCAGGCTGCCAGCCCCCTGCCCCTGTCGTGCGTCCAAGCCGCTCCCCTCGTCCTGCCCGGCCGGGCCTTTCTGCCCGATCATTCGTACACGCACAGGTCACAGTTCCGTGCGCTTGTCAAACCTCCGGCCCGGAAACGCGGCGAAACCGGCAGGTTTCGTGCCATATTCCGCTTGGCCGGACCGTCAGCCGGTGCGGACCGTCAGCGTGCCGCCGACCAGATCGGTCACGCCCGAGGCGATCTCCGACACCGTCAGCGCGGCGTGGTTGTCCAGGCGGCGGATCCGGGCGTGGCTCTGGCCCGTCGCGGCGTGCCACAGGAACGGCCCCGCCGCGCTCAGCCCCTGCAACTCGACCGCCGCATAGGCCTCCGCCGCCGCGGCGAAGGGCAGCGTCACCGCCACCGCGTCGCCGGCGACAAGGCCGCTGGTGTCGAGCCCGGCAAGGGTGCCGAAGAACAGCACCGCCAGCGCCCCGACGCGGACATAGCTAACGCTTGCAGGCGCCAGCGGGACGGAATTGCCGCTCATGTCGATCAGCGCCGGGCTATAGCTGCCCTGCTCGTAGAGGCTCAGCCGATGCGCCGCATCACCGCCACCCAGTTGCAGCCCCGCGCCCGGCAGCAGCGCCCCGTCGCTGCCGCGCAGGGTCAGCGCGGTGGTCCAGCCGCTGCCGTCGGCGCTGACCTTGACGCTCAGGTCGTCCGCCCCCGCCAGGCCGATCTCGGCCCGGCCCGACCAGTCGCTCTGGAACAGCAGGCTGGCGGTGTCGGCGCTGGCGGCCTTGTTCAGCACCATGCGGTGATCGCTGCCCTCGTGGCTGAACAGGCTGGCCGGGGCCGAGACCGCCAGCCGGTTGCTGGCGTCGGCGGTGGTGTTGATGCCGAGGTGATCGAGATTGTCGGCCGCCGGCGGCGGCAGCAGCCAGGCGCTGCCCGACCAGATCCGCAGCTCGGCCTTGGCCTTGTCCCAGATCCGCCAGCCCGGCCGCGGCGCCAGGAACAGCCAGGCGCCGTCGCTCCAGGCCGCCAGCATGCCGTCCTTGCCGGCCCAGGCGTTCTGGGTCCCCTGCCCCAGCGCGTAAGCGGCGCCGTCGGCCGGCAGCGCCGGCGGCACCAGCGCCCCGACCTCCTCGACCGCCGCCTGCACCAGCAGGTCGAGCCGCTGCAGCGCCGCGTTGTGGGTGACGTGTTTCTGCGCCTGGGCGGGCTGCAGATAGGGCAGGGAAAGGTTGGGCGAAGTGTCGGACATCGGCGCCTCCGGAACGGTCTGACGGGAACGGATGGCCCCGGAGTCTCGGAACCGGTGCTGAAGAAAACGTCAAGCCGGCGCGCGGCGGGGTGGCAAGGCGCGACCGCGGCCCGCGCCGTCCTCCGCCATGCGCAAATTTCCGCGACAGCCGCGCAAGGCGCTATGCCGGCTTTCCCCGCTCGTGCTAGCGTGGTGGCGGGAGTTGAGGACGGGCGCCGGATTTCGCAGGCGCGCCCGGTTCTGGAAAAGGACCCCACAGACATGATCAGGCAATCGACGATCGCGGCGATCCGGTTCGGTTACGGGCTGTCTCCGACGCAACCGGCCCCGCAAGGGGCCGAGGATATCCTGCAGGCCCTGGCCGGCCCGGACGTCGCCGCTGGCCAATACCCCGTCGGCGGCACCCGGACATGGTTCGCCCTCGCCCGCGGCTACCGCGAGGCCAGCAAGGCGGCGCGCGCCAACGAAGCGGGCGGCAAGGAGGCGCAGGACCGGGCCCGCAACGACATGGTCCAGTCCTACCGCTCCGGCATGGTCGCCCAGCTCCAGCGCGCGGTGCAGTCGGCCGACGGTTTCCGCGAACGGCTGCAGGCCTTCTGGGTCGACCATTTCACCGTCACCGCCAAGCGCGGCTTCGACCTGACGGCCCCCAACGCCTTCGCCGAGGACGCGATCCGGCCGCACCTGACCGGCAGTTTCGCCCAGATGCTGCGCGCCGCCACCACCCACCCGGCGATGCTGGCCTATCTCGACCAGAGCCATTCGATCGGGCCGGATTCGCGCGCCGCCAAGCGCCGCAAGGTCGGGCTGAACGAGAATCTCGGCCGCGAGCTGCTCGAGCTGCATACCGTCGGCGTCTCCTCCGCCTATACCCAGCACGACGTGCGCCAGATGGCCAAGCTGCTCACCGGCCTCGGCTTCAACTACAGGACCGGCTTCGTTTTCCATCCCGCCTGGGCCGAACCCGGGGCCGAACTGGTGCTGGGCAAGCGCTATGGCGGCGAAGAGCCGGCCCGGCTCAAGGACATCTACGCCGCGCTCGACGACATCGCGGTCAAGCCGGCGACGGCGCAGCATATCGCCCACAAGCTGGCGGTGCATTTCGTCTCTGACACACCCGATCCGGCCCTCGTCGCCCATGTCGCCGACGCGTTCCAGCGATCGCAGGGCGACCTGCCGACGGTCTATGCCGCGCTGCTCGAACATCCCGCCGCCTGGACGCCGCAGTTCACCAAGGCGCGCCAGCCCTGGGACTACATCGCCGCCGCGCTGCGGGCGCTGGGAACCCCGCCCGACCAGCTCGCCGGCCTGTCCACCAAGAAGATCGGCTTCACCCTGCTCGGACCGATGCGGCTGATGGGCCAGCGTTTCCAGAGACCCTCGGGGCCGAACGGCTGGCCCGAAGACGCGGCGGCCTGGATCACGCCGCAGGGCCTGGCCTCGCGCATCCACTGGGCGATGACGGTGCGCCGGGTCCATGGCGCGGCCCTGCCCGACCCGCGCAGCTTCGTCCATACCGCGCTGGCCGACGCCGCCGACGACACCCTGCTGACCGCCGCCCGCCGGGCCGAAAGCCGGCGCGAGGGCGTCGGCCTGATCCTGGCCTCCGCCACCTTCAACCGCCGCTAGGGGACCCGAGATGACCACCTCTTCCGCCCGCCCCGTTCTCGACCGGCCGCTCTCGCGCCGGCTGTTCCTGCGCGGCAGCGCCCTGATCGGCTGTTCCGCCGCCGCTTTCCCGTGGATGACCTCGGTCACCCTCGCCGCCGCCCCGTTCGACGAGCGCCTCGTCGTCATCATCCTGCGCGGCGCGATGGACGGGATCGACGTCGTCCGCCCGGTCGGCGACCCGAATTACGCCGGCCTGCGCAGCGCCGACATGACCGGCACTGCCGCGCCGCTGCCGCTCGACGGCTTCTACGCCCTGCACCCGGCGCTGGCCGAGCTGATGCCGATGTGGAAGGCGGGCGAACTGGCCTTCGCCCATGCCGTCTCGACCCCCTATCGCGACAAGCGCAGCCATTTCGACGGCCAGGACATCCTCGAGGCCGGCACCGGGCTCGACGTCCCCGACACGCGGATCAAGGACGGCTGGCTCAACCGGATGCTGCAGGCGGTGCCGGCGATGAGCGCCCAGACCGCCTATGCCGTCGGCCGCGACGAGATGAAGGTGATCGAGGGCAAGGCCGACGTCATGAGCTGGGCCCCCGACACGAGGCTGCAACTCAGCGAACAGAGCCGAACCCTGCTGGAAGCGGTCTATCACGACGACCCGCTGTTCCGCGATGCCAGCGCCGAGGCGATGGACATCGTCGACCGGCTGAAGGCCGAGCAAGCCGCCGATGGCGGCGGCACCGGGAGCATGACCGGCGGCATGGCGAACGGCATGATGGCCGGCAAGAAGGCCCGGCCCGGCAGCGGCGCCCAGCTTGCCGCCTTCACCGCCGCCCGCCTGCGCGAGGAGACCCGGATCGCCGCCTTCTCGATCTCGGGCTGGGACACCCACCGCGCCCAGCATGGCGTGCTGGCCAACCGGCTGACCGACCTCGCGGCGACGCTGCGCACCCTGCGCGCCGGGCTCGGCCCGGTCTGGGACAAGACCACGGTGCTGGCGATGACCGAATTCGGCCGCACCGCGCGCGAGAACGGCACCCGGGGCACCGATCACGGCACCGGCGGGGCGATGATCATGGCCGGCGGCGCGTTGCGCGGCGGCAAGGTCTACGGCACATGGCCGGGGCTGACCGAGGCCGACCTGTTCGAACGCCGCGACCTGATGCCCACCGCCGATGTGCGCAGCTATGCCGCCTGGGCGATGCGCGGGCTCTACGGTTTCGACAAGCACCTGCTCGAAACCACCGTCTTCCCCGGGCTCGACATGGGCGGCGATCCGAAAATCATTGCCTGATCCAGCCGGATTCGGCTCTTTTCGGCCCCTGCCCTGCTGGTCCGGGACCGCGCGAAAACGTCTCTAACCCTGCCGCTCAGGCCTCGACCCGGACATCGCGCAGCGACGGGTCGAGCCGTTGCACCGCCGCCACCAGCCGCGCCGCCAGGTGGGTCTGGACATAGCTGGCATGGAACCGGCTCGGCGCCAGCAGGATCAGGCAGCCATCCTCGACGCCCGCCTCCTGCAGCGGCCCGAACCAGGCGCCGTAGAGCGCCGCGTCCTCGCCATGCAGCCGTTCCTGCACCCGCGCCCACAGGGTCCCGTCCTGCACCGGCGGCGCAGCGGCGCGCAGCGGCACCACGTTGTCGGCCGGCGCCGGCGCCGCAGGCGGATCGACCCGGGCGACGAAATCCGGCCCGATATTGACCCAGGCCGGCCGCGTGTCCTCCATCATCTTCTCGAGGTCGATGCCATAGACGCTCACCCGCCCCCGCGCGCCCTGGCGCTTGAGCACCAGCCAGCCCTGGCCCTTGAGCCGCGCCATCTCGCGCTTGACGGTGCGGGTATCGACCGACCACAGCCGCGCGATCTCTTCCTGCCCCATCGCCAGTTCGTCGCGCTTCCAGTTGTAGCGGGTGGTGATCAGCGCCATCAGCCGCAGCACCCGGCGCTGGCAATGCTTGTCCTGCGACAGGGCGTAGGCCATCAAGGCGCTGAGGATGTCATATTTGCGCGCGGCGGCCTCGCGGCCCACGGGCTTGACGAGCTGCATCCCGGTCTCCTGTCCAGCGGTCCCGCCTGCCGCGGTCCGCCCCTTGCCTCGATCCTGCGGACCTTGGCGGCCCTGCTTATCGGAAAGCGCCCTGTTTCAACGCTTTTTCCTTCACTGTCGGCATTAGCGTCCAGATTTCCGATTCTGTCAAGCGGCCGGGATTTCAGCTCCTCTTCCGAACCCCATTCCTTTCGAAGAAAGAAAGGTTCTCTGGTATTGGGGGACTCTCAGGTTGTCCCGCAATAGCCCGCTTTTGTCCCCCAATATGCGGCGGGAAGCGGTGGGCTGTCCCCCAATATCTCGCCCCCCTGCCCTCTTCTGGCTCTCACCGGCGGCCGGCGACCGATTCGGGCGCGGCCCCTTGGAACCGCAGGCAATCTTCCCCGCGGGGAAGGTTCCGTCTCCATCTAACTTCACTTTTGCTTTTTTGGCAAATTCGGCGTATTTCAGTTTCAGGCAGGAATTTACGTTCTACAGGTAGAAACATGTACACCCATGAAGACCTCGCCCGGCTCCAGGGCCAATCTCTGAAGATGCAGAGCTGGATCCGGCAGCAGACCTTCTCGCCGGAAAGCACCAAGGTGCTGCGCCGCTTCTCGTCCTGGGAGGTCTCCGAGCTGATCTTCCGCATCAACCAGTCGACCTTCCGCGGCCGGCTCGCCGCCGACCCGGCCCTTCCCGGCGGGGAAGTCGAACCCGACGGCCGCCAGCGCTGGTTCAGCCTCGACGAGATCAACGAGCTGCGGCGGCGGATGAAGATCAACCGCAAGTCGCTGATGCCGCCGCGCCCGGCCGACAAGCGCGCCTTCCGCGTCGCCGTTGCCAACTTCAAGGGCGGCGCCGGCAAGTCGACCGTCGCGCTGCACCTCGCCCATGCCGCCGCGCTCGACGGCTACCGGGTGCTGGTGGTCGATTTCGACCCGCAGGCCACCCTGTCCCATTCCATGGGCCTGACCGACGTCGCCGAGGACTACACCGTCTGGGGCATCATGGCCCGTGACCTGATCCGCGAGACCGACCGGATGAACTCGGTCGCGACCGGCGCCGCCTCGGGCACCGCCCTGCCCCAGCGCAAGCTGCCGTCCTCGATCCGCGACCTCGGCCTGGCCGAGCTGCGCCACCAGGACTTCATCAAGCCGACCGCGTGGTCGACCATCGACATCATCCCGAGCTGCGCCAACGCCGCCTTCGTCGAGTTCGCCTCCGCCCAGTACCGCCACCTCAACCCGGAATGGTCCTTCTTCGCCGCCGTCTCGCGCTACCTCGACGGCCTTGCCGACGACGACTACGACCTGATCCTGTTCGACTGCCCGCCGGCGATCGGCTACCAGTCGATGAACGCGGTCTTCGCCGCCGACATGCTCTACATCCCCTCGGGCCCCGGCTACTGGGAATACGACAGTACGACCTCGTTCATCGGCCAGCTCGCCGAGGCGCTGGAGGATCTGGCGCACGGCTTCGACGGCACCTTCCCCGCGGGGAAGATCTCGCTGCCCAAGGCCTTCACCGACATCCGCTTCCTGATGACCCGCTACGAGCCCGGCAACGACCTCCACCGCGCGATGTTCCAAGCCTTCCGCAAGGTTTTCGGCGATCATGTGGCCGAGAACCCGATCGAGATGACGCGCGCCGTCGAGCAGTCCGGCCGCTTCCTCAGCTCGGTCTACGAGATCGACTATCGCGAGATGACGCGCGAGACCTGGCGCCGGGCGCGGGCGAGCTTCGACCGCGCCTATGACGACTTCAAGGCGGATGTCATCGCCGCTTGGGACAAGATCTGAGGAGGGGCCGATGGCACGCAAACGTCGCATGTTCGAGATCGAGATGCCCGAGGAGACGGCCGGGCCCGCGCCGGCCCCGGCGGAACCGGCGCCCGAAACCTTCCCCGCGGGGAAGGAGGAGCGCAGCCGCCGCGGCCCAATGGCGACCGCGATCTCCGAGACGGTCCAGTCGGCGCGCGAGCGGCAGGAGCTGGAGGCGCGGATCCGGCAGGAGAACGACGCGCTGGCGCATGAGCATGTCCGGCTCAAGAAGCTCGGGCTGGTGATGGAGCTGGTGCCGCTCGACGCGATCGAGACCTACAAGCTGACCCGCGACCGCGCCAAGGGGCCGGACCCGGAGCTGGCCGAGCTGACCGAGTCGATCCGCACCATCGGGCTGTCGAACCCGATCCGGCTGGAGACCCGGCCCGACGGCCGTTTCGAGCTGATCCAGGGCTATCGCCGTCTCGGCGCCTACCGCGCGCTGCTGGAAGAGACCGGCGACGCGGAACGCTGGGGCGCGATCCCCGCCGCCGTGGCCGAGCCGGGGGTCGAGCTGGAAGGGCTCTACCGGCTGATGGTCGACGAGAACCTGGTGCGCAAGGACATTTCTTTCGCCGAGATGGCGCAGCTGGCGCTCGACTATGCCGCCGATCCGCAGACGGCAGAGAGCGACCCCGAGAAGGTGGTGGCGCTGCTGTTCAAGTCGGCCGGCTACCAGAAGCGCAGCTACATCCGCAACTTCATCAAGCTGCTCGACCGCCTCGGCCCGCTGCTGCAGCACGCGCCGGCGATCCCGCGCGCCTTGGGGCTGGCGCTGGTGACGAAGCTCGAGGCCGAGCCGGGGCTGGTCGAGGCGATCCGGGCCGAACTGTCGGGCTGGGACAACCGGTCGGCCGGCGACGAGATCGAGGCGCTGCGCCGGGTCGCCGGGCTCGGGGCAGGGGGGGCGGAGCCCGAACCGCGCCCGGCGCCGGCGGCGCCGAAGCCGGCGGTGACCGGCAAGGCCAGGACCAGCTTCCAGATCGACCGCCGCGAGGGCCGGGCCAAATGCACTGCCGCCAATGGCCGGCTGGAGGTGCGTCTCGACCGCGATTTCTCGATGATCGACCGGCGGCGGCTGGAACAGGCGGTGCGGCAGATGCTGGATCAGCTCGACTGACCTTCCCCGCGGGGAAGGTCAGTCGAGCAGGTTCGTCGCCGGGTTCCCGGTGATCTCGACATCGTCGTAATAGCGCTGCGCCTGGGCCAGCGAGCGGTGCAGCGAGAGCCGCATCGCGGCCTGGATCGGCGCGCCGTCGAGCGCGGCCTGGGTCAGGAAGCCCGAGCGGAGGCCGTGCGGGCTGGCATGGTCGGCGGGCAGGCCGGCGAGGGTCAGCCGGCGCTTGACGATCTGCGCGACGCCGTCGGGCGAGAGCCGGCGGGGCAGGGGCCGGTCGGCGCGGCTGATCGGGCGGAACAGCGGCCCGTCCTCGATCCCGGCGGCCGCGATCCAGTCGACCAGCGCCGCGGCGGCGCGGCCCTTGAGCACCAGCTTGGGGGTCTTGCCCTTGAGCGTGGTCTTGGTCTCGACCAGCTGGAGCCAGACCAGGCGGTCGGTCTGGAAGTCGTCCAATGTGACGTCGGCCCGCATCAGCCCGGCGATCTCGGACCGGCGGCGGCCGCCGCTGGCCCAGCCCAGCATCAAGAGCGCCCGGTCGCGGCGGCCGCGCAGGGAGGCGTCGCAGCTTGCCAGCATCTGCTCCAGCACCGGGCGCGTGATCGGGTTGGCCGATTTCGGGGCAGGCGGCCGGGCGGCGGCGCGGCGTGCCTTGGCCCGGGCCTGGGCGATCCCGGGCGCCTCGAAGGGCGAGGCGAGGTTGCGCATGCGGTGGAAGGCGCGCCAGGAGGCGATGCGGCGGTCGAGCGTCGCCGGCGCCGGGCAGGCCAGCGAGCGCCGCAACCCGGCCTGGATCAGTCTCTGTGCGACCTGAACGGCGGGATCCTCGGGTTCGGCAACGGCCAGGTCGCGGGCATGGTCGAGCAGGAAGCGCAGCGCGACCGCCTCGCTTTCGGGCCAGGCCAGGGCGCTGCCGAAGGCGGCGGTTTTCCAGGCCGCGATATAGACCAGGTCGCGCTCGTAGGCGCGCAGCGTGTTGGCCGGGGTGCCGCGCCGGTAGAGATCGGTCAGCGCCGCCTCGTCGGCTTGCGAGAGGGCGGCGGGCAAGGCAGGGCGCGGGATCGCGGAGGGCTCCATGCGGGTCAGAATGGCCGGGATCGGGGCTCAGATCAAGAGACACGATAACTGGACCTTATCGGAAGTAATGGCGGTGTTCAGGAAAGGCTTCGGTAATCGGCAAAATGGGACTAGATTGCCGATATGACATCCTCACCCACTGATTCGGAACAAGATTTCAACGACGGCCTGTCGCTGCCGTCGCCCTATGATACCGCGCCGGCAGACGAGCCCTGGTTCCTGCCGCCGCCGCCGGAGGGGGAGGCGTGGCAGATGCCCGGGCCGCGGGTCGAGCGGCCGGTCGCGGTCGACGTGGCGGACTGGGCGGCGGCCGAGGCCGGCGCGGGGCTGGTTCGGGCCGCCGTCGCGCTGGCCCGGCTCGACGAGCGGCTGCGCTGCAGTCCCGGCGCCACCGGGCTGATCCGGCGGCTGGCGCTGGAGGAGGCCGAGGCGCTGGTCCGGGCCTCGGGCGACCGGCTGCCCGCCGGGGCGCTGGCGCTGGCCGTGGCGCAGCGCGGGTCCGGGACCGAGGAGGATACGAGGCGGCTGCGGGCGGCGGCCTGGGCCGAGCGCCGGCTGCTGGCCGCGCTGGCGACGGCGCCGGGCGGGCTGGGCGCCTTCCTCGGCCTGCAAACCGTCTCTAACCCGGCGCTGGGAGAGCTGGCACCGCGGCCCGGCGGCATCGAGTTGGCACTGGCGGCCGAGGCCTGGGAGGCGGGGCTGTCGGCGCTGGACGCCCATCCGCTGACCCGCGCCGGCTTTGCCCATCACCTGTGGCGCGGCCTCGGCCTGTCGCTGCCGGAGGACATGGTCGAGAGCGGCACCACCGCGGCGCTGATCGGGGCCGAGGAGGCCCGCGTCCTGCCCTTCGTGCCGGTCGCCCTGGCCGGCGGCGGGGCGCATCGCGCCGGCGGGCCGGCGGCGGAGCGGCTGCGGGCCTGGTATGGCGGCGTCGAGCGCGGCTGCCTGGCCGCGCTGCTGAGCTGCGAGCGGGTCAGCGCCTGGCGCGCCCGGGCGGCGGCGCGGACCGCCGACCTGCAGGGCCGGACGGTGCCGCGGCTGCTCGATGCGCTTGCCGCCGCGCCGCTGGTCTCGGCGGCAGCGGCGGCGGTCGAGGCCGGCTGCTCGCGCTCGGCCGCCGAGCGCAACCTGGCCCTGCTGCGCGACCGGGGCCTCGTCGCCGAGCTGACCGGGCAGAGCCGATTCAGGCTCTGGCGCACCCGGATCTGAGCCCAGGGCAGCCCAAGGCAGGCCAGGGTAGGGGCAGGGCAGGGGGCGGGGCTGGAGAGGCAGACGTGGCGGCGGCGGATCGCGGCGGAAAAAGCGACAGCAGGAGGGCCAAGGACTTCCCTTGCCGGAGCGGCGCACGTATTGTCCGGGTTGAAGCGGGCAGCGTAAGCTCACCCTAAGGGGATCGCGCCGGGTCTCCGGCAGATCGTGGGCGCCGGTCCCTGTTTGTTAGTGATTTCTGCAGGAGTTTGCATGTTCGACGGTAAGTATGTTCTCGCGATGATCCTCACGGCGCTGGTGGGCGGGATCGCAATCGGGGCCAGTGCGGGCAATACCTTCCTGCCATCCGCGGCGTGCCTGCAAGCTCCGCGGGCCGAGCCGTAGGGCGCGGCGTCAACCGGCCCGGGAACGATCGCTCGAACGCGATCCCTGCGTCGTGCCGAGGATCCTGCGCCGCCCCTTGGTGTCGAGGCCGGGGAAGGCGAGGGTGTCCTCTCCGATCGAGATGTCGAGCAGGTCGATGCCCGTCGCATGGGTGGCGTGACCGACGCAGGCATCCTCGAGCCCGACCACCGGCATGGCGAAGAACTCCTTCATCGCGAGATACATGTAGCTGCAGGCCGCGAGGCCGCGGGGCGCGAGCACGTAGCCGTAGCCGCCCGCGGCGTAATCCCGGGGCAGGGGATACTGGTAGCCGCGGCTGTCGATGACCGGATCGGCGCATTTCCCGATATGCCAGCCGTGCCACTGGCTCTCATGCCGCTCTGCCCCGACGCGCCGGCCGGCATAGTCGGCCTGTTCGGCGATCACCCTGTCGAGGCAGGCGCGGAACTTGCCGGGGTTTTGCAGGATCATGTCGTCGTCGATCTTGACCAGCAGCCGGGGCGGGGCGAGCAGGTCGAACAGCATGTAGGCGTAGAACAGCTTGCGGTGCAGGCTTTCGTAGATGTCGGGCGTGGGCACCTTGAGGAAGCGGCCGTCATAGCCGAAGGACAGGCCGGTCTCGGCCTCGCCATGGGCGCTGTTCTCGCCATGCAGGATGATGTGATGGACGTCACCGCCCAAGGCATCGAAGCTGGCCACCGACTCCGCGGTCGCGTCGAGGCGCGGCAGGCAGCTGGCATGCAGGATGACCGTCCTGCCGGCGCAATCGGCCCGCAGGCGGGCGCTGTCCTCCGGGTGGGCGACCTGGAGCAGCGTGGTCAGGAAGCTCTTGATATGGCGGTTGCGCGGGAACAGGGAGAAGGCGTCGCGCAGCGCGGCGAAATCGGCGCAGAGCTCTTCGGGGCTGGCGCGGTCGGGCAGGGAGGCGAGCCAGCGCAGCTGCGACTGGCCGCCGTTCACCGTGAATTGGAGGTGGTAATAGGCGGGCCGGTTCGGGCGCAGCTCGGGCGGAACCCTTTCGAGCAGGCCGATGCTGGTCTTGACGACGGTCTCGACCTCTCCCCGTGTCCGTGCCAGCAGCTCTTCCGCCGCGGCCTGGAGCGTCATCCGGTCTTGCCAGTGCCGCATCTCGCGGAAGAAGCGGACGACCGTCTCGTCGCGGAAGAACCGGTGCGAGAGCAGGCCGAAGGTGACGTCTTCGTCGAACTGGGCCAGATCGTGCCAGAACCGGTCGACGGTGCCATCCTCGAGCCCCGCGTAGTGGGCGCGCCAGGTCGCGCCGACCCCCTTCGGCATGCGGGTATTGGCGGCGTAGGCCCTGCCGCCGGCGGCGATCTTGGCCTTGTAGTGCTCCAGCGTCCGATAGGGGTAGTGCAGGATGCGCAGCCGCGCGCCCGCCGCCTCCTCGCTGCCGGGCACGCCGCTGACGGCGTGGTTGCCCTGCTCGACCTCGACCGTCGCCGCTGCCCGATGCAGCACCTTGGTCAGCAGCGGCGTGCCGAGGTTGGTCTTGCTTTCCGTCTCGAACACGGTGGAGGTGCAGGGATGGGCCGTGCCGGTGCCCTTGGGCGCGTCGCCGCAAATGACGACGGCATTGTGCCGGCGCACCTCGAGGATGCCGGTTTCCGCCGAGAGGCCCGACAGCAGCGTCTTCAGGTCGCCGGTCTCGGGGACCCAGAATTCGTCGGCGTCGCTGTTGATCACCCAGTCGGCGCCATGGTCGGTGGCGGCCTTGCGGGCCATCTCGGTCACCCAGGCCTGCTGGTCGTAGGTGTCGTCGGGCTGGTGCAGGTAGTCGATGGTGAATTCCCGCGCCAGCTCGGCGATCAGCTCGCGGGTGCCGTCGGTGGACAGGTTGTCCATGACGATGAAGCTGTCGACGCCCATCGCGCCGTGAAAGCGGATGTTCTGGGCGAGGATGTCCTGCTCGTCGCGGACGAGAAGCGTCATCGTGATGCGGGTGGTCATCGGGGTACTCTCTGTCATCGGCACGGGGAGTCGGAACGGGAAAGCGGCGGCAACGGTCCTTCGATAGCAGCCTAGAGAACCCTGGGCGACCAGCCGTAGCCGAAGCTGTTGAAATCCTCCTCGTAGAGTTCGCGCACGAGGTCGAGTTCCGCGTCGCCGTAATGCGCCTTGATCTTGTCGCCGGCCGAGGTCGCATGGGTGATCTCGGTCTGCAGGGCGTCCCGGGGCAGGCCGAGCCGGGTGAACAGGCGGTCGAGATCGGCCTGCAGATGCTCGAACCGGCCGATGAAGTCATAGGCCATGCTGCGCGGCTGGAGCAGGAAGCTCTGCGACATCCAGTGGATGTTTCTCTGGGCGTCCGGCTGGTCCTTCACGGCCAGCAGGTAATCGCGAAAGCTCAGCTGCCGTCTGTTGGCGATGCCCAGCTCGTTGTGGAAATAGCGGCGCTGCTCCGCATCCGTCTCCTGCACGAACTTGTCGAGATAGCAGGAGAGGGCGCGGGTGAAGGGGTTGCGGACGAAGCAGAAGCGGATCACCCGCGGGTCGTCGAGCAGGATCCGGAACGTCCGCGGATCGTTTCGGATCTGCTGGATGGGAGAGTGATCGCGGTCGTGCACGTTGTCCGGCAGGCGCGCGGCATCGCCGCCGGCCTCGGCGAATTGCAGGCTGCGCTTGATCGTAGAGCAGGCCGCCTTCGGGGTTTCGACATAGATGTAGCGGAACCGCGCGGAGAAGTTGACGACGTAGTTGGTGTCGGCTTTCCGCAGCCCCAGCAGATTGCGAAAAGTCGTTTCGACTTCCGTCATGCGTGTTTCCCCTGCTGATCCATCCCGCGCCCGGAGGAGGCGGGCCGGGCCCGTCCCGCCGATGCTAGCAGATGCGCCCGGCCGGCGCGACAGCAACGGGGTGGGGGCGGCAACTGGACGCGCGCGCCCGGCGGCGCCCGGGAGAACGATTCGCGCCAAGCGCGATTGTGGCGGCGCGGCGGCCGGGCGCGGCTGGCGGAGCGGCGCGGCGGAGCGGGGGCAGGCGTTTCGGATGTCGCGCGCGGCCGGGGCCGGCGCCAGGGGCGTCTCGTGCCGGCCCCGCAGGCATCACGGCGACGTGAAGGGGGCGGAGCAAACTCCGCTGATGGGCGCCGCGGCGCGCCGGGCGGGCGGCGATCAACAGTGATGCGGCGGATCGCCGCACAGGATCGGCAACGAATTGTTTCCAAACCCGATCCATTCGGCGAGTGTCTGGTAAGCTTCTAATATACAATGAAAAAATTTTCGCACGCCGCAGCGGGAATCCGCCGCCGGGCGCTCAAATGCAAAAATTCATCTGTTAAGATGTCTCGGTTGACGGAGATCAATGAAGGGCCTCACAGTTATGTGAATAGTCGTTTCAGAAACGGGGAGTCGAGCCGACTCTTCAGCGAGCAGAATTTGAAAACAGAGAGACTGAAAATGGCCAAGGACATTATCTCTTTCACGAACACGACCGGTCTCTCGGACGAAGTGTTGAGTCACGTCTCCGAGGAGCTCGGACGTTTTGCCGCCAGCGATGACTTCCTGGCGCGCATGGAAACGGCTTTCGGTGACCGGCTTTCCGCGCTGCAGCTTGACGACCTTCGTCAATCGTGGCTCGACGGAACCTTCAACCTGCCGGCGATCGAAATCGTCGATGAAACCGAGATCGGCGGGGCGCAGGGCGCCTATTCCGCCGAGCTCAACAAGATTTTCCTTTCGGGTGCTTTTCTCGCCACCCAGACGCCGGAGGTGATTGCCGGCGTGGTGATCGAGGAATACGGCCACGCGATCGACACGATCCTGAACGAAGGCGTCGATTCCGCCGGTGACGAGGGCAACATCTTTGCCCGCCTGGTTGCCGGCGAAGACCTGTCGGACACGTTGCTGGCCGCGCTCAAGGCCGAGGATGACAGCGCCACGGCGGTGCTGGACGGCCAGAGCACGGCGATCGAACAGGCGGTGCCCGCACCTGTCGCCGTGACCCACGCCTCGGGCGTGCACACCTTCTCGATCAACGACATCATCGGCGGTTATGACGGTGTCACCTATGCCGACGATCCGACGATCATCGCCCTCGGCGGCACCTCCGAGGTGGCGACGCTGACCGACAAGATGGGCACCGTGATGTCGCCGATCGACAGCGAGTTCGGCTTCTACGTCTCCGACTTCCTGCCGGCGATCGACAAGGTCCACGACTATGACTACGCCGAAGGCTGGGCCGGGAACATCAAGGGCGACCTGAACGGCGACGGCATTGCCGACAGCTCGGTCGGCCTGGCGATGGTCAATGCCCAGACCGACACGTTCAAGTCGGGCCAGCCCTTCGGGACCTGGGCCGCGGGCCTGGGCGGCAACTCGGTGAAGGCCTCGACCGAGCACTACACGGTCATGGCCCAGCTGCTGTCCGACCAGGAAGTGCCGGACGACGGCAGCGCGACCTATCCGCTGGACAACGACCTGATCATCCGCGGCGGCACCTATGACGGCCAGTACGTCGCCGACGTGCTGCCGATCGTGGGCGACGTCAACGGGGACGGCACCACCGATATCCGCGACGTGCTGACGCCGAACGAAAGCACGACGGGCGAGAACATCGCCTATAGCGACGACTATTCGGTGACGCTGAAGGACGACGGCAAGCTGCTCTATCGCTGGGGCACCGAGGTCAAGCGGCCGAACGACATCCGGCTCGACGTCAAGCTCGACCTGCCGGACGAGTGGAAGAACGACGCCGACCTCGACAATGACGGCACGGCGGACGTCCAGGAGCTGAACGGCGGCCTGGGCTATCACGTCACGCGGGCCGAACTGGTGATCGTCCATGACATTACCAACAACCCGAACGACCAGGTCCGGCCCGAGGATTACGAGAACGAGGACGCGACCGGGCGTGGCCCGTCCTATTATGTCGTGACCGATCCGAACGACCCGACCAACACCCTCTGGGTGTCGCCGGTCGACAGCTATGACGGCAGCGGCACGGCCCTGCCCAGCTACTTCAAGATGACGGATACCGGCGAGATCGACATGACCGCCGGCGGCACCGCCGTCTATGCGGCTGACGGCAGCACCCTGCTGGGCTATCGCAATGTCGATGGCGACGGCAATGAAATCGGCACGGTGTTCCGCGACCTGTCGCTGATCCCGCGCAACGATGCCGCCAACCTGGTGTTCGAAGCGGCCGACCTTGATGGCGGCTTCACCAATGCCTGGTACACGACCACCGACCGCGATCCGTTCGAATGGTCCTACGACAAGTACTCCGACGATCCCTATCGCCAGGTCTACGAAGGCTTCCGCAGCCGCGAGCTGGCGGAAGACGCGGGCTATACCGATGACGATCTGGTCTCGGGGCCGCGCTGGCGGATCACCGCCAACAAGTTCGGTCAGGACATTCCCGGCGTCGAAATCCCGCTCGAGCCGAACAGCCAGCCGCCTTATCAGAAGGACAACATCCGCTATGAAGTGGGCGAGCTGACGACGACCACGATCAACCTGCTCGACTGGGAAGACACCAACGGCAACGGGATCCAGGACGACTCGCCGCTGGCCTTCTCGACCGGCTGGACGATGATCGATCCGACCCGGATGGACCTGGACGGCGACGGCCTGATCGATGAGGGCTGGACCCTGGTCAACGGCACGCTCGGAGCGGGCGACGCCGTGCCGACGGGTGCGATCTTCAGCGCCGTGACCCCGAACGGTCAATCGCTGACGGCGGACTTCTTCGACACCGCGATCTACCTGAAGGGCGACCGTCAGGATTCGGCGAAATACTACAACATGCAACTCGTGCTGGAGTATGACGGCGATCCGACCACGGTGACGGGCTACGATTACGCCGCCGCTTCGGACGGTGACGTCTTCAACATCACCCCGGTCGATCACATCCCGGTGCTGGAAGGCACCAATACCGGCGACAACAAGCAGGATATCCCGCCGGATATCGACCAGCCGGTGACGACCACCGATCCCGACTTCACCTCGCATCACGTGTTCAGCACGGATGACGTGACCGGGACCTACGATGGCCTGACCCAGGGCGATGTCCAGCCCGGCGATCCGCCGGTGGTCGACTTCAGCGCCGATCCGCAGGTTACCAAGGACGGTGTCGAGCTCTATCCGATCAACAGTGAATTCGCCTTCAACGTCACCGACTTCGAAGGGGCCGAGGATCGCGACTTCACGCTCGATCCGGAATACGAGGAAGGTTGGGTCGGTGATATGACCGATGCCGACGGCAACCAGCTTGGCCTGACCGTCTCGGATTCGCCGACCGACACCTTCAACACCCCGGCGCTGCTGGGCACCTGGCTGGTCGGGATGGGCGGGACCGCCGTGAAGGCCTCGACCGAGCACTACTCGGTGATGCAGAGCATCCTGTCCGATCAGCGTTATCCGGGCGATCCGACCGCGCTCTATCCGCTCGATGACGACCTGGTCATGATCGGCGGCGCCTATGACGGGCAGCATGTCCAGGACATCCTGCCGATCGTCGGCGACGTCAATGGCGACGGCGTCACGGATATCCGCGACGTGCTCGCGCCCAACGAATCGACGATCACCCAGGACATCGCTGTCAGCAGCGACTACTCGGTGACGCTGAAGGACGACGGCAAGCTGCTCTATCGTTGGGGCAACCTGGTCAAGCGGCCGGTCGACGTCCGTGTCGAAGCCTCGCTCGATCTGCCCGACGAATGGGCGACCGAGGATCAGGACACGAACCTGCTGCCGCTCTACCGGATCACCGGGGCCGAGTTGGTGGTCGACCATGACATCACCAACAACCCGAACGACCAGATCCGGCCCGAGGACTACGAGAACGAGGCCGCGACCGGCCGGCTGCCGACCTACACGGTCGACGATGCCGGGCGCTGGGTGACGACGGCGGACTTCTACACCGGCGACGGCACCTTCCTGCCGACGGGCACCGTGCTGAAGGACCCGGCCCTTGCGACCGCGGTTCAGGGCACGCTGCTCGATCAGATCGGCGCGATGTCCGAGGACCTGGCCGAGGGTTACACGGCCGCCTGGTACACCACCCAGGACCGTGACCCGTTCGAACCCACCCTCGACGGCGACAGCTACGACGTCGGCCCGCGGTGGCGGCTGAAATCGAACAAGTACGGGCAGGACCTGCCCGGCGTCGAGATCCCGCAGGATCCGAGCGCCGAGCCGCCGCCGAAATCCGACGAGCTGAAGTATGAAGTCGGCGCGCGGACGCAGACCGTGATCAACCTGCTGGACTGGGAAACCATCTCGCCGCTCACCACGAGCGCGGGTTGGCAGAACGGCACCGGCACGACCACGATCAACGGCCTGAACCTGACCGAGAACTTCGACGTCGCCTTCTACATCAAGGGCGATATCAAGCCGGTGAACATCTACAGCACCGACCTGCGGCTGAACTACGAACAGCTGCCGATCGCCGCTGTCGGTGAGACCGTGACCGGCGGTGCCGGCGACGACGTGCTGGTCGGACAGGGCGGCAACACCCTGACCGGCGCTGCTGGCGACGACCTGTTCGTGCTCTCCTACGGGGCGCCGGACAGCCCGAGCGTCATCAACAGCCTCGTCACCGACTTCCAGGTCGGCCAGGACATGCTGGGTCTGTTCAGTCTCGGTGTCTCGGAAGCCACGTTCGACAACCACATCGTTCAGACCGTGGTTGGCGGCGACCTGCAGATCGCGCTGGACGGTTACCAGATCGCGACCCTGGAGGGTGTGACCGAGGCGCTCGACCTCACCGACTTCCAGCTGTTGAGCCAGTTCTCGATGCCGATGACCACGATCTACGGCACCCCGGGCGACGACACCCTGAGGGGCGATGATTACCTCAACACGATCTATGCCCTGGAAGGGAACGACCTCGTCTATGCCTTCGACGCCTCGGATACGATCTACGGTGGCGCCGGCGAAGACACGATCGCGGCCGGCAGCGGCGACGATCTGGTCTATGGCGGGGATGACAACGACACCCTGTACGGCGCGGATGGCGACGATACCGTCATCGGTGGCAACGGGGCCGACCTTGCCTATCTCGGCTATGGCGACGACGTCTACCGCGACCACGCGGAAGGCGCGCCGACGGGCAACGACACCGTCTATGCCGGTCCTGGCAACGACACCATCTATGGTGGCGGCGGCGACGACCTGTTCGTCGGCCACGGCCAGAACGACGTGATCTACGGCTATGACGGCAACGACACCATCGACGGTGGCTACGGTTCCGATACCCTTTACGGCAGCGTCGGGGACGACTTGATCCTCGGCGGTGACCATGCCGACATGATCTATGGCGGTGCCGGTAACGACACGGCCGATGGCGGCAACGGGACCGACGTGATCGCGCTGCACGATGGCGACGACACTTTCATCGACAACGACCAGGACGGGCCGCTTGGCAACGACACGGTCTGGGGCGGCGACGGCAACGACTCGCTGATCGGCGGCGGCGGCAACGACGAGCTGCACGGCGTGACCGGCGACGATACCATCGCCGGCGGTGCTGGCGACGACGTGATCTATGGCGGCGCCAATGTCGACTCCATCGACGGCGGCACCGGCAACGACACCATCTACGGTGGCACCCATGTCGACATGATCACTGCCGGTCTCGGCAATGACGTGGTCGATGGCGGGCTCGGCGCTGACCTTGTCTACCTCAACGGCGGCAACGACCTGTATCTCGACAACGATCAGGACGGGCCGCAGGGGAATGACACGGTCTGGGCCGGCGTCGGCAACGACACCATCCAGGGCGGTGCCGGCGACGACGTGTTCCGCGGCCAGGAAAACGACGATACGATCTATGGCCGGCTTGGCAACGACCAGATCTTCGGTGGCGGCGGCACGGACATGCTCGACGGCGGTGCCGGCAACGACACGATGTTCGGCGGCGCCGGGGCTGACACGTTCGTCTTCGCCCTCGGCAGCGACCGGATCGTCGATTTCGAAACCGGTGTCGACGAGATCGCCCTCGACAGCGCGCTGTGGACCGGCACGCTGAGCACCACCGAGGTCGTGTCGCAATTCGCGACCACGACGGCGCCGGGCGTCCTGTTCGACTTCGGCGGCGGCAACACGCTGCTGCTGTCGGGCCTCGACGACGTCAGCGGCCTCGAAAACGATCTGGCCATCCTGTGACCGGACCCGTTCCGGGCGGCGTTCGCGCCGCCCGGAGAGCCTGAAAGGCCCTGTTTCGCCACGACGCGGAGCAGGGCCTTTTCCTGTCCGGGCGGCGCCGGGCGCGATCCCCGTCGCGAGCGGCGGAAACCGCCGCTGCGGGCGAAGAGATCACTGGCCTGCCGGTTCAAACATGGTAGAACGGCGGGCAGAAAAACCGATCCGGGCCCTTTCGAATGAAGCTCATAATTCATGCTGGAATGCACAAGACCGGCTCGAGTTCGATCCAGCAGACATTCTCCGGGTTCAAGCCCGAGGGCTATTGCTATTTCGACTGGAAGACGCCGAACCACTCGCCCCTGTTCGCGCTTCTGTTCCACGAGCCGGTAGAGAGCTATCACAGGTTCTCCGGCAATGCCGAGCCGCGCCAGCAGCTGCTGGCCGAGCGCGCGCAATGGCGCGACAAGCTGATCGCCTTCATCGAGGAGAACCGCGGCGCGACCCAGGTATTCTCGGCCGAGGACATCTCCGGCCGCTACGAGGGCGCGGTTGCCGCGATGCGGGATTTCTTCGCGGAGTATTACGACGAGATCGAGGTGATCGCCTATGTCCGGCCGCCGATCTCCTACATGCAGAGCGGCTTTCAGCAGATGGTCAAGGGCGGCGGGCTGGACGTGCTGGAGCCGCGGCGGCTGTGGCCGAACTACCGCGGCCGGTTCGAGAAGCTCGAGCGGGTATTCGGCGCGGACCGGGTGCGGTTCCGCAAGTTCGGCAAGGACAGCCTTGTCGGCGGCGATGTGGTGACGGATTTCGCGGCGGCGGTGGGGGCCGAGCTGCCCAAGGACCGCATCGTCCGGGCCAATGACAGCCTCAGCCTCGAGGCGGTGGCGCTGCTGTTCGCGCAGCGGCGGCTGGGAGAGGGTTTCGTCCGGGGCTTCGAGGGCGCCCATACAGCGAACAACCGTTTCATCCGGTTGCTGTCGCGGATCGGCGAGCAGAAGCTCGTTTTCGCCCCGGCGCTGACCGATCCGATGGTCGAGGCCAACCGCGCCGATCTCGACTGGATGGAGGCGCGGCTGGACGCGCCGCTTCTCGACACGCCCGGCACCGGCGGCCGCCAGATCGCCTCGGAGGACGACCTGCTTGCCGTGGCCGAGGAGAACCTGCCCGCGCTGGAGGAATTGCTGGCGACGGAGCTGGAAAACTCGGCCGACGCGCCCCGGACCCGGCTGGTGCGCCGCCTGGAGATGCTGCGCCGGCTGTCCTACTGAGCGTCGCGCAGATCCTTGATCTGCCGTTCGAGCCGTTTCAGCCGCTGGGCCTGGTTCAGCGTGATCTCGACCAGGTAGTCGATCATGCGGCGCTGGATCTCGGCCTCGTCCGGCGGCGGCGCGGGCGCCGGCGTCTCGGACAGGTAGTCGATGCCGAGCCGGTCGCGGATGAACTCGAAGAGCGGGCGCTGCTCGTCGATGATCTCGGCGGTCTCGTCGTGGCGGAAGCAGAATTCGGTCATGTCGTGCAGGGACGGCACCGGGCAGAGGCTCGTGTCGACGACGACGCGCTCGAACCGTTCGGGCAGGACCGGCTCCTCGAAGCGGTTGTTGAAGAGCGCGCGCAGCAGGGTTTCCGCCGGCTCGGCGCGTTCCAGCTGCCGCTTGCCCATGCTCTCGAGCGCCAGCCCCGTGGTCTCGGCAAAGTCGGCGAGGACGTCGATGCCCTTGTCGTGCCGGCGCACCGCCAGGCAGTCGCCGAAATTCTCGGCCCAGGCGCGAAAGCCGGAATAGATGCCGAGTAGGTCGCGGGCGCGCTGGCCATAGGGCTGGATCGAGCCGGGCTGCTGCTTGTGGCGGATGCCCCACTGGGCATAGGCCGAGGGCAGCCAGGCATAGGGGTTGCGGATATAGGCGACGATCTGCAACGCGACATCCGGCTTCGCCTGCAGCCGCCGCAGGAACGGGGTGAAGTTGTGGACGTTGCCGTAGATGGCTTCGTTCGACAGCACGAAGGTCTCGATCCCCTCGGCCGCGCTCCGGGCCGCGAGCCGGTCGTAGAACTGCTCGGCATGGGATTCCATCGTCGCCGCATCCGAGGTGAAGAACCTCTCCTGGCCTTCGTAGCCCCGGAAGCCGGGGTCGATCGCGTCAAACCACATCCCCAGATAGGCGACCTTCTGGGCCGCCAGCCTTTCCGTGCTCGTCGCCAGGGCATGCTGGACCGAACTGGTGCCGGTCTTGCCCATGCCGACATGGAAAATGATGCGCATCGATCTCTCGCTCTCCTTGCGGCCGGGGGCCTGAACAGGGCAACCGCGCCGGGATCATCGCATATTCCGCGCGCGATATCAGTCCCGTCCGCGACGATTCCCGAAGTGACTGCGCGGCAGAATCGCAAAGCCGCCGCGGCGCCACAACCCATGCCGCGGCGATCGCCCGCCGGCAAGCGGGCACGGCGGGCAGCGGGTACCGCCGAAATCCTGCCGCGGCCGGGCAAGGGGAACCGTGACAAGGCTCCGGCGACTTGGTAATCGGGAACCGATGGCCCGCATCTTCGGAGGAGCGTCAGGTGGAGATTGAAGAGACCGCCCTGCCCGGCGTCGTCCTGCTGACGCCGGCGCGTTTCGGGGACAGCCGGGGGTTCTTCTCCGAGACCTGGAACCGGCGGCGGATGGCCGCGGCGGGGCTGGATTTCGACTTCGTGCAGGACAACCATTCCTTCTCGGCCCGGGCCGGCACGGTGCGGGGGCTGCATTTCCAGGCCCCGCCCCAT
>NZ_JBHRSK010000022.1:0-5904 GCF_042643245.1 Acidimangrovimonas pyrenivorans
TCCGGTCACGGCTGGATGAAAGACCCGTGGCAGGTCAGAGTTCACGTTGGTCAACACGGTCGCCTTCGCCAACACGATCGCCGCCGGCACCGGCGTGACGCTTCAGGGAAATACCAGCGTCTCCGCTTCGTCGGCGCGTCGGTTCCTGCTCGAGCTGACCGACGTCACCAGCGGTTCGGAGGCGGTCACGCTGACCGGCCTCATGGAAGGCAGCGCGTAAGGGGGCACCCGTGTCTGACAACAGTTTCCTGGCGGACGTCCTCAAGGCGGCCGCCGGTTCGGCGCTGATCACCGCGGCCGCCTGGGGCGCCGCCGGCGGCGCGACCTCGGCGCTGGTGATCAAGGTCCGGCTCAAGGACGCCCTGCGCCAGATCATCATCGGGGCCCTGGTGGCAGCCGGCTCGGGCGCGCTCGGCGGTGCCTTCCTGGTGCGCTGGGTCGGGCTGCCCCGGGAGATGATCGCCGTCACCGGGGCGGCCTCGTCCGTCTCCTACCTGACCGGGGTCTTCGGCCCGGCCATCTTTTCCCTGATCCTGCAGCGGCTGCAGACGGGTGAGATCGATGATCAAGGCTGATCCCCGCAAGCTGCGCCGGGCGCCACATACGCCGGCCGCGGATTTCTGGCACCGCGCCCGCGTCGGTGTGGCCGTCGCCATCCTGATCCCCCTGGTGGCGCATTTCCTCTGACCAATGGAGAATGCGATGTCCTATCGCCTGTCACCCCGATCGCTCGGGAATCTCAGCCACGTCCACCCGGACCTGGTCGACTGCATCAAGCGGGCGATCCAGGTCACCGAGCAGGACTTCGGCGTGCCGGCGCCGGCGGCACGCACGGCCAAGGAGCAGCACAAGCTGTTCCTGGCGGGCCGCTCGCAGAAGGACGGCTATCGCCACAAGTCGAACCACCAGATCACCGCTGATGGCACCGGCCATGCCGCCGACCTGGTGCCGTGGGATGGCGCCCGCTTCGCCTGGGACTGGCCGCTGATCTACCCGGTCGCCGCGGCGATGGCGCAGGCCGGCCGGGACATGGGCACGCGGCTGCGCTGGGGCGGTAACTGGTACGAGTGCCTCACTGACAGCTGCCACTCGGCCGCCGACGCCGCAGCGGCGGTGGCGCGCTACAAGGTCAAGCACCCCGGGCCGGACTTCATCGACGGGCCTCATTTCGAGCTGTTGCCGTGATCGGCCGGCTTCAACAGGCGGTGCTTCTGGTGGCGCTGGCGGCGACCATTGCGCTCGGGGCCTGGGGTTGGTGGCAAGGGCATCGCCTCGCCTCGGCGCGCGATCAGATCGCCGCGCTGCGGCTCTCGCTGGCGGCCGAGAAGGCGGCCCGGGCCCAGGCCGAGCAATCCGCCGCCGTCCATCGCGCCTACCTTACCCGCGCAGAGGCCGATGCCGCCAGCCTGCGCGCCACGCTCACCGATCTGCAATCCATGGAGGGACGCGATGCGCCGCTTGATCCTGTGCTCGCTGCTACCGCTCAGCGCCTGTATGGGCAGCACTGAGCCGCAGGTGGTCTACCGGGTACCGACGGTTCCGGCCGACCTGCTGCGGCCCTGTGCGGGCTATGATGGGCCTGTGCCGGCGATGGCTGGGCAGGCGTCAGATGCCTGGGTGCGGGAATGGGCCGGGCGGCGTTGCGCCAACCGGCGGATCGAGGCCGTGCGGGTGATTCTGGAGAGAACCCGCTCGGGATGACCTGTCCGTATGAAACGACAAGGCTGCTCACTATGCTATTGGTCAGAGCTGGGGAAACACTCTGAAGGTGGCTGGAAGCCCCTGTTGTTCCTAAAGTATTTTATGAGATTGGTGTCTGCGATTTGCAGGTTCTAATAGAAAACTCGAGACATCAACTTATTGTGAGTGCGGCGCGCCGAAAATATGACAATCTGGTGGAGAAAAGCAAAAAAATAGTTAATTGCGCCTAGTTGTTTCAGTGGGGGACTAATTTCCATGAGTACGGACTATGTCTACGAGGGCACGGACACTCGTACGTCTCTTGCGGTTGGTACAACCAAGTCCGGAGTGATCGATGCCGAGCCGATTAGCGGCGATGGAGTAACATTGGATAATAGCGGCGGCTATGTCGACAAGGACTGGTACAGGGTCAGCCTTCTGAAAGGCCACGTTTACGAGTTCGACGGGCATTCCCTTTCGCTTTCGACAGGATCAATCGCCATCTCGCTGTATGACGCGAACGGGAGCCCAGTCTTGGGGCTTCAAGAAGGTGCAAATCCCGTACTGACAATAGATACGACGAGTCAGTCCAGTTCGAGCCAGACCTACTACGTCGCCGTCAGCGCGGGTGGGCCCGAGCCGGATTGGCGAACGGCCACAGGAAGTTTTTCGCTGGGGCTTGCTGACAATGGCTACACGCTCGCCCCGACGCTGAGTTCTGTGTCCCCGACGTCCTATCCGGCGGACAACGTCAACCACACGATGCGGCTGCTCGGCAGCAACTTCGTGAGCGGCGACACGCTGACCTTCGTCGATCCGCAGGGCACCACCATTCAAAGCACCTCGGCGAAGCTGACATTCGTCTCCGGCAGCGAGATCGACTACCAACTCAACGACGCCGCGGACGCCGGCACCTGGCAGGTCCGTGTCAACAGTTCCGACGGCACGCAGCATTCGAGCTACGACGCGTTCAGCGTGGCGGCGGCCCCGCAAACAACCGACAACGCCCTCGACACCGTCTCATCCACTGCAAACCTGACAATGGATGGAACAACAATCGGCACGATCGATGCGATCCCGATCAGTGGCAGCTACGACACCACCGTAGACCATGACTGGTTCAAGGTCATCTTGTCCGCGGGACATGACTATCACTTCTCCGCTCAGCCCACCGCAGCGACATTGGACACGGTTGCAATCGACCTGAGGGACGGAAACGGTCTGGTTCAGACGCCGATCCCGGAAGGCTCCGCGCCCGATTTTTACTATACGCCGCAAACGAGCGGAACCTACTACTTCGCCATCAGTGCGGGCGGCAGCGACTATGCGAGCAAGACGGGCGGTTACCAGATCAATGTAAGTGACGGCGGACTGATCTCGACCGATGCAAACGACAGTGTGGCCGGAGATACAAGTACCACTCTGTCACTCTCGCCTGGGCAAACACTGACTGGCGCGATCAACCAGACCGACCTAAGCGGAAGTGTAGTTGACCACGACTGGTACCGCCTCTCGCTGACCGGGGGGCAGAGCTACCACTTCACAGACCAAGGCCTTTCCGGAACGCTCGATTACACCGCGATCCGCATCCATGATGGGAACGGAAATCCGCTCGGAACCCTGGCTGATTTCAGCAGTTCGCTCGACTTCGCAGCGCCTACCAGCGGCACCTATTACCTCGCCGTCAGCGCCGGCGGTAGCGGGTATGCAGACAAGGTCGGTGACTACAGCGTCACCATGACCAGTCTCGGGACGTCCCTCTCGGACGATTTCGCGGACAGTGCGACTGACACGAGCGTGGCGATCGGCGCCCTCGCGGTGGATAGCTCGAAAACAGGATATATCGGGCCGGCGGACAGCAATGACACGTATGGCGACAAGGATGTGTTCCAGGTGTCCCTGCAGCAGGGACACAGCTACGACATCGAGCTCAAGAGCGCCGCGGTTAGCGGTGCCACCCTGCCGCTTGGTGTCTTCACCGTTCGTGACCCTGGCAATTTCGATCACGTTCTTAAGACGAGCGCCATCTCCCCCGATTCACATCTCATCTATACCCCGGATAGCAGCGGGACATATTTCCTGCGCGTGGGCAGTGGCGGGGCCGCGACAGATCAGGGGGGATACGAGGTTTCCGTTCACGACGTGACGCAGCCGGCAAGCGCTGCCGATGATTACCCCGACTTTCCGGGGGATGTTACAGCGTCCAATTCGATTGCCACCGTGCCTATGGGGGGGGCCGAGACCGGTGTGATCGAAGCCGCAGGCGACAAGGATGTATTCAAGATCAATGTTCAGTCAGGCCATAGCTATCAGCTCTCCCTTACCGGGGAGGGCGCAGGAATACTTGGCGCGCTTTCCAGCACATATCTTACGGTGCGAGATGGCGCTAGTTTCAACAGCGAAATAGCTCATGGTGGAACTGGCCTGCAAACAACGCTGAACTTCACAGCACAAGCAGACGGGATCGAATACATCCGTGTGGGTTCCGGAGGTGGCGGCACTTCCACCGGTGGCTACCGTTTGTCGGTCGCAGATATTGGCGTGCTGTCGCAAACGCCCCTGTCCCCCCCTGCGCAGACTCCTGATCCAGTCGCCGACGCTGTGAACTATGCGGAATACATGGTGAAGGATCTTTCTGTGAATGTCGCGGACATGTTGGTTGACGACAAAGTGTGGAAGGAATTCGCTGGATACATGCTCTTTGTCGAGAACGATGCCGAGGCGTATGCGTTCGCAAAAGATGTAGCAGATTCGGGTGCCCTGGATTGGATTGGAGTTGGGGCACACGTATTTTCTGCAGTGAAGTCTGCACCAAGTGGTGAAAAAGGGCGTGCGGCATATGTTAGCTTCGTCGACGGAGTCGTCGACGCAGTCTTCATGGCTGCGGGCTCAGAGACTGGCGGATTATTTGGAGCTGTCGGAGGTGCAGGTCTCGGCACGCTTATAGAACCGGGTGTCGGAACCGCGCTTGGAGGTGTCGGAGGCGAACTAGCAGGAAGTATATTGGGGGCTGGCCTCGGGCATACCATTTACGATCATACTATCCATCAATGGGTGGTGTCGGAGGCAGAGTCCGCCTATGACTATGTCGCAGGCAGTTCGACCGGTTCCTCTTCAATGTCGACGCTGTTTTCTGCAGCACTCGGCACCTCTGATAGTCTGGCAGCTTCCGCTAGTTCTTCAGCCATCGGTTTGCCTGACGAAGCTTCGATCATCAAACTTGATGAGGAATGGTATCTGAAGACCTATCCGGACGCTGCCGCTGCGGTTGCAAACGGCATTGCGGCCAATGCCTATGCATATTTTCTTACCGTTGGGATAGACAAGGGCGAGCAGCCGAACGCTTCGCAGCACCTGACGCGGGCGGATCTTCCTTTCCGGGTCATCAACAATGATCCAGCCGTCCTGGGCAAGTCCGCATTGCTCACGCAAGCGTTGGGCAACTATGCCGGCGACGGCATGTCCGCCGCTGAAACAAAGGTTGTGTCGGCGATCAATGGGACGCGCGGGGCAGCCGTCGGCCTGGACATGGACGCCATCCTCTCTGCGATCGCCTCACGCAAGGCGATCGACCTTGTGGCCAATTTTGCCGACAGCGCCGCGCGCATGGCGCATTCGCATCAGGACAGTGGCTGGGCGGATGGCTGGTCCAACGGCAATGTGATCGCACAGCAGTTCAATGACGCATTCAGCACGATATTCGGCAATAGCGCCCCGGACAGCCATTTCCAGCTTTTCGTCGTCGCTCAACCCGGTGCGAACGCTGCAAACGTGATCGCCCAGATCGAAGCGCAGGCGGGCGGCAGTGCCGCACTGTCCGACAGCAATTACAATACCATCGGCGTGGCTGAATATGGCGGGATCTGGGTTGTCATCGTTGGCGAACGGGATGCGGGATACACGCCGGTTACTCCGACGGGGACAGACGGCCTCGCCCATGTCAGCGAATATGGCGGAGCCGCGGATGACATACTGTTCGCAGGGACCCGCCAGGCGCATCTTTATGGCCTCGCCGGGAATGACCTCTTGGTTGGCGGAGCCTCGGCAGATCATCTTTCGGGGGGGACGGGCGCAGATACAATCAAGGGCGCAAGCGGGGCTGACCACATCATCGGCAATCTAGGCGCGGACCACCTGCAAGGCGGGAACGGCTTCGACACGATCTTCGCCGGCGCAGGCAACGATACGGTCGATGGCGGCAACGGGCGCGACAAGGTGCTTCTC
>NZ_JBHRSK010000023.1:0-1114 GCF_042643245.1 Acidimangrovimonas pyrenivorans
AGCTAACCTATAAACGCGGACTCCGAGGGGAGCAGGTCACATGGACGCGCGTCGCCGCGCCGCGAATTGACGAAATCTGGGAAAGGCCTGGCAGGGGCAGCAGGACTCGAACCCGCGACCCTCGGTTTTGGAGACCGATGCTCTACCAACTGAGCTATACCCCTAGGCCGTGGGAGGGGTGCTACGGCACTCCGCAGCCGAAATCAAGAGCGGTTTTGCTGCACCGCGGATAGCGGCCGCAGCGGGCGGTTCGCTGCGGCATCGCCAGCGCGGCCAAGTCGCGGCGCGACGCCTCGATGCCGGACGGCGCCCGGACCATCCGCAACCGGCCGGGCGGGCCATGGGGCTCCCTCCGCGCCCCCGGCCGTCCGGCATGGCCCGCTCTCGTGCTCCCGTCACAGCGGTCGCGGCGCCTAGTTCTTCTGCAGGCTGGCGATGTATTCCACCAGCGCGAGGATTCTCCCCTCGACCAGCGCCTGTTCATCCGCCTTGCTGTAATAGGGCCCAAGCTGCGATGGCGCCTCGATGCTGTAGCGGAAGCCCCAGGCCGGCATCTCGTCAGAGCCATGGGCCCCCGACAGCCCCTGGCCGCTAATCATCTTGTAGATCTGCGCGACGGGGAACACCCCGCCATTTGCCGCCTGCATCCCGGTCAGATCGGGCGCGCCGTTCTTCAGCACCCCGGCCATCGGACCGTCGCCCATGCCCGTTGGCCCGTGACACTGGGCACAGCTGTTGTTGAATTCGACCTGACCTATGGTCATCGGATCGCCGGCCCAGGCCATGCCGGCAGCCGCCACGAGGCCGGCAGCCAGCAAAGAAACGTATGTCTTCGTCATGATTACCTCCCGAAAGCACGCATCCCATTTCAGGACAGCTTACGCTGCGGAAACTGTCATTGACGGGCATCAACGGGCAGGACGGGAGGGGACCGGGCCCCGGAAAGCAAAAGGGCCGCCCGGAGGCGGCCCTTTCCTCGCACTGTCAGGCGCGATTATTCGATGATTTTCGAGACGACGCCGGCGACGCCCGGAGTGTCCAAGATCACTCGATGATCTTGGAAACGACCCCAGCCCCAACCGTGCGGCCGCCTTCACGGATGGCGAAGCGGAGC
>NZ_JBHRSK010000024.1:0-6768 GCF_042643245.1 Acidimangrovimonas pyrenivorans
GCTAACCTCAAAACGAGGACATTTCAGGGGAGCAGGTCAACGAACACCTCGTCCAAGTGCCAGCGCCAGCGGCTGGACCGCATCCCCGCGATCCGACGCTTTCGGATTTCCGCGACGAACATCGGGCCGAAACGGTTCCACCAGAACCGCACCGTCTCGTGGCTAATCTCGATGCCCCGCTCATGCAGCAGATCCTCGGCATTGCGGAGCGACAGAGGGAACCGAACATACATCATCACCGCCAGGCGGATGGTCTCGGGGCTCGTCTTGAATTAGCGGAAAGGGGAGCGCTGGGTCATGGCCGGAGGCAAACTTGGCCCCCTGCCCCACCTCAAGCGAAGTTCTTCTGACACTGCCAATCGACCCATTCGAGGGTGGCGTATTCGACGGTCTCGAAATTGCGCCATGGCCCGCGACGGTGGATGATCTCTGCCTGGAATAGGCCGTTGATGGTCACTCAACCATCTCTTGCCAGGATCTGACGTACCTTGATCAGCACTATGACGACTGCTCTACAAATATGCTGAGGCAACGCCGGGCAACGTGACAACCCGCGGGAATCAATGTTTGAAGCCCCACAGATTTCCACATCATTTGCTGCCGAAGTTATCAATACATCAATCGCCAGAGTATTTGCTAACTCGCCAACGTGAAGCAATAACCAATTCGGATTTCCGTCCGAAGCTAGAAACAATTCATCGGCTATGAAGTCCGCCCATGACCTGCCACTGCATGTTGCAAGCAACAGGTTGTCCAACTCGATCACTAGGCTGCACCTAATCAAGTCGAAAACAGAGTGAAATCGAAACTGCGCCACATCGCGATCCGAAACCAAAACAGATCTCTCCAGCATTCCGGTGTCGACAAAAATCTGATAAGTATCCTTCGAGATATTAAGGACCATGCGCGCTTCCTCAGGGGTGAAGGGGGTTGTGGTTGTGCAATAATCAACTGCGGAAGCATCATCGACATTGTCATTTGACCTACTAAAATTCTGAATATTCATCGCAATACCGCCATTATCAACACTGCATTCTCTCGCAAACTCAGCTAGGTAGGCACGATCTGAGCGATAGAGCATGTCACGATTGTGGTTAACGGATCGTGTATCGCCCCAGTGAAATTCTGCCCTTGCTACAAGAAGAGAAGCGCAGCCATGAGTGGGCCATTGGAAGACAGCATCAAGCACTGGACAGCGAAGCGCAAACCGGCGCTTGTGACCGAAATCATCTAGGGTAAGACGACGGTGGCCAAGGCCAGCCGAACCGGCTCTGTTGATAGCGTATATGCCGCCTCCTGACGGCATCGCAATGTGCCAATGCGATGGGTGTTAAGCCATCACGGAAGGCGAGAGCATCCACGCTATCAAAAAAGCCTGCTGTATCGCCCCAGTGCAATTCCGCTCAACTTCCGACGAAAGAAGCCGCCGAATAGTTGAGATCAATAACATAATTTTCAAAAAATTCTATTCAAATAAATCGATAAGCAATCAGATTTGCAGATATTCTTCCAAAACAAAGGCACAATTCAACCCAGAAGAAAGCCAATCATCCCTCAAAAGCTTTCGACGAGGGAACGAGATGCCTACTTCATCCTATATCGATACGTCCAATTCAACTATTACAATTTCCACTGGAGTTCACTACAGGATAGGAAATTCCATCCCCGCCTCCTCTCTTGGCGACGAATATCTGGAAATGGGATTTCTGAAAAACTACGAGATCAGGCAAGATCAGATAAACTCCCACCACACTCGCTGGGCAGGTGGCAAGTATGTTGAGGGGGATGCGGCCGGAGCCAATTTCGATCTCGGCTCCGATAATATTTTTGACTGGCGCAGAGGGGGCGAAAATAACGGAAATCAGCGTGAAGATCTGCGTGAGGTAATGGCGGCTGCCGTCGCCCACGGTAATTCGTTTTCAATGGTCACGAATACCGCAACCTATGCCGACGAGCTACACGAAGAGTTGGGATCTGCCCCCATTGACGCACAAACCGTCGAAAGCAGCCACACGATTGAGGAACTGAGAAGTAATGTCCGCGCGTTCGTGAATCATCTGGTGGTAGGGGATTTTGGAGCGGTGCCGAATGATTTCATGATTGAAGTGGGGTCGGAGTACTATGAAACGAATGTTTGGAAGAATCTCGCAAGCCAGGGATACCAATATACGGCAAAGCTGTTCGGATACGTATTCGCGGCAATGTCTGATGAAATAAAATGCGCCCTGGCCGAGGCGAATGCTTCAGGTCTGAATCATGATAATGTCAATATCTCCGTCGCTGTCCAGATGGGACGATTCCAGGTCAGCGGCGACTATGGCTCCCCGCAGGACAATGAAGATTTTATCTCCGCCTTCAAAGACATGAAGGCGCTAAAATCCGTTGATGCGTTAATATGGCACAATTATCGCCCCACTTTCGATAGCATAGACAGCCACATTTTTGGGCCTACGGATAATACAACTTTGGAGTACAATATGGGACGCTGGATCCAAGAGATCCCTGATGAGCTGCACAGCGAAGACTTGCGGCTCGTCTGCGGCTGGACTGGCCCCGCAGTCAACTCATCCAGTGACGACGCAAACCTGAACAACTTTGGCGGGCCCAGTCTGACAAACATTCTACAGGAATATTCTGTACTCGTTAATGCTGGAATGGACATTGGCACCATATACGGCACCGATACCACGTCGAGCAAGGTCGGATCTTTGGGGTCGCAAAAAACGACGTACATTGGTGGACAGCTCTACGGCTTGATGTCCGAGGCGTTGCCTGGCATGCATCTTTTGACGACGCCGGGTGCTTCCCCTGGCACTGGGGGCATCTATGGGAATACCGCCCCTACAGTGCTTGTAGATCCCGATAATGACCCGCATACAGATAACAGCGTATGGGAGGTCGTCCATGATCAGAGCGTAAACACCTACGCGTTCGAAGATGATTCCAAAGTGGTAGTTTTTTTGGCAGCAAAGGACTTCTCGGGCACTTCGCTGAGCTACACGGTCAAGGTGAAGGGCAACTATAGCTACGGTTGGGCGATGCATTTGTATGACCCCGAATTCGACACGGCGACAGGCCATTCGGGAATCAATGCGAATTCGCCCGGACACGTCGGCGATCTCGCAATGCCAGAGCTATACAGCGGCGGGATGTCGCTCACGCAGATAGCGGGAGGCGCCTCGACGACTGTCACTTTCCAGCACGATTTTGAGGTGATCCGACTCATTCTTTCCAAGACCAATACTGGTTCCTCGCCAATGTTCATTTCTGGAACGCTGGGGGCAGACAGCTGGATCGGAACAAATGGCGCCGATACGCTGCGAGGCCAGGGAGGAAATGATCATCTGAGAGGGAACGGTGGCAACGACGTTCTCGATGGCGGAGCCGGAAGCGACACTCTAGTCGGCGGCACCGGCGATGATACTTTCGTCGTGAATTCCCTAGGTGACGTCGTGAGCGAGAAAGGAAACGGTGGCAACGATACGGTTGTCACCTCGCTGCCGTCCTACACGCTGGGTGAAAATATCGAGAACATCCTGTTTGTCGACGGCGTAGATGCTTTCGGTCGGAAATCTCCGCGAACGGGCAACTCCATAGGCATTGGCAATGCGTCGGACAACCTGATCGTCGGGGGCAGCGGGGACGACAGCCTGGTAGGCGGCAGTGGCAAAGACACGCTCGATCCCGGAGATGGAGCTTCGACTGCGGACACGCTTAGGGGCGGCGACGGCGACGACACCTATGTCCTGCGACACAGTCATGTACACTTAGTGGAGGCTGCGAATGGTGGCAGCGATTGCGTCGAAGTCTACTATGGCAATAGCTATACAGTGGCTGAGAATTTCGAGAACCTGACATTTCTCGGTTCAGGGCCGTTCACCGGCGTGGGAAACGTGTTGGACAATCTGATCATTGGCGGAAATGACAACGACACGCTCTTAGGCGGTTCCGGCAATGACACACTTCGAGGACTGGGAGGGGCTGACGCATTGGTCGGGGGCGCCGGAGACGACACCTACGTTGTCGGTCCGGGCGATATCGTATCGGAAGCTACCGGAGAAGGAACGGATTCAGTTCAGACATTGCTGACCAACTACCACCTACAAAGCAATTTCGAGAACCTTGCCTACGACGGCTTCTCATCTTTCCATGGCACCGGAAACCACGTGGCCAACCTGATCGCCGGGGGAGCCGGCGATGACACACTCTGCGGCCTGGCGGGCAATGACAGTATCAGCGGCGGCGCCGGCAATGACCAAATCCACGGAGGCAGTCAGTTCGATGCGATCGATGCCGGGGCCGGCAATGATACCGTCTGGGGGGATGATGGCCGTGATCATGTTCGTCTTGGCGCTGGCAACGATGTCTCTTACGACAATCCGCAGCCGGGACCGCTCGGCGCGGATTCGGTTTGGGGGGGGGATGGTAGTGACACCATCAACGGCGGCGGAGGAGACGATCTGTTCTACGGCCAGAACGGATCTGACTACATTGCTGGCGGGGCCGGCAACGACCAAATTCACGGCGGCAACCAGATGGATACGATTAAGGCCGGCGCCGGCAATGACACCGTCTGGGGGGACAATGGCCGTGATCATACCTTTCTCGGCGCCGGTGACGACGTCTTCATTGACAACGCGCAGCCCGGCGCCAAGGGCGCGGACACCGTTCTGGCGGGCGCTGGCAACGACCTGATCAATGGCGGCGGCGGAGACGACACGTTTTTCGGTCAAAATGGAAAAGACTGCATTGCCGGCGGCGCCGGTAATGATCGAATCCACGGAGGCAATCAGTTCGACACGATCGAGGGTGGAGCGGGCAATGATACGGTGTGGGGCGACAATGGTCGTGATCATGTCCTTCTCGGCGCCGGCGATGACGTTTTTCACGACAATGCGCAGCCTGATCTATTGGGCGCGGATACAGTCTGGGCGGGCGAGGGCAACGATTTCATCAACGGTGGCGGCGGAAACGACGTGTTTTTCGGTGGATCAGGCAACGACACCATTGTCGGTGGCCCTGGCGATGACCAGCTCTATGCGGGGCACAATGTTGATCAACTCACCGGCGGTGCTGGAGCAGATGAGTTTTTCTTCTTCGCTGGCGATGGCTGGAACGGCATCTCCGATTTTGAACCGGGTATCGACAAAATCGTCCTGAGCAACCTGGAAGGGCATGAAAACCTGGAAATCGACTACCTGAAGACTCAAGATCGTGTCATCGTGCATTACACTGATGCCACTGGAGACTTTCACGGCGGTGGCATCATAGCCTTTTATGGCACGTATGATGGTGAAATTACCCATGATGATTTCATATTTATCTAGGCTCAGCCCCCATTAGGCTCCAGACTCGTTAATTTTCACAGCCAGAAGATGACAGTCGCGGCGAGGGCTACGGCGGACAGGAAGACCTTCGGGCATCTGTCGTAACGGGTCACAACGCGACGCCAGTCCTTGAGCTTTCCGAACATAATCTCGATACGGTTGCGCCGCTGGTAGCGACGTTTGTCGTATTTGACGGGCTTGCCTCGGGACTTTCGGCCCGGGATGCAGGGCTTGATGCCCTTGTCCTGCAAGGCTTCACGATACCAGTCGGCATCGTAGCCACGATCGGCCAACAGCCAATCGGCCTCGGGCAGGCAGGTCAGCAAGGCGGCTGCCCCGGTGTAGTCGCTGACCTGGCCGGCGGTCATGAAGAACTTGATCGGGCGGCCGTTCGCGTCCGTGACGGCATGCAACTTGGTGTTCATGCCACCCTTCGTTCGCCCGATCAGCCTGCCACGCCCCCCCTTTTTCGACCGCAGGCTCAATGCCGTGCGATGGGCTTTCAGATAGGTCGCGTCGATCATGACCGTCTTCCGATCCGCCGCTTCAGCAGCCAGCCCCTCGAAGCTCCGGGCGAAGACCCCCATGTCGCTCCACCGCTTCCAGAGGTTGTAGAGCGTCTTCGGCGGGCCATATTCCGCAGGCGCATCGCACCAACGCAAACCATTGCGATTGATGAAGATTATCCCGCTCAGAACGCGCCGATCATCGGCTCTCGGCTTGCCATGGCTCTTCGGAAAGAAAAGTTGCAGCCGCGCCATCTGCTCGTCGGTCAGCCAGAAGAGATTGCTCATCATACCCCCATAGGTTCGGGAGCGTGAAGCACGACGGCAGGGGCACTACAAGCCGACTAATGGGTCCTGACCCTAGCGGTAATCGGCTGCAATGCGCGGCACATCTGACCGTCAACGATTTGCGCCGCTTGGACGTGCGGCGCTGGGACCGCGAAGGCTTCCTTCGCCCCGGCTTCCGCTTCGGCTGGCAATGGTCCTGCAATGGCGAAGTGACAGGCTCAATCTGTGCGGAAGCGGAGGAAGGCCGCGTCATCCTCGACTATCGCGTGCGTGAGGACAACGAATGGGAACCGATGCGTTATGCCGTCAGCCTCGCCACCACGACCTGCAACCTGGGCGGGGAGCGGAAATGGTTCATCTGTCCGGCGCTTAGGTGCGGACGGCGGGTGGCGCTGCTCTACGGCGGGCGCATCTTCGCCTGTCGACATTGCCACGACCTCACCGATCCCAGCCAAAGGGAAGACGCATCGGACAGGGCTGCGAGGCGGGCGGAAAGGATTCGGACACGGCTGGGATGGCCGCCGGGAGCGCTGAACGGGCACGGCCCGAAGCCCAAGGGGATGCACTGGCAGACCTTTGATGAACTAGGTCACCGACTCATAAGCGCACAACCAGATGCGTGTGGCGGCGAGTTTGACGAGGGCGAG
>NZ_JBHRSK010000025.1:0-5700 GCF_042643245.1 Acidimangrovimonas pyrenivorans
GAGATGCCGGGCATAGCGGTCGTAATCGATCCAGTGGAACTCCTCGCTCCGGTCCATGAATTCGTCGAAGGTCAGGTGGGCGAGGGACTTGTTCCACTGGCCCTTGACGTTCTGCAGGTACCAGCTTTCAAGCCACAGGTCCTGGCGGCGCAGGGCAAAGATGATCTCGACGTCGAAATGATCGCGCAGCGGGGCCAGGATCGACAGATCGCGCCGCATGCAGATATCCTCGTCGGACAGGATGATGGTCCCGACCTCGCGCCCGAGTTCCTTTTCCCAGGCCTCGGCGCGGCGGCCGAGATCCTCGGCCAGCTCGGCCGGCGGCATCGCCCCGCTCAGCAGCATGTTCGCGATCCGGATATGCCGGTCGACGCCGTAGGGGTAGAAGACCCCCTGCCGCAGCAGGGCCTTGAAATTCTTTCTCAGGGTTTTCTGGGTGGCTGTGGTGGCCGTGCGATGGGCCCCGATGTGAAGGATGAGCTTGCGCATCTATACGTCTTGAAATCCTGGTAAGGTTCGCGGCAGATACGAGCCGCAACTTGGCGGCACCCTAGCCGCCGACCACGGAATTTCCAAGCCGGAAAGCAGCCCCTCGGCACCCGGCGGGGCGCGCGCACCGCGATGCCCTGCAATCGGGCGCCGCGCCCGGGAAACGGGCATGGACAACGGCCCCGCGGCGGCTACAGTGCCGTGGAAGGCCGACCCCGCCGCAGCCGCGCCCGCAAGCGCCCCTCGCGCCCCGCCGTCGCGCGGAGAAGAAGGAGGAGGAGAGGAACGCCCCGGCCCCGCCCGAAAGGACCGCATGACGCGCATCTGCCATTTGCATATCGGCATGCCCAAGACCGGCTCGACGGCGATCCAGGCGGCGTTGCGGCGCTATCGCGACCCGCGCATCGCCTATGCGAGGCTCGGCCCCGCCAACCATAGCGAGCCGCTCTGCACCATCTATGCCAAGGCGCCGGATCGCTTTTTCCAGCACCGCCAGAAGGGCCGCAGCGCGCAGCAGGTGGCCCGGCTGCAAAGCCGCTACCGTGCCCGGCTCGAGGCCGCCTTCCGCGACGATCGCGACCTGATCCTGTCGGGCGAGATGCTGTGCGACCACCTGACCCCGGCCGAGATCAAGGCCATGCTGGCCGAGCTGCGGCGGCATTACGACGCGGTCCGCGTGATCGCCTATATCCGCCCGTTCCGCGCCCTGGTGCCCAGCATGCTGCAGCAGCGCATCCGCGTCGGCCAGGCCCGGTTCGAGCTGCCGGCGCCCGGCTATCGCAAGCGGTTCCAGCCCTGGCTGCGGCAGGCCGGCGCCGACAACTTGGAGTTCCGCCTGTTCGACCGGGCGGCGCTGGCCGAGGGCGACATCGTCGCCGATTTCGCCACCCGCCTCGGGCTCGACCGAAGCCGGATCTCCGCCCGCGACCGCAACGAGGGCCTGTCGCTCGAGGCGCTGGGGATCCTGTTTCACCACAACGTCACCGAAGGTGTCCGGCTGACCGACCCGGCGCGGCTGCAGGCGCGGCAGGTGCTGCTCCGGCAGCTCAGGGGTTTCGGCACCGGCAAGGTCGGGCTGGACGCGGCGCTGATGGCGCCCCATGTCGCCGCCCACCAGGCCGATATCGACTGGATCGAGCGCGTCGCCGGCTTTGCCGTCTCGGGCCCGGCCCCGGCGGTCGAGACCCCGATCCGTTCACAGGAGCATCTGCTGGAGATCGGTCGCGCGGCGCTGCCGGGGCTGCGGCAATCGGCGCCGCTCAACCGGCTGCGCGCGGCGGCCTGGCGGCTCGGCGCCCGGGCGATGACGCGGTTCTGACCCGCGTTCCGACGGTCAGGGCCGGACGATGGCGGGCTTGAAGCGCAGCCCGCGCAGCATCGAGCGGTAGATCTCGCGCCGCATCTTGCCCGGCACCTCGCCCTCGGCCATCTCGGTCCGGACCCGGTAGGCGAAGGCGGCGACGCCGTAGATCCCGCGCTCGCGCAGCTGGAACGAGGTCTCGTTGCGGGCGCCATAGCGGAACTTCCACAGGTTGCCCTTGGTGATCAGGCCGTAATTCACCCCCTTGTTGTCGGGCGTGTCGTGGATCACCAGGCTGTCGGGACAGAAGATGCCGGGATAGGACTTGGCGATGCGCTGGGTGTATTCGGAATCGTCGAACCAGATGAAATAGTCCTTGATCGGGAAGCCATGCTCTCGCACCGCCCATCGCGGGATCAGCACCGAGACGAAGGAGCAGGACTTGACCAGCAGATAGGGCGTCTCGGCGCTGTAGAAGCGCGGCCAGTCCCAGACCGGCGTCGGCGTGTTCATCTCGCACAGCGAGCCGTCGATCCAGCGCACCGCCGAGCAGGCGAAGCTGGGTTTCCAGGAATAGCGGTCCTCGAAATCGTTGATCCCGGCCAGCAGCAGGCGCAGCGCGTCGGGCTCGGGATAGGCGTCGTCATCCATGATCCAGAGGAACTGCGCCCCCTGCTCGTAGGCGATCTTCATGCCCTCGTGGAAACCGCCGGCGCCGCCGCTGTTCTCGCCCAGCCGGACATAGCGGATGCTGGGATCGGTCTTCGCCGCCACCACCTCTCCGGTGTCGTCGGTCGAGGCATTGTCGATGACGTAGACCAGATCGGGGCGCACGGTCTGCGCCAGGACCGCGTCGATCACCTTCGACAGTTTCGCCGAGCGATTGAACGTCACGATCACCGCGGCCGTGGTGCTTGTCAGAGCCATTGGCGTGCGAATTCCTTCAAGAAGCTGAACCTGCTCAAACCCGTTCCCTTCTGCCGCCGGGCGCCGGTGGCGTCAAGAAGCGGCCCGGCCGTCCGGGCCTCATCGCGGCAGGATGGTCATTTCGTCCCGGCAACCGCCTCGTAAAGCGGCATCATCACCTCGCGCGCCGTCGGGTCGGCGGCCACCGCGGCATAGCGCGTGGCCAGCTCCCTGCCCTGGGCGGCGACGAAATCCCCGTCGCGCCACATCCGGTCGACGATCTCGACGGTGCGCTTCAGCGCCGCCCGCGGCGCCCGCGGCAGCAGCAGCTCGGGCGGCACGATCTCGCTTTGCGAGCCGACATCGGTCGAGAGCGGGATCGCCCCCTTCTCGATCGCCTCGTAGCAGACCAGCGCCAGGCCCTCGTTCGACGACGGCAAGAGCAGGATGTCGCTCTGGCCCAGCAGTGCCGGGATATCGGTGCCGGCGGCATGCAGCTTGGTCATCGCCTCCAGCCCGAGCCGGCGCATCAGCCCGGTGCAGGCCTTCTCGAACGGGCCCTCGCCGACGAAATGGAATTGCAGCGTCACCCCGGCCTTGCCCGCCCAGTCGGCCAGCGCCTTCATGATCAGCACCACCAGCCCCGGCCGCTTCTGGTAGTAGAGCCGGCCGACGAAGGTGATGGTCAGCACCTGTTTCCCCGCCGCCATGTTCGGCGCCGGCAACTGCCGCGGCGCCTCCGGCCGGTCGAGCATGCGGCCGAGCCGGACCTTGTTGCTGACATGGAAGCGGTCGCGATACATCGCGATCAGCTCGCGGCTGATGACGTGATGGACGTCGATGAAATTCGACCACACGCCCGAGATCCGGGGATAGCCGCCATCGGAATACTCGATGATATGGGTCGAATCGACGACCTGGACCCAGGGCGCCATCATCCGCACCGTCGGCAGCGCCGAATAGAGCGGCACGCAATGGTGGATATGGATCAGGCGGATATTCTCCTGCCGGATCAGGTTGAGCACATATGGCGCCCATTCGCCATGCGCCAGATAGCGGTCGAGCCGGATGAAGGTGACGTCGTCGCTGTCGGGCAGGCGGTCGGCCAGCCGTTGCAGCGCCTGCACCGAGGCGACGACGAAGACCCGCAAGCCGGCCTCCTGCGCCCAGCGGACGCAGTCGAAGCCCAGCTTCTCGGCGCCGCCGACCTCGAGCCAGTGGAACCCGACCAGCACCGCCGGCCGGCGATCGCCGAAATCGGGCTCGGCCGGCACGAAGCGCGCCCCGCCGGTGCTGTTGGGCAGCGGGCTCCACTGGTGGGTTTCCATTTCCTTCTGGCGCCGCAGCTCGTGGCGGTGGCGCAGATCCTCGTAAAGCAGCGGCGAGACCCGGAACAGCGTTCCCAGCATCCGGGTGCTGGGGACCCAGGGCGCCTCGGTATCCTCGCGCTCGGCCGGGGTCGGCCGGCGCGGGATCGAGCTGAAGACGGTGACCGCCTCGCCGTCCTCGACCCCGCCCTCGACGATGCCGAGGAAGCCCGGGCCGCAATGCTCCGGCCCCAGCGCCGGCTCGCCCGGAACGATGCTCGGCGCCGCCCAGACCGGGTTGTCGCCCTCGTAGAGGATCAGCCGGACCCGCTTGTCGGGAAACCGCGTGGTGTAGATCCTCAGGATCTCCTCGGCCTCCCGCTCGGCATAGCGCGACAAGCCCTCGGAGGCCTGGTAGCGGGAGGAAAGCGTCACGGGCATCTGTTCGTCTCTCGGCATCGAAATGGCTCCGGGCAATCGTGGCACAATCCCCTGTCGGTGCGGGTCGAAAAATCCCGCGGGGACGTCATTTTTCGTAATGCCCGGTCTGGTGCCAACGCCAGGCGTCGCCGATCATCTCGGGCAGGGTCGAGCGGGTCGGGCGCCAGCCCAGTTCCTGCACCGCCCGGGTCGAGCCCGAGACCAGCTTGGTGCAGTCGCCCGGCCGGCGCGGCCCCTCCTCGTAGGGCACCTCGCGGTTGGTAACCGCGCGCGAGGCCTCGATCACCTCGCGCACCGAGAAGCCGCTGCCGGTGCCGAGGTTGAAGGCCCGGCTGGCCTTGCCGGCCTGCAGCCATTCCAGCCCCAGGACATGGGCGTCGACCAGGTCGCAGACATGGACGTAATCGCGGATGCAGGTGCCGTCGGGCGTGTCGTAATCGGTGCCATGGATGGTCAGCGCCGGGCGCTTGCCGTCGATCGCCTCCAGCATCACCGGGATCAGGTGCGTCTCGGGCCGGTGATGCTCGCCCACCTCGCCCTCCGGATCGCCGCCGGCGACGTTGAAATAGCGGAAGATCACCGATTTCAGCCCGTGCGCCACCTCGAAATCGCGCAGGATCTCCTCGATCGCGCGTTTCGAGCTGCCATAGGGGTTGATCGGGAATTGCGCGCTGTTCTCGTCCAGCACCACGTTGTCCTGCTCGCCATAGGTGGCGCAGGTCGAGGAGAAGACGAAGTTCAGGCAGCCCGCCGCCACCGCCGCCTCGGCCAGCGTCAGCGATCCGGTGACGTTGTTGTGCCAGTAGCGGCCGGGCTGGGCCATGCTCTCGCCGACCTGGCTGAGGGCGGCGAAATGCATCACCGCGACCGGGCTGTATTGCGCAAAGACCGCGTCCAGCCGGGCGCGGTCGGTCAGGTCGCCGCGCTCGAACGGGCCGAATTTCACCGCGTCTTCCCAGCCGGTCGACAGGTTGTCATAGGTGACGGGCCGGTAGCCCGCCGCTTTCAAGGCCTTGCAGGCATGCGAGCCGATATAGCCCGCCCCGCCGGTCACCAGAACTGTCTGCACGTCCGCTTTCCGCCCCACTCTTCCACTGTCGCCGGCAGCTTATTCCGCCGCCTTGTCGATGGCCATCACCTCGCGCAGGTAGCGGCCCAGCTCGTCCTTGAGTTCCTCGCGGGCGAGGCCGAAGGCGACGGTGGCCTGCAGGAAGCCGGCCTTCGAGCCGCAATCGAAACGCTGGCCGCGGAAGCGGA
>NZ_JBHRSK010000026.1:0-51712 GCF_042643245.1 Acidimangrovimonas pyrenivorans
CGCGCTAGCGCGACGCAAGGACAGAGTCAAAGATAGTTCAGCAAGGACAGCTTGGACAGCTGCGCGGTGGCGCTGTAGGTGGCGTTGAGCTGCGTCTGCAGCGCGCTCATCCGGCTGGCCGCCTCGTAGGGGTCGACCGCCTCGTAACCCGCGATCCGGCTGTTATAGACCGCCTTCAGGTCCTCCTGCCGGGTCTGGGTGTCCTGCACCAGCTGCTGCCGGCTGCCCAGCTGCGCCTGGGCCTGGGTCAGGCCCTCGGTGCCGCTGGACAGGGCGCCGACCGCCGATTTCATCCACGCCTTGTAGGCCGCCGGATCGGTGATCTTGGAGACGTCGGTCGAGGCGATCATCGTCAGCCCCTTGAGCACGTCGCGCACCGCCGGGTCGTTGGCCTGGATGCCATAGCTGATCGTTTGGCCCTCGGCGATCTGGGCCGACAGCCGCGGGTTCGGATTGCCCGAGGCGTCCTGCGCCGGGGTGCCGCCATAGAAGGTGGCCTCGAAATTCTGGTTCGGGTTGGCGGTGTTGGTCGAGGAGAACACGGCGTCGAGCTGGGCCAGCTTGGCCGCGGCGTCGGCGGCGGAGGTCGGGCCGCCGGCGACGATGCCGTCGATCACGTCCTTGGGCGACAGGCCGGTCGCTGGATTGGTCTTGGTGTATTCCTGCAGCGCCGCCTTGTCGGTCGCAGTGCCCGAGAACAGGTATTCGCCGGCGTAATTGGCGTTGAGCGCGTTGGTCACCGCCTGCAGCGCGGCGCGGGCCTGCTGCTGCAGCGTGCTCGCGGTGGTGCCCGGCGAGTCGACATTGGCGACCGCGAGGCTGAGGAAATCCTGCGCCGCCTGCTGTGCCTGCCCGGCGGCCGAAGAGACCACGTCGAGCTTGTTGTTGAGAAGCTTGTTCGAGGTGACGAAGGCGTCGGTCCGGTCCATCCGGCTGCGCAGCGACAGGGTGATCGCGGCGCGCTGGCCGAGATCGCCGTAAATGTCGGCGCGCAGCCCGGTCGAGACCTCCTTGCTGGCGTTTTGCAGCTCGGCCGTCACCTTCGAGACGTTGCGCCGCCCCATCAGGCTGGCCTGCAGGGTCGGGAGCGGGTTGAAGATGTTGATCACCGCCATCGTCTCAGAACGCCTTCAGCAGGGTGTCGATCATGTTCATCACCGTGGTCATCATTTTGGAATTGGCCGCGTAGCTCTGCTGGATCACCATCATCTTCTGCAGCTCGTCGTCGATATTGACGCCCTGGATGCTCTGGCGCGAGGCATCGACGGTCTCGGCCGTCGTTCGCGTGGAGTTGTAGTTGGTCTGGGCGCGGCTGCCCTCGACATGCTGGGCGGCGACCATGTTGGCGGCGTAATCGGTCAGGATCATGCCGTCGGACAGCTGGGTGGCCGGGTCGACGGTCAGCGGCTGGTCGAAGACGGCGGCAAAGGCGTTGAGCTGGGTGGCGTCGCCCGCCGGGCCCGGCGTGGTGGCGCCGATGCCGTCGCGCAGCCGGCTCAGGGTGCCGCCCTTGTCCGGCTTGACCGCGTCGTTGACCGCGATGCGCCCGGCCAGCCCCTGCAGCTTGGTCGGGTCATAGGCGGCGCCGGCATCGGTGAACAGCCCCGCCTGCCCCGCCGACAGCGAACTGTCCGCGCCTTCGAAGCCCTGGACCAGGCTGCGGGCGAATTCGTCGAGCTGAAGCTGGTAGCGCGGCAGCACGTCGTCCTTGAGCGAGAACAGCCCCGCCAGGCTGCCGTTCTCGAACCCGCGGGTCGAATTGCTGTTCGGGGTGATCTCTGTCTGGCCGGCGAAGAGCTTGCCCGTCGGCTCGTCGAAGCGCACGTCGCTGACCTTGTCGCCCTCGATCAGGGCCGAGCCGCCGGCGGTGTAGAGGCTCACCCGCCCGTCCGCCCCCTGGCTGACGCGGACATCCATGATCTGCGAAACCTTCTGGATCTGGCGGTCGATCTCGTCCTGCATGTCGGCGCCGGCGATCGAGACGGAGCCGCTGCCGCTCAGCTGCCGGTTCAGGTCGGCGATCTTGTAGAGCGCCTGGTTGAGATCCGAGACGTCGTACTTGATCTCGCGCGAGACCTCGCCCTGCACCCGGCCCAGCGTGTCGCTGGCATTGTTGAGCGAGGTCGCCAGCGCCTGGGCGGAATCCAGCACCCCGCGCTGCGCCCCGGCATTGCCGGGGCTGTTGACCAGCGTGTCGAGGCTGGTCTGGAACTGCGTCAGCCGCGACGCGGGCGAGAAATCGTCGCTGGGCTCGCCCAGCGTGGCGGTGTATTCGCCGATGCCCTCGTAGATCGCCTGGTACTTGGCCATCTTGCTGTTTTCGCCGCGATACATCCGGGTCAGCGAGCTGTCGATCTCGCGCCGGATCTCGGTGACCTGCACCGTGCCGCCCTCGCCCAGCGTGCGGGTGCCGAAGCTGATATCCTTGCGGACATAGCCGTCGGTATTGGCGTTGGCGATGTTGCGCGCGGTCAGTTGCGACCAGGTCTGGGTGGCGACGAGGCCGCTGCGACTGGCATTGAGGGCGTCTGTCAGGCTCATTCAGCCGTCCTTCGGGTAACCGCCGGAGATCAGCGTTTCAGCTGGGTGGTCTGGCTCAGCATGTCGTCCATGGTGGTGACCACCTTGGCGTTGGTGGAATAGGCGCGCTGGGTGCGGATCAGGTCGCTCAGCTCCTGGGCGATATCGACATTCGAGCCTTCCAGCGCGTTCGAGGCGATGCCGCCGACCGGGCCGGTATTGGCCTCGAAGTTGGAATAGACGCCGGAATTGTTCGACAGCTTGTAGGCGTTGCCGTCGGCGGTGATCAGCCCGTCGGGATTGTCCACGTGGCCCACCGGGATCTGGTAGAGCGCCTTGCGCATGCCGTTGTCGAAGACGCCGTTGAGGTTGCCCTTGTCGTCGATCTCGACCCGGGTCAGGTTGCCGACGCCCGAGCCGTCCTTGTCGAAGGTCTGGGGCGTGAAATCGCCGGCGAACTGGGTCATGCCGTCCGAGGTGCCGGGCGCGCCGAAGGCGACGTCGATGGTCTGCGGCACGGCACCGTTGTTGATCGTCAGCGTCGCGGTGCCGGTGGCGGCGTTGAAGGCGAAGGCCGCCGGCGCCGGCGCCGTGTTGTTGATGTTGGAATAGAGCGCCGGCGTGCCGGCATTGGCACCGGAATCGTTGAAGTCGACGGTCACGTCGCCATAGGTCACACCGGCATCGTCCGAGACCGTCACCACCCACTGGTTGTCGGTCGCGGTCGGCTGCCACGAGAATTGCAGCCGCCCCGGCGCGCCGAGCGCATCGTAGAACTCGGTCGAGGAGGTGAAGGCCGCGCCGGGCGGGGTCTGGCCGGTTTCCTGCGACGGCAGGTTGCCGTGCGGGTTGACGGTGGTCGTGGCCGAGGGGTCGATCCGGGCATTGCTGACATTCACCGTGTTCATGCCGCTGAAGCTCGACCGGTCGACCTGGCCGAGCGAACCGTTGGGATCGTATTGATAGCCGGCGAGGTAGTAGCCGGCCGAATTGACCAGGTTGCCGTTGCCGTCGGGCACGAAGGAGCCGGCGCGGGTCAGCATGTAATGCGATTGCACCGGATCGTTGGGCGCGCTCGAGACGATGAAGAAGCCGTTGCCGTCGATCGCCATGTCGGTGACAGAGCTCGACGGGTTCAGCGCCCCGCCCTGGGTCACGCTGGTCCCGGTCACGGCCATCACGCCCGAGGGCGCGTATTCGCTGCCGGCCGCCGTCGTCGTCACCATCTGGGCGAAGCGGCGCTTGTAGCCGTCGGTATTGGCGTTGGCGATATTCTCGGAAATCCTGCCGACCGCCGTGGAATTGGCGAACAGGCCACTGACCGCGGTTTGCAGGGCGCTCGATATGCTCATGGCCGTAATCCTTCCGTCCCATCGGGGAATAACTCGCAAATCAAATAATGAGCGGGGATTTAATCGAGGTTAAAGAAACACTGACCTTGCCGCTTTTCTTGAATCGGCCAGGATCCAAGGACAGTCAGCGCAGCAGCATGAAGGTAATCCGCCGGTTGCGCGGATCCAGCGGATCGCCGGGGATCAGCAATTGCCGGTCGCCCTGCCCCACCACCCGGACGATCTTGTCGCCGGGCACGCCATCGGCCACCAGCGCCCGGCGCGCGGCATTGGCGCGGTCGGCCGAGAGCTCCCAATTGGCGTAGCCCGGGCTGCCGCGGAACGGCCGGCCGTCGGTATAGCCGGTGACGACGATGCCATGCGGCCAGCGCCGCAGCACCTCGGCAAAGCGGCTGACCAGCTCGGCCCCGCCCGGGGTCAGCCGCGACGAGCCGACCCGGAACATCTCGAATCCCTTCTGGTCGATCAGCTGCAGCCGCAGGCCCGAGCCGGTGGCGTCGACGACGATGTTGCTGGCGTATTTGCGCAGCAGCGGCTCGGTCTGCTTGAGCCGCTCGAGCTCGGCCTTGAGCTTGTCGACCTCGGGCGCCGGCCGCGGCTTGGCGTCGGGCGCGGCCGGCGCCTGTTGCGCCGCCGTCTTCTCGGCCGCCTTATCCGCCTTCGCCTGCGCGTCGCGCTTGGCCTTCTCTTGCGCCAGCGTCTGGCCCAGCTGCGCCATCCGACGCAGCTTCTCGTACTTGTCGCGGCCGATCTTGACCGTGTCGAGGAAATCGAGATCGGAGTGGTCGGCGGCCTCCTCGGCCGGGATCGCGCTGTTGGCCGCCACCGCGCCGGGGGTCACCACCGGCTGCGGCGGCGCGGCGCCGGCCCGCTCGGGCTTGTTCTCGGGTTTCGGCGGCTTGACCACCGCGACGCCGGATTCCGGTGTCGGCGTCACCTTGTCCGGCCGCTTGGTCTCGGTCGCCGAGGCCGGCGCGTCCGACCGCTTGAAATAGTCCGAGATGCCGTCGCGCTGGCCCTGGGTGGTGGTCGAGACCAGCCACATCAGCAGGAAGAAGGCCATCATCGCGGTGACGAAATCGGCATAGGCGACCTTCCAGCCGCCATGCCGTTCCTGCGCGTGGCGCTTGCGCCGCGCGCCGCCGCGGATGACGACCCGTTCGACCTTGGTCGCGCGTGTCGCCACCGCTCAGCCTCCCAGTTCCATGCCGGTCCGCTGCGAGGCGTCGCGCATCGCGCCCTCGACCTCCTCGAAATGGGGGCGGACCTCCTCGCTCACCGTCTTGCGGGCATATTCGACGCAGATGCGCGGGTGATAGCCGTTGAGGAAGGCCATCAGCGAGCTTTTGACGGCGAGGAAATAGGTGACCTCCTGCTCGCGCCGGTCGCGGATGGCGCCGGCGATGGGGCCGACGACGCCGTAGCTCAGCAGCACGCCCATGAAGGTGCCGACCATCGCCCCGCCGATCAGCGCGCCCAGCACCGCCGGCGGTTCGGAAATCGCGCCCATCGCGTTGATGACGCCCAGCACGGCGGCGACGATGCCGACCGCCGGCAGGCTGTCGGCCATGACGTTGAGCGCGTTCGGCACCTTGTTCAGCTCCTGCTCGATCGAGTCGATCTCGGTGTCGATCAGCGGCTCGAGCTCATGCGACTTCTCGGACCCCAGCAGCACCAGCCGCAGGTAGTCGGCAAGGAAGACGACATTGCGCCGCTTGCCCGAGATCGCCGGGAAGGCGCTGAAGAACTTGCTGGTCAGCGGATCGTCGAGGTCCTTTTCCAGCGACTTCAGATCGTCCTTGCCGGTCTTGAACAGCATGTAGAGCAGGGCGAAGAGCTCGAGGTAATCCTCCTTGTCATAGGGCCGCTGCCGGCCGATGGCGAGCAGGCTGCGCAGGGTGTCGACCAGCACCGAGACCGGGTTGGCGATGACGAAGGCGCCGAGCGCGGCGCCGACGATGATGATCAGCTCGAAGGGCTGCCACAGCACCGACAGGCTGCCGCCCATCGCGGCGAACCCGCCCAGGACGCTGGCCGCCACGAGGACAAATCCGATGATCAGGTTCATATCGCGTTCCCGCCTGTTTGGGTTGCCTGGGCCATTCAGTTGCTCACGGCCTTGCCGGGCTTGGCCTTGCCCAGCCGGTCGAGGATCTCGGCCGCGCTCTGCAGCCGGGCATCGGCGGCGGCGCGTTTCAGCGGCTCAAGGCTGGCCGGGGTCTGGAGAAGCCGCTCGCCCTGCAATTGCGGGCTGTCGGCGAGGTCGGGGAATTTCGCCACCACCTTGCGCGCCGTCGCCCGGTCGCCGGCGCGATAGGCGGCCAGCAGCAGGTTGATTGCGTCGGTGCCGCCAAAGACGTCCGGGTAGCTGTGCCAGAGCTGCTGATAGCGTCGGGTGGCGTTGCCCCAGTCGCCCTTGCTCCAATAGGCCTGGGCCAGCAGCCGCAGATAGCCGGGCGAGGGTTCGGAGACGGTGGTGTCGATCACCCGCTCGGGCTCGCCGCTGCCGGCATAGACCTGGGCGCGCAGGGCGTTGAGCCGGTCGCGCCGCGGTCCGGGATCGGGGGCGGTGACCTTGGCCAGGACCACGGCGGCGGGCTTGAACTGGCCACCGCGGATCAGCGCCTCGGCCCGCTTGAGCTTCAGCCCGGCGCGGCGGTCGGCCGAGACGTGCCACAGCGACAGGTCGGCGGCGACGCCCAGCGTGTCGTCGATGCGGCCGTATTCCTGCGCCGCCATCGCCGTGCCGCCAAGCTCGAACAGCCGGTCGGCGAACAGCTCGGCCTGTTTCTCGAACACCTCGTCGAGGCGAAACAGCGGCGTGATCCGGCGATGGGTGGTGACGAAGGTCGACAGCGGGATCTTGCCGGCGAGGCCAAGCTTGTAATAGGCGGCGATCAGGCTGTGGGCCTGGGCCCGGGCCGGGCCGGCATCGGGGCTGTCGGGATAGAGGGTGACGATACGGCCCAGCGTCTCGAGCATCGCCGGCCAGTCGGCCAGCATCCGGTCGACCTGTGCCAGCCGCCGCAGCGTCTCGAGCTCGTACTTGTCGCCGCGCCACAGCGACAGGCTGTCCTCGAGCAGCACCCGCGCCGCCCGGGGTGGCATCTGGCCGCTTTTCAGCCCCATGTCGACCAGCGCCAGCCGCGCCTTCTGGGCATAGAGGTCGAGGCCGCGCGCCGCCTTGCCATAGGCCTCGATCGCCTTCTTGGGCCGGTTCACCTTCTCGGCCGCCATGCCGAGCAGGTAGTTGTAGACCGGCTGCGCCTTGAGGTCGGGGAAGCGGTCGAAGCGGATCGCGATGGCTTTCGCCAGGCTCCATTGCCGGCTGTCGATCGCGGCCTTCAGCAGCCGCGGCAGACAGGCGGCCTCAACCGGCCGGGGATAGCTGTCGAGCCGGGCGACCCCGGCCGACAGATGCGCCCGCAAGGCCGCCGTGTCGCCTGACAGCGCGGCGTTGAGCGACAGCCAGAGATCGTAATCGGCCCAACCGGCATTCGCGGCGACCAGCGGCGAGTCCGGCGCATCGGCTTTGACCCCCTGCCCCGCCAGGATCTGCAACGCGGCGGCAATAGCGCCGCGACGGGCCCGGTCGGCCGGCGCCAGCGTGTCGGGCGCGACCTCGGCCAACACGGAACGGCCCTCGGCCAGCATCGCATGGGCAAGGTAGAACGCGGCCAGCTCGATCCGTGCCTTCGCCTGTGCCGCTTGGCTGTCGGCGGTCAGGGCCGCGACCAGCGCGGCGTGCTCGTCGACATAGCTGTGCCGGGTGTAGCGCGTCAGGTCGAAGGCCGGCGGCCTGTCGGCCGCGGCCGCCGCGCCCGTCCCCAGCAGCAAGGCCAGGCAGGCGATCCGGGAGATCCATCGTGCTGTGCGCATTTCGCCGGGTGCTTGTCCTGAAAACCCTTGAAACTCGACCTGCATCAAGGATAATAAGAATAGCTGCAAGGAAAGTAAATGTGCTATTCAAAGGAAAGCCGCGAATATCCCTCTACTTATCCCGACATACAGGTGTTGACCGATGGATAATTCGACGTACGTATCCTTGTCCCGCGCCGCGGCCCTGCGGCGCAGCCTGGATGTCACCGCCAACAACATGGCCAATGCCAACACGGTCGGGTTCAAGGCGCAGCGGGCGGATTTCCGGACCATGGTCGAGAGCCAGCAGACCGGTGCGGACGGCACCAGCTACGTGCTCAACCGCGGCTCCTACCTCGACGGCAGCCAGGGCCAGCTGACCCGCACCGACAATCCGCTCGACGTCGCGATCTCGGGCAATGGCTGGTTCGCCTATGCCACGCCGACCGGCCAGACCGCCTATGGCCGCGACGGCCGCTTCAGCATCAACCAGCGCGGCGACCTGGTCACGCTGACCGGCGCCCAGGTGCTGGACGAGGGCGGTGCGCCGATCGCGATTCCGGCCGATACAGGCACGCAATTGCAGATCGCCTCCGATGGCACCATCACCGGGCCGCAGGGCGCCACCATCGCCAAGATCGGCCTGTTCGACGTCCCCGGCATCGCCGATTTCAAGCGCATCGGTGCCGGCATGTTCGTGGCGCCGGACGGCTCCAACGCCCGGAGCCCTGCCGCGGATTCGAAGATCTCCCAGGGCTTCGTCGAGGAAAGCAATGTCCAGCCGGTGATCGAGATGACCCGGATGATGGAGATCCAGCGCGCCTATGAACAGGCGATGAAGATCATGGATGACGAAAACCAGTTGCGTCAGCAGACCCTGAGCAAGCTGGGCAACACCGCCTGAGGCGAAAGGACCGGACGACATGAGAGCACTTGGCATCGCGGCGACCGGCATGCTGGCCCAGCAGACCAATGTCGACGTCATCTCGAACAACATCGCCAACGCCAACACGACGGGCTTCAAGAGCTCGCGCGCGGCGTTCCAGGACCTGGTCTACCAGACGATGAAGCGCGAGGGCGCCCAGACCTCGGATACCGGGACCGAGCGGCCCGTCGGCCTCGATGTCGGCCTCGGCGTGCAGAGCGCCGGGGTGGTGCGGCTGAACACCCAGGGCGGGCTGGTGCAGACCAACAACCAGCTCGACCTGGCGATCGACGGCAAGGGCTATTTCGCCGTCACCATGCCCGATGGCAGCCTCGCCTATACCCGCGCCGGCACCTTCCAGCTCAGCTCGACCGGCCAGATCGTGACCCTGGACGGCTACGAGGTCTCGCCCGGGGTCACCGTGCCGGCCAACACCACCAAGATCGAGATCAGCCAGCAGGGCGTCGTCCAGGCCTATGTCGAGAACAACCCGACCCCGGTCGACCTCGGCCAGCTGACGATGGCGACCTTCGTCAACGAGGCCGGAATGAAGCCGGTCGGCAACAACCTGCTGCAGGCCACCGTCGCCTCGGGCGATGCGATCACCGCCAATCCGGGCGATCCGGGCGTCGGCATCCTGCGCCAGGGCTACCTGGAAAGCTCGAACGTCAACATCATCCAGCAGATCACCGACCTGATCTCGGCCCAGCGGGCCTACGAGATGAACTCGAAAGCGATCGAAACCGCCGACCAGATGATGTCGGCCACCAACCAGATCAAGTAGCCATTCGCCCGGGAGGGGCCCCGTCATGATCCGCCGCGCGTCCGTTCTGCCCATCGTCGTTGTGATCGTCTCTGCCCTGCTCGCCCTCGGCGCCGCCGGGTCGGCGCGGGCCGAGGCGATCACCACGCTGATCGCCGAAAAGGCCGCCGAGACCTTCGGCTATGCCCTGCCGGCGCATAGCGAGTTCAACGTCTCGATGCGCAACCCGGAACCGGGCGAGGCGCAGTTCATCAGCGATTTCTGGATGGATCGCGACACCGGCCAGTTCATCGCCAACGCGGTGACCAAGTCGGGCGAGACGCGGCGGGTCTCGGGCCTGGCCGCGCTGATGATCCCGGTGCCGGTGCCGACCCGCCGGATCATGCCCGACACGATCCTGACCAAGCAGGATTTCCAGATCGTCTCGCTGCCCTATGCCCGGGTCGGCGCCTATGCCGTCACCAGCCTCGATCACCTCGTCGGCCAGCAGGTCCGGCGCATGCTGTCGCCCGGCCGGCCGGTGATGAGCCAGTCGGTCGCGCCGCCGCTGGTGATCGATCGCGGCGACCGTGTCTCGATCCGCTACAGCAAGGGGCCGATGACACTGTCGGCACCCGGCCGCGCGATCACCAGCGCCCAGGCCGACCAGGAAGTGCGCGTCATCAACCTGGCCAGCAACAAGACCGTGACCGGCATCGCCCGCACGTCCGGCATCGTGGAGATCGTCAAGTGAGCCCCCTTCCCCGTTTCCCCCTCGGCCCTGCCCTGCCGCTGGCGCTGCTGATCGCCGTGACCGCCTGCGCGCAGTACAAGGAGAACCGCGACCCCAGGGTCACCGGCATGCAGATGAACGCCCAGACCATGCCCGAGGCCGCCAATGTCCAGGTGCCGATGCCGCCGCCCGAACCGAAACGGGTGCTGAAACGGGCCGAGGGCGCCTCGCTCTGGCGCACCGGCTCGCGCGGGTTCTTCGGCGACCAGCGCGCCACCAAGGTCGGCGACATCCTGACCGTCGACATCAATATCGACGACAAGGCCAAGCTGCAGAACGCCTCGCAGCGGTCGCGCGACGGCAGCCAGAAGATGGGCTTCCCGACCTTCTTCGGCTATGGCAAGCAGATCGACAAGATCCTGCCCGGCGTCCAGCAGAACGACCTGCCGACCGGCGGCCAGATCGTCGATCTCGGCTCGACCTCGAGCACCGGCGGCTCGGGCTCGATCGACCGCAACGAGACGATCAACCTCAAGGTCGCGGCGCTGGTGATCAAGAAGCTGCCCAATGGCGACATGGTCATCGCCGGCCGGCAGGAGGTGAAGGTCAACCACGAGCTGCGCGAGTTGCGCGTCGCCGGCATCATCCGGCCGCAGGATATCCGCATGGACAACACCATTTCCTACGAGAAGATCGCCGAGGCACGCATCGCCTATGGCGGCAAGGGCCAGATCTCTTCGGTGCAGCAGCCGCGCTACGGCCAGGATTTCCTCAATGTCGTGCTGCCGTACTGAACGTCCATTCGCAAGCCCGGCGTGCCGCCGGCCCGGCGCCCCCCGTGATGCGGCGTGCCTGCGTCGCGGGCTTTCCTGGCGGTGTTCGAGATGCTGAAACCGCTTGCCCTGCTGCTCGGGCTGCCGCTGATCTGCGGCGGGGTCGGCTATGGCGCCGGGCTGTTCCTGAGCCCCGATCCCGTCGCCCAGGCCAAGGCGGCCGAGGCGGCGCAGGCGCCCGAGACGATCCCGCTGGGCCGCGTCGTGGTCCAGATCTACAAGGCGCGGCAGGTCACCTACCTGGCCACCGACCTGGCGGTGACGGTGAAGGGCCGCGCCAATGCCATTGCCCTGGCCAGCCCCGCCACCACCACCGCCCTGCGCGACCGGGCGCTGACGGTGTTGACCGACGCCGCCCAGACGCCGCTTCTGCACGAGGACAAGATCGACAAGGACCGGCTGGCCGAATTGCTGCGCATCGGGCTGGTGAAGCAGTTTCCCCGGGTCGAGAAGGTCGAGGTCCGCGCCGCCGCCACCACCGACTCGCCGCGCAGCTGATCAGCTGACCGAGAGGATCTGCGACGACAGGATCTGCTCGCCGTTGCCCAGTTCCAGCACCTGGCCGTTGCTGCCGAACAGCACCTTCTCGACCGTGGTCGTCGGGTAGGTGTCGTAGGAAACGGCATCGCCGTTGCTGTCCTTGGCGTCGATCGTGACGTGATAGACGCCGTCGGCCACGGCCTTGCCGCTGTCGTCCTTGCCGTCCCAGTCGAGCGCGATCCGGCTGCCGCCATCGGTGCCCAGACCGGGGATCGTGCGGACCACGTTGCCCGCCGCATCGGTGATCCGGGCCGTGGCCGAGGCCGCCGTCGAGGCGAGCTGATACGCGGTATGGCCGGCGCCGCCCTGCAGCTCGATCCGGTCCGAGGCCAGGGTCACGCTGCGCCCCATCAGCCCGACATCCGACATCGAGGCCAGCGCCCCCAGCGTCGAGCTGATCTTTTCCAGGTTGGCGTTCGACTGCACCGTCTGCTCGACCTGCGACAGCTGCGCCAGCTGGCTGACGAACTGGGTCGAATCCATCGGCTTGAGCGGGTCCTGGTTGGCGATCTGCGCCGTCAGCAGCTTGAGGAAGCTGTTGTAATCGGCGCCGATCTGCTTCGACGCCGCCGCCGAAGACGTCTGGCTGGCGGTGGTGGAGGTCGCCGATGTCGTGCTGTCGATTGCCATGCCTCTGCCCTCACGTCCTGATGTCGAGTCTGCCATTGCCGATGGTCTGGAGCACATCCGGCACCGGCGCCTCCGTCTCTTCGCCCGCCACACCGACCGCCACGGGGGCGCCCCGCCGCTCCTCGCCGCCGTCGCGCTGGCCCAGGTCCTGGAAATCCAGCGCATTGCCGCTGGCCGCAAGGCCGCTGCCGCTCAGGATGCCGGCCAGCGTATCACGGTCGTTGCGCAGCGCGGTCAGCACCATCGGGTTGTCGGCCCGCACCACGACTTTCAGATCGCCGGACTTGTCGTGCTGAAGATCGAACTCGATCGTGCCCAGCCCCTGCGGCGTCAGCGCGATCCGGGTGTGCCGGGCCGACAGGTCGGCGCTGCGCAGCTGGGCGGTGACGACACCGGCAAAGCCCGGTGGCGGCGCCGGGGTTGGCACGGCGGCGGCATGGGCCTGCGGCGCGGTCGCCGGTGGCGATGCGGCGGCCTGTGCCAGCGGAGCCGCGCCGAAGGGGGACGCCCCGGCCGGCAGCGCGGCCAGCAGCGGCGTCTGTGCCTGTGCCGCGGATTGCGGCAGCGCGGCAGCGGCGGTGCCGGTGGGCTGCGCGCCTGCCCTTGCCTGGTCCGGCGCGGCGGGCGCAAGGCGCAGCGCCTTTTCGAGGACGGCCCGGAGACGGGGATCGAAGAAATCCGAAGGATCGTTCGCAAATGCGCCCCGTTGTTGCGGCGCCGCCCTGGATGCGTCGGCGGGCTGACCGTTTCCGGTGGGCACGGCGGCAGCGGCAAGCCCTGCCGTCGGCTGCGCGTTCGGAACCGCAGACGCCGCGGCAGGAACCAGCACGCCCTGCCCGTCCTCCGCCCCTTGCTTCACCGCTTCGAGCAGCACGGCACGGCCGGCGGCCCCCTCTGGCGCGGCGGGCGCCGGCCGGGCCAGGCCCAATAGCTGCCCCACCCCGGCGAACAGGGCGGCCAAGGCCTCCTTGCCATCCTCGCCGGTGGTGTCGGTCGGCGCTGTCTGCGCGTCGGGCTCGGCCTCCGCCGCCGCGATCTTCGCCAGCCCCTTGCGCAGCGCCGGCAGCGCGTTGGTGCCGTTCACCGCGTCGAACGCGCCCAGCAGATCGACGAGCTTGCCTGCCGCCTTCGCGACCGGTGTTTCCGCTGCGGCCCCTGCCGCCGCGGCCCCTGCCCCGGCTCCGGGCGAAAGCCGGGCCTGAAGATCGCGCAGCGCCGCCGCCAGCTGCACCTTCGTCGCCACCAGCTCGGCCCCGCTGGCGCCGGCCTGCGTCAGGCCCGCCGCGCCGGTCGTCCGTGGCGGAAGCTGTTTGCCCGCCGCCGTGGCAGCAGAAGTGTCAGCCGCCGGTGCCTTGCCGGCGAGCAGCGCGGCAAAGCCGGCGGCGGCGGGCCGGGCCCGGCTGGCCGCGGCGGGCTGAAGCGCCAGCAGCAGGCGCGAGATCGGAGCGGACGACATGGCCGTATCTTTCCCGGAAACAGGGGCGTGCCAATCGGATATGGGCAGCCCGGGTTTCACCACGTTAAATTTCCACCCCGGCTTCCGCGACCTCGTCCGCGCAGAGCGCCTCGAACCATCCCCGATCCGTCTCGTAGCCCAGCTGGTCGAGCACCGTGAACAGCGCCGGAAAGCGGGTGAACTGGTCGATGATCCGCGCCCGGTGCTCGGGCCGCCGCCATTTCGCTTCGGCCGCCTCGACCGGCCGGACCCCGTTCAGCGGCCCCTGCAAGGCGCCGGGAATCTCGGCGGCATGGAAATCGCCGAACCGGCCCGAAAAGCGCAGCCCGAGACCCTGTTCCAGCAGCCCCTGGACGGCCTCGGGATCGGCGACCAGGTCCTCGTATTTCAGGAAGAACACGCCCTGCGGGAACAGAGACGACTCCGCCACCGCCATGCTCAAGTCGTGGATCGCCAGCAGCCCCGGCGCGGTGCGCTCCGGCGGCCGGTCTCCTGGCACGAAATACATCGCGTCGGCGCTGCAGAAATAGTCGTCGGGCACCTTGGCGTGGCGGCTGACCAGGATGTCGCGCGGGTCGCGCAGGCTGACGATCAGGTCGATCCGCTTGCGGCCCTGGTTGGCCTCGAAGATCGCCGGCATGTCGAAGATGTCGAACGGCCGCTTGGTGCAGAACGATCCCGGCAGGTCGATCAGGGTTCTGGCGGCGCGTTCGCTGGGCGGCAGGTCGAACCCCTGCAGGGTGCTGCGCAGCATGTTGTAAAGCAGGGTCGTGCCCGCCCTGCCCTGCCCCGCGATGATCAGATGCCGGTCCATTCCCGCCCCCCTAATGCAGCATCGCCGGCGAGAAGCCGCGCCGCACCAGCCACAGCTTGAGCCGCGCCATAGCCCGGCGTTCGACCATCCGCGCCCGGTCGCGGCTGATGCCCAGATGGCGCGAGATCTCCTCGATCGACTCGGGCGCGGCATGCAGCTTGCGGCGGAGCACGATCTCGCGGTCGGGATCGCCCAGCTCCTCCAGCGCCTCCTCGATCAGCGCCCGCAGCATCTCGGCGGTCGATTCCGCCTCGACCCGTTCCTCGGGCGTCATCTCGGGACTGCGCAGCATGTCGAGCGCCTGGCCGACGCTTTCGTCGAAGACCGGCGCGTCGAGGCTGATCCGGCCCTGCAGCGCCTGCATCACCAGCTCGCGGTCCTCGCCGGTCAGCCGGCCCTTGGTCGCGTCGAGATAGGTGCGCTGCGGGATGTCGACCAGCGACCGCATCCGCGCCAGCGCGGTCGAGACGCAGGTCAGGATCCACCAATGGGCATAGGTGGCGAAGCGCACGTCCTGGTCGAGGTCGAAAAGATCGGCGGCGCGCATCAGCCCGATCATGCCCTCGGCGACGAGATCCTCGAGCTCGACCGGGTTCGAGGTCCATTTCTGCGCCTGGGCATGGACCTGCCTTGCATGCGAGCACATCAGCAGCTCCAGCGCCGCCCGGTCCCCCGCCTCCTGCCAGCGGCGGATCGCGTCGCGCTCTTCATCGGCCTCCAGCAACGGAGCATTCAGAGCCGCCCGGTAGGTGAGAGCTGTCATCTACTCGCCTAGCTATCCTTACTATTCTTAAAATCAAAAAGAACACAAAAGGCCGAAGCGAAAAAGTTATACTTGATTAAGGCTAGATTAAATCAGGCATTTTCTTGTCTCTCTTGCCAGAGCGCGGCGCGGGCATCGCCGGGCATTCCGGCGGCCAGAACGACGACACCCCGCCACAGGGCGGGGCATCGGGGCACAATGCGGCAGGGAGAGAGATCAGCCGGCGGCGCGCTGGCTCGACCGCGGCTCACGCTCTCCGAGGAACCTGGAGCCGCCGCGGAAGAAATGATCGTTGAGACCGCGGTCGCGAAACCCGGAACCGGGACGTTCGCCCGACATCGCCCGGGGCGGCCCAGCTTCGGGCAACGCGGCGTTGGCGCCGAAGGACGTCACAATATCAAGAAGCGCCTGGCTGTCCTCACACCCTATGTAGGGGTTGCTCTCCGGACCAGTGCCGAGGGAGCGCGCGGTCTCGACCAAGACAAGTGCACCATAGGGCACCTCGATTCCCAGTTCCTCGACCAGCACGTCGCCCAGCGTGATCCCGGGCATCAGCTCGGTCGACTCGGGCAGCAATTGCGGTTCGGCCTCGGGGCGCGACGACACCAGGCAAACCAGCCGGATCGGCAGGATCTGGCGGATCACCCCGGCCGTGCGGCTGGCCTCCGGGTCGGACAACACCGAGATGGACCCATCCCAAATTCGCTCAAGAAGCGCCCTGTGTCGCATGCACGCCCAACCCTTATCCTTCCACATCAAAAATATATCGGCATGGAATTGCCGTTGTAAGCACGCAATTGTTAAAAGTTCTTGAGTGGCAACGCCGCCCAGGCGCCGGCATGTGCCCCTTCGGGAGCTGGCGGAGCCGCCACAAAACCCGCAACCGATCGCGTAATCTTCACTTTTCGAACGCAATATGTGGGATTTTGCACCGTTTCTTGCGGGATTACGAACCGCACACGCTAGATTTGCGAATCTGTGACCGCAAGCCCCGGCCCGGCGACATTTACGCGGGATTAACAATTGCCTTCTTGACAGCGTGGCGCCCCGGCTTCCGAGCGAATTCCGCTGCGGTCACCCGGATCGGCCGGCCGAGGCCGGCGCGCTTTCGTAGAAGGCATAGCCTTCCGAGCGCACGGTGCGGACGACATAGCGCTCGCCGAAGGCGGTCCGGAGCTTGCGCCGGATCTTGGTGATGTGGACGTCGAACTTGCGGTCGCCATAGACCCAGGCGCAATTGTCGATCGCCTGCGAAAGCGCGTCGCGGGTCACGATCTCGCCGCCGCGCCGGATCAGCACCGCCATCACCTCGGCCTCCGAGGGCGTCAGCTGGACCGTCTCGCGGCTGTCGGCCGAGATCAGGCGGCTGTCGCCGTCCAGCATCACCCGCGGCACCGCCGCCTCCGGCCGCAACGGCATGGCGTCGCCCAGCCGGGCCCGCAGCCGCAGGCCGAATTCGCGGATCGAGAACGGCAGCCGCGCGACGTCGTCGGCCCCGGCGGCGAAGGCATCCGCGCCGATGTCCGGGCGGCTCTGGCGGTCGAGGAAGATCACGACACCGTCGAACCCCCGCCGGCGCAGCTGGCGGATCGTGTCGGGACCGCAGGCGCCGTCTCCGACCAGGACCAGCCGCAGCCCGCCCTCCTGCGCCGCGGCGAGAAGCTCCTGCGGCGCCGCCACGACACGGACCTGCCAGCCACAGCTTCGGCTCAGGAAGATTCTCAACTCGGTGCCCAGGGCATCATCCTGATCCAGGATCAGAACATCGTCCTGCCGCATCCCCGTTCCCTTCTGCCCCTGTCGTCGCGGGCCGCGGTCGCGTTCCGCGACTCTCTTTCGGCCCTCACATCGGGCCGAGGATAGCAGAGCCGGGGCCGAGATCCACATGGTTCCGAACCAAACCGGCATTGGCCCGCCCGATGCCGGTGCCGCTTCGCGCCCGGCAAGACGGGATGGCCATGTCATAATTATGTGAATTCTTTGACCTCGTTTTAATATCCTTGCCCAATCTTCTTGGGTGCGGCGGGCGAGAGCCAAGGTTCGCCGCGCTACGGAAGGAAAGTCATGTGACGGCAGCCCAGGTCCCCAGCAACGGCCGCGACACGGCCGCGCTTCAGGAGCGGATCGTCGCCCTGGTCAGCCACCAGGCCGAGCAGAACGCGATGAGCCTGGCCGAGACCCTGCGGCTGGCGCTGCAACTGCATGAACAGATGCGGGCGCCGCGGGCAGAGCGCCCCGCCCCTGCGGTCCCGGTCACGGAAAGCGTTCGGCAGGATTTCCTTATCTGCTTGGAAACAGGGGCTAAACTCAAGATGCTGCGGCGTCACCTGCAGGACAATCTGGGCATGACGCCCGAGGAGTACCGGCGCAAGTGGCAATTGCCCGACGACTACCCGATGACCGCGCCAAGCTATAGCGCCGCGAAAGCGCGGGCCCGGCAGGCCACCAGCCCCGACCGCCATCGTCGGGGCGCGTCCCGGACCGCGCGCGGTTAGGCCGCGCACAAGGATACCAAAGCGGAACCGTGCCATGAAAAAGACGCATTGTTCGATTAGTCCAAGGGAAAGCAAGGATGGAGTTCAAAGATTAACTCTGAATTTCTTGACTTTTCCCCTGCCCACCCGCAGGATGCCTAGCCAATCGTATAGGCTGTGACGTGTTTGTATCTGGAGGCCTACGAATGGCAAAGACGAAATCCGGCGACGCCCTGGACGCGATCTCGATCATCGCCGCGGCTTACGCGGCGCGGCCCGACGTCTCGATCGACGACATCGTGACCCTGGTCTCGCGGCTCTCGGCCGAGCTGGCGGTCGAGGCAGAGCCGCGTGCCCTGGCCACCGCCACGCCGCCGGCCTCTGCCATCGAGGCGCAGCCGCGCCCCGCCCTGCCGATCGAGCAGGCGGTGACGCGCGACAAGGTCTACTGCCTGTGCTGCGGCAAGGGCTTCAAGATGCTCAAGCGCCATCTCGGCTCGGAACACGGCCTGAACGAGGACGAATACCGCGCCCTGTTCGGCCTGCCCGAGGACATGCCGCTGGTCGCCCCCAGCTACAGCGAGCGCAAGGCCGCCTATGCCAAGCAGGTGGGCCTGGGCAAATACAGCCGCGACGAGGGCGAGGATTCGCGGCCGCCGGCAGAGGCCGGGATCGGCTGATCTCACAATAGTTTCCGAAAGATGCACCAAAGGCGCCGCTTTTTCGGCGCCTTTTTCGTTGAAACCGGGCAGTGGCGCGGGGCGGAGTCCGGCTTCCGGGAGGGTTTGCCGTGAAGGCAGGCCGCTCGCCCGCCGCGCAGGTGGCCCTTCGGGGCGGGTCTGAAGGTGACGGTGGAATGCGATCAAATCAGCGGCCGGTGATCATCCGGAAGGTCGAGCAGGTTGACGAGGGCGGGCACCATGGCGGCGCCTGGAAGGTCGCCTATGCCGACTTCATGACCGCGATGATGGCCTTCTTCCTGATGCTGTGGATTCTCTCGACCGCCTCGAAGGAGCAGCTGGTCGGCGTCGCCAACTACTTCACGCCCTCTGCCGTCTCGATGACCTCCTCGGGCGGCACCGGGGCGCTGGACGGCACGACGCTGGGCCCCAAGGGGACGCTCAACGCCTCGAACGGGATCACCGCGCCGAAAGGTCCGGATGCCAAGGCCGAGAAGGACCGGCCGGAAGAGCCGACCGCCGACGCGAAAAAGGCAGCGGCGATGCTGGCCGCGGCCGCGCTGCCCGAGGGCCAGGCGAAACCGGCCGCCAAGGCCCCTGCCCCGGCGGCCAAGCCGGATGCCGCGACGCTCGCCGCCGCCGCCCATGCGCTCGACGACAAACGCTTCGCCAAGGTCGAGACCGAGATCACCCAGGCGATGGATTCCGCGCCCGACCTCAAGCCGCTGCTGAAGAACGTGCTGTTCCAGAAGAGCCCGGACGGTCTCAGGATCCAGATCGTCGACCAGAAGGGCCGCGCGATGTTCGCCTCGGGCAGCGCCAAGATCGAGGGCAAGACCCTGGCGCTGATGCAGGGGCTGGCCAGGGCGATCAAGACGCTGCCGAACGATATCCTGATTTCCGGCCATACCGACGCGGTGCCCTATTCCGACAGCACGGTGCACGACAACTGGGAACTGTCCTCGAACCGAGCCAACGCCACCCGGCGGGTCTTTGTCGAGGCCGGGATCGACCCCAAGCGGATCACCCGGATTTCCGGCCTCGCCGATACCCAGCCGCTGAAACCCGAAAACCCGCTGGACCCGAGCAACCGGCGCATCAGCGTGCTGCTGGCCTACACCAAGGCCGAGGCCGGCGCCAACACCGCCGCGAAAGACGTTGGCGCCGCCGGCCCGGCCGCGGAAGCGCCCGTGGCACAGGCCACGCCCCCGGCCCCGCAAGCCGGGGCGCCAGCCACACGGTCCCCGGCCGCTCCGGCGCCGCAACAGTCCCCGGCCGTCGCCAGCGCCGCCCCTGCCCCGGCGCCCAAGGACGGCGCGCAGAACGTTGCGCCGGCTGCCGCGCCGACGGTCAAGCAAGATCCCCTGGCCCAGCAATACAGCTCGATCTCGCTCGACGATCTGCGCAAGAGCCTCGAGTGACCGCGCGTTGACAGCGGTCAACATCGCGGCGCGCCCGTCGCCCGGGGACCTCGGTTGACAGCTGTCAACCTCACGCCGCATCCGCGCTCTCCCGCGTCAGCAGCGCCATCACCATCGGCCCGGGCGAGAAGCCGCCCGCCGCCGCCTTGCCGGTCAGGGCCCGCAGGTAGCCGCCGGGGCTGCGAATATCGCTCACCCGCTGCAGGATCGCGGCGACCGTCACCGCCGCCACTTCCGGCCCCATGATCCGCTGCGCCTCGTCCCAGGCGTCGGGACTGATCCCCATCATGCCGCGCACGAAGGCTGCCAGCGCAACCAGCTCATGCCAATGCCGGGGCTTGTCCGGCGTGTAGTCGAGAATGTCGGGACAGGCTTTCAGCACCAACCCGAGGGGAATATGCGGCGCCTCGGGCTTCGGCGGCGCTTCCGCTTCGGGGTCTTCCACGGCCCCGCCTTTTGCCTCTTCTTGGCAAAGTTCAGAATCATGAGAGTCTTTATTTGAATTCTGATACTGGCGCCCGGAATCGACGTCACTGCCGCTCACTTCTTTTGACTCAGACAGGGTTTCCCGGATTTCCAGCAGCAATTGCCCCAGCTTGCCCCCAAGCTCCTCCAGTACCTCGAAAGCCAGTTTGCGCCGCATCCGTTTGTGGATCTCCAGCAGCCGCGCCGCGAAACCTTCCCAGTCTCCGGCAAGTCCCGTCTCCCGGCCGTATTCCACCAGCTTGAGCGCATCGCGTTTCTTCAGCGACACCGCCTCGCGCAGCCGCTTGAGTCGCTCGGCCGCTGCCCGGGCCTCGGCCGCGCAGGAGGTGATCTCGCGCGCGCGGACCAGCAGCGGCCGCAGGTCGAAGCCGAAGGCGCGCGTCACGTCGCCGTCCATGTCGCGGGCGGCGTAGCGTTTGCCGTTGGGGCTGTCATGGCGCAGGATCAGCCCGGCTGCCACCAGCGCCGCCAGATGCCGGCGCAGGGTGCTTTCCGCCATGCCATGCGCGCGCTCGGACAGCGCGGCATTGGAGGGAAAGACGATCAGGTTGGCATTGTCCGACAGCGTCGCGTCCTGGTGAAAGGACAGCAGCGCGTTCAGCACCGTCAGGTCGCGATCGCTGACGCCGAAGGCTATCCGCGCGGCGCAAAGCTCGCGAAACAGCTCCCACTTGTTGATATGCGGCACGCTCGGCCGGGCCTGCGCGGCCGCGGCGCGGTCGATCAGGTCAGCCGTCACCGGCCGCCGCCCGAAGGGCGTCGTTGTCAAATGCTCCATTCATCATCACGAGACAAAACTTTCACGCCCGCCGGACTCGGCGCTGGTTGACAGCGGTCAACTGAAAGCCCTATGTTCGGAAGTGCGAAAACACGAACACGGCCTCTCGGGAATTATGTTTCCGGGGGGCTTTTTCTTTACGTTCTGTCCTTGCCGTGCCTCCTGTTGCTGCTCTTGCTCGATGCCCCTAAGGGCGGCTCACTCCCCGCGGTGCTTCTTCCAGTCGCGGTGGATTTCTTCCAGGTGTTCGACCAGCCAGCGCTCGAAGCCCTGGGCCTTGGCCTCGCGCAGGATCAAGGTGACGCTGCCGTTCTTGCGACTGACCCGCGCGATCTCGTTGCCGTCACCATCCGTGACGGCCTGCAGCGGGGCAGGGGAGGGGGCCGCTTTCGGCGCCAGCATCAGCCCCTTCATCACCGCCTCGAACCGCTTGTCCGAGGGCGCGTCGATCCGGGCCAGCGCGACCGCCTTGTCCAGCTCGGCCCCACGCTCCATCAGATCCGCCAGCGCCAGCCAACGCTCGCGCCCGATCCCCGGCGCCGCGCCGATTGCTTCGATCAGTGTCAGCGGCACCCGGTCGGCGACCGAAAGCATGCGCGAAATCAGCGTCTTGTCGACATGCAGCGCGTCGCAGATGATCTTGCGCTCGTAGCCGGCGTCGCGCATCTGGCCGGCAAAGATCGCCTTCTCGACGAAGCTCAGGTCCTTGCGCGCCGCGTTCTCCTGGCCCTGGGCGATCACCAGCTCGCGGTCGTCGAGGCTGCGCACCATCGCCTTGACCGGCTGGCCCAGCCGGCGCAGGGCGGCCAGGCGGCGGCGGCCATAGACGATCTGGTAGCGTTCCGGGTTGTCGGGATGGGGCCGGACAAGGACCGGCACCTGCTGGCCATATTCGCGGATCGACTCGGTCAACGCCTCGATCTCGTCGGGGTGATCCTCGAGCCGGTCGCGGACGCCGGCGGTCTCGATCAGATCCGGCTCTATCTCTGCGACAGAGCGGCTTTTCAGCTCGGCGATCGACTGCGAAACCGCCCCGATCGCGCCGGTCGAATAGCGCGGCCGCGCCGCGTCGACGCGCGCCGGCCGGTCGGGCTCGCCCGCGCCTTCCATCAGCCCCTTGAGCAGATCCTTACGCGCCATGGCCACGCCCCCATGCCTGCTGCACCAGCTCCTCGATCTCGCCGTTGACCGCGTTGAGCGACTCCATCGCCCGCTCGTAGGTCGAGCGCGTGAACTGGTTCTTCTCGACCTCGTAAAGCGTCTGCTTGGTCAGGCCGGCGTCCGAGATCGCGGTCGATTTCAGCACCGTGTGGTTCAGCACATGCTCGCCGAACATCGAGCGCATGAAGCTGACCATCTGGTTCTGCGGCCCGTCGCCCGGCTCGTAGCGCGTCACCAGGTAGCGCATCCAGTCATAGGTCATGTCGCCGCCGGCCTCGGCGACAACGCCGAGCAGGTTCGACGTCATCAGCAGGAACTGGCACATCGACATCACGTCGAGCATCTGCGGATGCACCGTCACCAGCACCGCGGTGGCGGCCGAAAGCGCCGACATCGTCAGGAATCCCAGCTGGGGCGGACAGTCGATCACCACCACGTCGTAATCCCCCTCCACGGTCGCGAGCGCATCGCCAACCCTGGTGAAGAAAAGGTTACCATCCCGTTGCGCCAGCGCGCGCGGGGTGTCGTGCTCGAACTCCATGAGGTCGAGATTGCCGGGGATGATGTCGAGATTGGTGAAATAGGTCTTCTGGATCACGTCGCGCAGCGGCACCGGATCGTCATAGCGGATCGCGTCGTAAAGTGTGCCGCCGTCGAGCAGGTCGAATTCGGGCTGGAAGCCGTGCAGCGCCGACAGGCTGGCCTGCGGGTCGAGGTCGACGGCCAGCACCTTGTAGCCGTCCAGCGCCATCTTCTGTGCCAGGTGGCCGGCGGTGGTGGTCTTGCCGCTGCCGCCCTTGAAATTGATTACCGTGATCACCTGCAGATGGTCGCCGGGGCGGCGGCCGGGCAGGTAGGTTCCGGGCACCTTTGCGCCTTGTTCGAGAAACTCGCGCAGCGCCTGGATGTCATCGGGCGAGTAATAGCGCCGGCCGCCGGCGCCGATCTCGGGCGAGGGGCCCTTGCCCTCGAGATGCAGCTTGCGCAGGTAGGCGTCCTTGACGCCCAGCAGTTCGGCCACCTCGCCGCTGGTGAATTTCCGCAGCGCCTTGCGCGCATTCGGCGGGAACAGCTGCGCCCGGTGCGCCTGCAGGCGTTCCGACAATCGAAGCGCGTGATCTCCGACCAATTGGTCGATACGCTGCCGCGGTGCGTTCATCTCTGCCCTCATCTCTCTTCCGTTTGTTACGGAAGAAGTCGTTTTATTGGTTATCTTCCGTAATTAAATGTCCGGAAGCGCAGATTCGGGCAAGATCTTTTTACCGCATCTAGTGGGCTCCTGTCCCATAGACACTAAAATCCCCCGGATCCGGGGCGAAAGGGCAGGGGAGGCGTTGATTCTTGGCAATCCTTGCCATAAATTGACCTCCCGAACGGAGCTCCGGCCATGTCGACGATGAACGTTTCGCTGCCCGAACAGATGAAATCCTGGGTCGAACGCCAGGCCGCGAGCGGCCGATTCGCGAATTCGAGCGATTATGTCCGCGACCTGATCCGCCGCGACCAGGCCCGGCAGGCGGCGATCGCCGAGCTCCAGGCCGCCGTCGATAGCGGCCTTGCCAGCGGTGCGGCCGAACCCTTCGATCCGCAGGCGTTCCGCGACCAGATGCGCCGCGCCCGTGGCTGAAGCGCCGGGCTACCGCCTGCGGCCGGCGGCGCGGGCCGATCTGGCCGAAATCTGGCAGACCGGGGCCGAGACCTGGGGCCCCGATCAGGCCGACCGCTATTTCGACGGCCTCGTCGCGCTGTTCGCCCTGTTGGCCGAGCAGCCCGGCATCGCCCGGCCGCGCGACGAATTCGCCCCGCCGGTGCGGCTCCATCCCTATCGGGCGCATATCGTGGTCTATGACGGCCCGCCCGGCGCGGTCGAGGTGATCCGCGTGCTGCACAACCGCCGCAACCTGCTGGCCGCGCTGGACGGGTAGGGGAATCGTCTCTAACTCGGCGGAAAACGCCTCATTGCCACAGCGCCCGCAGCCCGGCCAGCACCGGTGCCCAGTCCTGCGGCGCGTCCTGGCGATGCAGTTTGAGATTGCCGTACCACGGATCCGGCGTGCCCTCGCGGCCCCAGTACCACATGCATTCGGCCCCGGCCGGCACCAGCACATGGGTATCCGGATGCCCCAGCGCGCCGGCGGCATGGGCGGTGGTGTTGTCGATGCTGACGATCCGCTCCAGCGCCATGATCTGGGCGAAGAAGCCGGCCAGGTCGGCCATCTGGTCCACCGTGTCGTCGGCGAAAACACCGACATCGGGCCGGGCCCTGGCCGCTTCGGCGATCTCGGCGCCGCAATCGCCATATTGCAGGTTCACCGCCAGCGCGCCCTCGGGCAGCGTCGCCACCAGATCGGTCAGCGCGACCGAGCGGTGATGGCCCGTCAGGCTGTCGCCACTGCGCCAGGCCAGCCCGACCACGGGCCGCCCCTGCGCCATCTCCGCGTAGCGCGCGCGCAGTTCTGCCACCCGGTCGGCATCGGCGCGCAGGAAACCGCCAAGCGGCGCGGTGCGTTCCGGCAAGTAGCGTGCCAGGTCGCCGACATAGATCAGTTCTTGCGGCGCCACGCCGGCCGCCGCCGGATCGAAATCTTCCTGCGCCAGCGCCGCGAGGCCGAGCGTGTTGCCCGCCAGCGCGGCCGGCATCCGGCCATCGCCGACGAAACGCACCTGAGCCCCGGCCGCGACGGGCGCCAACGGCAGCAGTGCCATCAGCGCCAGCTGGTCGCCGATCCCCTGTTCGCCGACCAGGAACAGCCGTTGCCGCGCCGCCAGCGCCTCGGGCGCGGAATTCTCGTAAGGGATCCGGCCGCGCAGCGCCGGCGGCTGACGCTCGGCGTAATAGGGCAGGCCGCCGGCGAAATCGCCGAGGCTAAAGCGGAACGTGCCATAGGCCTTGGCGGTCCAGATCCGTTCCTCGTCGGTCAGGTGAAGCGCGTTGCGGAAGGCGAGGTCGGCCGCCCGCATCTCGCCGCGGTCGATATGGATGTTGGCCGCGGTGCTCAGCGCCCGCTTGTAGTAGAGCGGGGTGGCGAAGGGGGCGTCGAGCAGCGCCAGCGCCTCGTCGCGGCGGCCGAGGTTGCGCAAGGCCGCCATCCGCAGCCCGATCAGCTCCTCCAGCGCCGGGTCCTGCACCAGCATCTCTGCCGATTCCGTCTCTACACCGGCGAAATCGTGGCGAAAGAGCCGGGCTTTGACATGGCCGATCCGATACTCCGCGCCCCCCGGATCGGCGGCATAGGCGGCCTCGAAAGCCTTTCCGGCGCCGGCATAATCCTCGGTATCGAGGCACAGCTCGGCCACCATGTGCTGCAGGGCCGCCGACTGCAGCCGCGCCGCCATCGGCGCCAGCGCCGCCGCGGCCTGGGCCGAACGCTCCATCCGTCGCATCAGGTCGGCGTAGAGCCGCGCCATCGACAGGTCGTCGCTGCCCGCTTCGATCGCCCGCTCGAACAGCTCGACGGCGGCGAAGACATCGGCCTGCAGCACCAGCGCCTTGCCCAGACCGGCCAGGGCCCGGGCGTCGCCCGGCGCGATCTTGCAGGCCCGGTCGAGGAAGGCATGGGCGGCCTCGACCTCGTGCCGGTCGAGCGCGATCATGCCAAGGATCAGCCAGGGATGCAGGTTGGCCGGGTGGCTCTGGCTGACGGTATGGGCCAGCTGGCTGGCCTGGCGGATGTCCTGCCGGGCCAGCGCCTGGTAGGCCGCGTGCAGCGTCTGCCCGGCCGCGCCGTCGACGCCATAGGCCCGGGCCGCCTCGGATTGAAGCGCGCGGCGCTGCTTGCGCGACAGGCTCTGGGTCATCGCCGCTCCTCGGGCTTGGCCTGCGGGGCAGGGGGGGACTTGGCGTTACTTGGCGGCGGCGAAGACATCGTCGCGCAGGGATTTTGCCGGCGCGTCGGCGCGGCTGAAGGCGGGCGAGAGACCGATCTGCAGCGCCAGCAACGCCAGGACGGCCACCGCCCCGCCGCCCAGCAGGCTGCGCAACAGGCCGCGCCGGCGCGGCCGCGCCGCGGCAGAAGCCGGGGCAGGGGGGACGGCGGCAGCGGGGGCGGCCGCCGCCGGAACCCGCGACGGGCCGAGCCCGACATAGATGAAGGCGCCGGCCGCGGTCAGCCGCACCGGCTGCGGCCCGCGCGCCAGGGTCTCGACCAGCGGCGCGGGGAACAGGTGCTCGCCCAGCATGATCCGGCCGGGCAGCCCGCGCGCGCCCTGTTCGCGCAGCGTGGCGACCGGGATCGCGAAACTGAGCAGGTCGTCGCGGAAATAGATCCGGTCGACCGTCACCGCCGGCCCGGCCTCGGCCGCCGCGTCGCCCGCGGTCAGGCTGAGCTGGCCCCGGCGGCCGAGCGTCAGCATCCCGTCCGCGAACAGGCTGTAGCGGCGTTCGTCCTCGCTCAGCGCCCGGAACCCCTCGGGCACATTGCCCCGCGCGGAGGCCGCGGCCCGGTCCGGGGCGATCTCCGGCGTCACCACCGAGGGCGCGCGGTGCGGCGACACCGGCGGGATCGGGGGCAGGGTGGGCTGCACCTCTTCCGCCGCAGCGGCAGGATCGGCGGCGGCCGCGCCGGAACTCCCGGTGGTCATCAACTCGGTATCCAGCCCCTCTTCGGCGGCGAAGGCGTAGTTGATGGCGTAATCCGAGGCGGTCTCGTAAAGGTTCTCGGTCTCGGAGACGAGCGCCAGCAGCTTCTGTTCTTCCGAGAACAGCATCCGCCGGGTCGGGCAGCCATCGCGCGGCGGCACGACGCAGAACGTGCCCACCGGCTTGCGCAGCAGGTCGGCGGCCCGGCGCAGGATGCGGGGCTCCTCGTCGGCGTGATAGACAAGCATCGCGCAGTCGCCGTCATGGTCGAGACAGATCACCAGCCGCATCCCCGCCGGCCAGTCGACGAAGAGATGGCCGAGATCGGCCTCCTCGAGGAAAAAGGCGAGCGCCTCTGATGTGTCGGCCATGGCGACCTCGGGTCAATCCGGCTGCTGGGTTTCGAATTCATGCTATCTGTGCATGATATGGCTGTCAATTATTCTTGCTATCGCCTGAATTGAACAAAGACTGCCAAAGATCCCTCCATAATACAGCATATATACTTGACTTTATCCTTGTTGGCCGGGAAGACTGGCCCGAGCGCCTTACTGCGAATGGTAGGAACTGATGACGATCATCCTGGGACTCGCCCTTGTCGTCGGCCTCGTCTTCGGCGGCTTCGTGCTGTCCGGCGGCAAGATGGGGGTGTTGGCCCACGCGCTGCCCTTCGAGGGCATGATGATCGGCGGGGCGGCGCTTGGCTCGTTCATCATCGCCAATTCCTTCGGCCAGATCAAACGCGCCGGCGCCGGCATCATCAAGGTGTTCCGCGGCACCAAGTGGAAGACCAAGGATTACGGCGACGCGCTCAACCTGATGTACGAGCTGTCGCGGCTCTACCGCACCAAGGGCATCCTCGCGCTCGACGACCATATCGAGCGGCCGAAGGAGAGCGAGATCTTCAAGCGTTACCCCAAGCTGCTGGGCGACCATTTCGTCATCGAGCTGATCACCGACAGTTTCCGCATGCTGTCGATGCAGTTCGACGACCAGTACCAGACCGAGGACGTGATCAACCGCAAGCTCAAGAAGCACCATCACGAGGCGCTGGCCCCGGCCCACGCGATCCAGACCGTCGCCGACGCGCTGCCGGCGATCGGCATCGTCGCCGCCGTGCTGGGGGTGATCAAGACCATGGGGTCGATCGACCAGCCGCCGGAAATCCTGGGCGAGATGATCGGCGGCGCGCTGGTCGGGACCTTCATGGGCGTGTTCCTGGCCTATTGCATGGTCGCCCCGATCTCGGGCCGGCTGAGCCAGATCGAGAACGAGGACGCCTCGCTCTACGCCGTGATCCGCGACATCTTCGTCGCCATGGTCGCCGGCCACGCGCCGAACATCTGCGTCGAGATCGGCCGCGGTAACATCCCGACAGCGATGCAGCCCGATTTCTACGAGGTCGAGAAGGCGCAGAAGGCGCTGGTGGCGGCGTGACGCCATGGCCGACCGCAAGCTCCAGGCGCTGACCCTGATCCAGCGCATCCGCCGCCACGAGATGGAGCAGGAGGCCGCCGGTCTGGCCGAACTCAACCTGAAGATTTCGGCTCTGACACGGCAGAAAACGACCCTTCTGGACGAGTTGCACAACCAGGCGCATGGCCGCACGCTCGAGGCCGCGCCCTATGTCGGCAGCTATGTCCGCGCCGTCCGCAGAGAGGAAGCGCGGCTGAACGGCGAGATCGCGGCGCTGGAAAAGCAAGTCGCCGAGCGCGAGGCGGTGGTGCTGGAGCATTTCCGCCAGATGAAGACCTATGGCAAGGTGCTGGACGACACCCGCGCCGGCCAGACCCGCGAAGCCAACCGCAAGGAGGCCGCGCAAGCGGACGAGCTGACCACCCTGCGCTGGGGACGCTCCCAGTTTACATAACACGGATTATCGGGCTTCGGTCGGCTCCGGCACCTCGACGCCCGCCTCCTGCAACAGACGCCGCAGCCCCGCGAAAGCCTCGGCCGGGACCTGTTTCTGGCTCTTGCGCTGCGACAGGAAGGCGGTGGCCGGGCCGAAGAAGCGGATGGCGGCGTCGGTCTCGGCATCCGCGCCCGGACGATAGGCGCCGACCCGGATCAGGTCCTCCATGTCGGCATATTTCCCCAGCGCCCGCCGCGCCGCCTGCATGATGCGGAATTCCTCGTCCGTATGGCAGTCGGGCAGCATCCGCGAGATACTGCGCTGGATGTTGATCGCCGGGTAACGGTCCTGCTCGGCAATGTGGCGGTCGAGCACGACGTGGCCGTCGACGATGCCGCGCACCGTGTCGGCGATCGGCTCGTTCATGTCGTCGCCATCGACCAGCACGGTATAGATGCCGGTGATGTCGCCGACATCCTGCGCCCCCGGCCCCGCCCGTTCCAGCAGATGCGGCAGGGTGGCGAAGACGGTCGGCGGATAGCCCTTCGAAGTCGGCGGCTCGCCGCCCGACAGGCCGATCTCGCGCTGCGCCATGGCAAAGCGGGTGACGCTGTCGATCAGCAGCAGCACCTGCTTGCCCTGGTCGCGGAAATGCTCGGCCACGGCGGTGGCGGTCCAGGCCGCCTGGCGACGCAGCAGCGGCGGCTCGTCCCCGGTCGCCACCACGACGACCGAGCGCGCCATGCCTTCGGGGCCCAGATCCTCCTGGATGAAGTCCTGCACCTCGCGGCCGCGCTCGCCGACCAGGCCTATGACGATCACGTCGGCATCGGTATTGCGCGCCAGCATCGCCATCAGCGTCGACTTGCCGACGCCCGAGCCGGCGAAGACGCCCATGCGCTGGCCGCGGCACAGCGGGGTGAAGATGTCGAAGCACTTGACGCAGGTTGCCAGCTTGGCCCCGACCCGCTTGCGGTCGAAGGCGCGCGGCGGCTGGGCCTTGACGTCGCGGGCCCGTTCGCCCTGGCGGAAGCCGCCCGCATCCCCGGACGCGTCCCCCACCGGGCGGCCGAGCGCATCGACGACATGGCCGATCCAGCTGTCGTCGGGATGGATGATGTCGCCATGGGCCCGGACCTCGACCCGGTCGCCGGCCGAAACGCCGTCCCAGCTGCCGAAAGGCAGGATATGGGTGCCGTCGGCGCCGATGCCGACCACCTCGCCCAGCACCGGGCCGCGGCGGCCGTAGACGTGACAGCGCTGGCCGATCCCCATCGCCCGCTCGAGCCCGACCACCGTCAGCGACAGCCCGGTCACCGACTGGACATGCCCGGCAATCCTTGCCCCTGTCACGGCGCTAAGCTTGTGATTGAGCTCTGAAAAGATCGTGCTCACAAGTATTAAATCCTACCAATCCTTGTTCCACATGCTATACTTGCCAAGAATTGAGGAAAAATCCAAGATGAAACTCGACTCGATGTCCTTTTTCCGGCTGGCCTCCGAGCGGATGCAGTGGCTGTCCGCGCGGCAGAGGGTCATCTCGGAGAACATCGCCAATGCCGACACGCCGGGCTATCGGGCGCAGGACGTCGCCTCGTTCGACGCCTTCGTCGAGCATGTGCGCAGCAACGAGGCCCAGCTCGGCCCGACCGATTTCACCACCCTGACCCCGGTCGAGACGGTGACGGCCGACGACAGCTGGACCGGCACGCTGAGCGGCAACACCGTGGTGCTCGAGCAGCAGACGGTGAAGGCGGGCGAGACGGCGCAGCAGTACCGGCTGGCGGCCAACCTCTACCGCAAGGCGCACGAGCTTCTGAACCTCGCCGCGAAATGACCTGAGCCAGGGAGACGCCCATGGACCCGCTGAAAGCCATATCCGCCATCGCCGCCAGCGGCATGCGCGCGCAGGCCGAGCGGTTGCGGATCGTGTCGGAGAACGTCGCCAACGCCGATTCCACCGGCAACTCCCCCGGCGCCGACCCCTATCGCCGCAAGACGATCTCCTTCGGCCAGATGGTCGACCAGGCGACCGGGGCCGAGATGGTCAAGGTCACCGATATCGGCCGCGACCAGAGCGATTTCGAGCTGAAATACGATCCCGGCAACCCGGCCGCAAATGCCGACGGCTTCGTCAAGATGCCCAACGTCAACCCGATCATCGAGATGAGCAACATGCGCGAGGCCTCGCGCAGCTACGAGGCCAACATCAACATGCTCGACACCGGCCGCAAGATGCAGCTGCAGATGATCGACCTGCTGAAATAGGACTGAGAAATGAGCGACGCCCCCTCGATCCTGTCGAATGCCGCGATCCGCGGCGCCTACGGCCAGGCCAAGGCGCTGCAGGCCGATCCCGTCGCCAGCCCGGCGGCGCCGGAAGGCCAGCAGACCTTCGCCGAGATGGTCAAGAGCGCGGCGGAAGACGCGGTGAAGACCGTGCGCGCCGCCGATGCCACCGCCCAGGCCGGGCTGGCCGGCAAGGTCGACACCCAGCAGGTGGTCGAGGCGACGCTGGCGCTGGAAAGCACGGTCAAGACGACCGTCGCGGTGCGCGACAGGCTGGTCGAGGCCTACCAGGAAATCATGCGGATGCCGATCTAGGCGGCCTCCGGTCCGAGGGACGAGATGAGCCAGGCGGATGTCTACACGATCCTGAACCAGGCAATCCTGACGGTGCTGATCGCCTCGGGGCCGATCCTGGCGCTGGCGCTGCTGGTCGGGCTGGGCATCGCCTTCTTCCAGGCCCTGACCCAGATCCAGGAAATGACGCTGACCTTCGTGCCCAAGATCGTCGCCATCTTCCTCGGCCTGCTGGCGACGACGCCCTTCATCTACGCCACGCTGACCAAGCTCTCCGACCATGTCTTCGACCTGATCATGCACGGGGGGCCATGATGCGCGCCCTCGTCCTGCTTCTGGCCGCCCTCGCCGCCCTGCCCGCCCCCGCCCGGGCCGAGGGCTGGGGCGGCTTCTACAGCAGCCGCTCGGCCCCGGTCGCCAAGCCGCAGCCGGTGGCGGCGCAGAACGCCTGCATCCGCGCGATCCTGGCGGCGCAGAAACGCTATGACATCCCCAACAACCTGCTACTGGCGATCGGTCTGCAAGAGGCCGGCTTGTCGCGAAACGGCAAGCTGACGGTCTGGCCGTGGAGCGTGAACGCCGCCGGCGAGGGCAAGATGTTCCCAAACGCCCAGGCGGCGATGGACTGGGTCAAGCAGAAGCAGGCGCAGGGCATCGACTCGATCGATGTCGGCTGCATGCAGGTCAACCGGCGCTGGCACCCCGACGCCTTCGACAACCTGTCGGCCAGCTTCGATCCGGCGACCAATGTCGACTATGCCGCCCGCTTCCTGGTCAGCCTGCGCCAGCGCACCGGCGACTGGATGACGGCGGCGGGCTCGTACCATTCCTTCAACAGCAAGCAGCGCCAGACCTATCTCGCCGCGCTCAAGCGCAATGTCACCGTCGCCAATGCCCGGCTCGACAGCTTCCGCAACCGCGCCGCCGGCGCCGCCCCGCTGCGTGTCGCCCAGGCCCGGCCGCAGCCCAGGATCGCCTGGACCTCGGCGTTGAGCGCGGGCAGCGACGACCGCCGCCTGTCGATCTACTCGACCGCCGAACTGCAGCCCGTGCTGCCGCATTTCAGCAAGGAGTTCTGAGCCGCGATGAGCAACCAGCAGGTCAATATCGGCTCTAACCTGGCGGGTAACCTTGCCGGGCTCGGCCTGCGCAACCGCGATGTCGGCTTTGCCGTCGGCGTGGTGCTGGTGCTGGCGATGCTGTTCGTGCCGCTGCCGCCGGTGATCCTCGATTTCGGCCTCGCGATCTCGCTGTCGCTCTCGGTGCTGATCCTGATGGTGGCGCTGTGGATCCCGAAGCCGCTCGAATTCAACTCCTTCCCGACGCTGCTGCTGATGGTCACCATGCTGCGGCTGTCGCTGAACATCTCGTCGACGCGGCTGATCCTCAGCCGCGGCCATACCGGCCCCGACGCGGCCGGCGGCGTCATCGAGGGCTTCTCGCGCTTCATCGTCTCGGGCGACTTCATCATCGGCGTGGTGATCTTCGCCATCCTCGTGGTGATCAACTTCGTCGTCATCACCAAGGGCTCGACCCGGATCGCCGAGGTCTCGGCCCGATTCTCGCTCGACGCGATGCCGGGCAAGCAGATGGCGATCGACGCCGACCTCGGCGCCGGCATGATCGACGAGGCCGAGGCGCGGCGCCGGCGCAAGGAGCTGGAGGACGAAAGCGGCTTCTTCGGCGCGATGGACGGCGCCTCGAAATTCGTCCGCGGCGACGCCATCGCCGGCATCATCATCACCCTGATCAACGTCGTCGGCGGCATCCTGATCGGCGTCGTCCAGCACGGGCTGACGCTGAGCCAGGCGGTCGACAACTACACCACGCTGACCATCGGCGACGGGCTGGTGACGCAGATCCCGGCGCTGGTCGTTTCGCTCGCCGCCGGCCTGATCGTCACCAAGGGCGGCACCGAGGGCGCGGCGAACGAGGCGGTGCTGGGCCAGCTGTCGAACTTCCCCAAGGCGCTCTACATGGCCGCGGCGCTGCTGTTCGGCATCGGCCTGTTGCCGGGCTTTCCCTTCCTCGTCTTCACCGCACTGGCCGGGCTGATGAGCGGGCTGGGCTACGCGATGCAGCGCCAGGCGGCCGAGCGCGAACTGGCGCAGGCGCGCGAGGAAGCCGCCAAGCGGGCCGGCGAACCGGCGGCGGGCGAGGAGACGACGCAGGACCTGCTCAAGCTCGACGACGTCCGGCTCGAACTCGGCGCCGGGCTGGTGCCGCTGATCTCGAGCATGGACGCCGCCCTGCCCGGCAAGGTGAAGAGCCTGCGCAACCTGTTCGTCAAGGATTACGGTTTCGTCCTGCCGGCGGTGCGGATCAAGGACAACGCGGCGCTGCCGACCAATGCCTATGCCATCGTCGTCCAGGGCGTCGAGGCGGCGCGCGGCGAGGTTCGGCCAACGGGCATGATGGTGATCGACCCGGCCGGGGACAGCGTCAAGCTGCCGGGCGAGCGCACCAAGGAGCCGACCTTCGGCCTCTCCGCCGTCTGGATCGACCCGGGCCGCGCCGCCGAGGCCGAGCGTCACGGCCATACCGTCGTCGACCCGGAAAGCGTCATCACCACCCACATGACCGAGGTGATCAAGGAACACCTGCCCGAGCTGCTGACCTACGGCGCGACGCAGGAGCTGATCCGCAATCTCGACCGCGAATACCAGAAGCTGGTGAGCGAAATCTCGGCCCCCGCCCCGGCGATCCTGCTGCAGCAGGTGCTGCAGAACCTGCTGTCGGAACGGGTGTCGATCCGCAACCTGCCGCTGATCGTCGAGGCCGTGGCCGAAGCCAGCGCGGCGACCAAGGATGCCGGCCAGCTGACCGACCATGTCCGCGCCAAGCTGTCGAACCAGATCTGCAAGGCATTGACCGATTCCGCCGGATTCGTGCCTGTTCTGGTGATGTCGGCCAACTGGGAGAACGAATTCAGCGAGGCGCTGCGGATCAACAACGGCGAGCGCACGTTCCTGATGTCGCCACAGCGGGTGCAGGAATTCGTCCTCGACGCCCGCAAGGAGATCCAGCAGCACGCGGCCCGCGACGAATGGCCCGCGCTGATGGTCAGCCCCGAACTGCGCGGCTATGTCCGCTCGATGCTCGAACGGGTCAGCCCGATGACGCAGGTGATCTCGCATAACGAGATCCACCGCAAGGCGGCGCTGCGCACCGTCGGCACGATCGGCGCATGAGCGATGCTGAGCGCCTTCCTCAGCGGTCAACTGCTGGCCTTCCTGATGGTCTTCGCCCGGCTGGGCAGCGCGCTGATCTTCATGCCCGGCTTCGGCGAGCAGATGGTGCCGATGCGGGCGCGGCTGAGCCTTGCGCTGGTGATGTGCCTGGCGCTGACCCCGGCGACGCCGGTGCCGCCGCTGAACCCCGACACGCTGGTCATGCTGGCCCGGCTGCTGGCGGCCGAGGTGACGGTGGGGCTGTGGATCGGCCTTGCCGCCCGGACGCTGTTCAGCGCGCTGATGTTCGCGGGCTACCAGGTCGGCCAGATCTCGGGCCTCGCCAACGCCTTCGCGCCCAACCTCGGCAGCTTCCAGGGCTCGACCATGGTGGCGTCCTTCCTGCTGATCGGCGGTCTGGCGCTGCTCTTCGCCACCAACACCCACTACATCATCATCCGCGCCCTGCTCTATTCCTACGATGTCTTTCCCTTCGGCCGGGTGATCCTGGGCGACATGGCGCAGCAGATGGTCAAGGCGGTCAGCGCCAGCTTCTATATCGGCCTGTCACTGGCGGCACCGTTCCTGGTGGTCGGGATGGTGCTCAATCTCGGCCTCGGCCTCGCCAACCGGATGATGCCGACATTGCCGGTCTTCTTCGTCGCCTCCTCGCTGCTGATCGCGGCGGGGCTGCTGATCCTTTCCATCGCGGCGCCCAGCATGCTGCGCGGCTTCCTCGACCACTTCACGCAGTGGTTGGGGACCTTCACCCTGTGAGGCGCCATGGCCGAGGGTGAAGAGGAGGACAAGGACGGCAAGACAGAAGAGCCGACAGAGAAGAAACTGCGCGACGCGCGCGAGAAAGGCGACGTTCCCGCCTCGCGCGAGACCGGCAACCTGATGTCGATCTTCATGCTGTTCGTGCTGGTCGTCTTCATGCTGCCGCGCATCGCCGGCAGCATCGCCGGCAGCCTGTCGGGCATCTACAGCAATGCCGGCCAGTTCCAGATCGGCAGCGGCCGCGCCGGGCTGACCGATATCGGCGGCATCATCCTCGACATGGCCCGCGACCTCGCCCCGCCGGTGCTGCCGATCTTCGGCATGATGATCCTGGGCGCAATCTTCGGCGTGCTGGTCCAGGGCGAGACCGTCGTCTCGACCGAGCGGATCAAGCCGAAACTGTCGAACATCTCGCCGCTTTCGGGCTTCAAGCGGCTGTTTTCCTGGAACTCGGTGGTCGAGTTCCTGAAAAGCATGGCCAAGGTGCTGGTGATCGGCGCCCTGGCGCTATGGATCGCGCGCAATGCCGTCACCGGGCTGTGGCGCGGCCCCGGCTTCCTGCCCGAGGAACTGCCGCGCTACATCGCCCATTACGCCAGCCTGGTGCTGATCGCCGCCTCGGCCTTCATGCTGCCGATCGCGCTCGGCGATATCATCTGGAAGCGGTTCTCCTGGCTCAAGAAGCACCGGATGAGCCACAAGGACCTGCGCGACGAGCGCAAGGACATGGAGGGCGACCCCCATATCAAGGCCAAGCGCCACCAGATCCGCCACGCCCGCGCCCGCCAGCGCCTGGCCCAGGCGGTGCCGGGGGCGAGCGTGATCCTGACCAACCCGACCCATTACGCCGTCGCCCTGCGCTACGAACAGGGCGTCGATACCGCGCCGGTCTGCGTCGCCAAGGGCGCCGACCTGATCGCCAAGCGGATCCGCGATCTGGCGCGCGAGCACGAGGTGCCGATCGTCGAGAACAAGCCGCTGGCCCGGGCCCTGCACGCCAAGATCGAGGTCGACGACATGGTCCCGGTCGAGCACTGGCAGGCGGTGGCCGAGATCATCGGCTACGTCATCGACCTGCGCCGCAACATCCGCCGCAAACCGCCCGCAGGCTCGGCCCTGCGGGTCGAGGACTGACCCGGCGGCAGCCTTGAACTTGACGCCCGTCAACCCCGAAAGCTCACGACTCTGTTATCCTGTTCCGGTGACACGGCGCGACTGGCGGCCGGGTGACGTTTCGGCTGCCCATCAAGCGCCTCTATTCAAGGGAGCGATGCGATGGAACGGAGATCTTCAAATCCCATTCTGAACGGACGATTTTCCACCACCCGGCGCACCACGATCCTTGGCTTGGCCGCCCTGGCGGCCGGAGCCGTCACAGGACGGGCGGCGGCCGGCGATCCGACCTACCGGCAAGGCGAGGACATCTTCATCGAAACCGGGGTCGAGGCGCCCGACCGCAGCCCGACCTGGTACGCGCCGATGGCGGGCAAGCCCTATGCGCCCAGTTTCGAGATGCTGGCGACGCGGGGCACGCAGGGGCGCTATTACCCCTATACCTACCCGGTGACGCTCAAGGACATGATCAAGTTCCACGGGCATGACTGCGAAGGCACCATCCATGCCGCCAACAACGCACGCATCGCCTTCGACATCCTGTTCCCCGACGGGATCATCGACCGCAGCGTGCTGTGGGGCATCTCGGGCACCTCGCCCTGCTGGTCCGACGCGGTCGCCTTCCTGACCGGGGCGCGGCTGCAATACGGCAACCTGGGCTACTTCAAGGACAGCCGCTATTCCCACGCCATCCTGCTCTATCGCGAGGATACCGGCGTCGCCGTGCTGGCGACCTGGAAGAAGGGCATCAACAACATCCCGGGCGAACCGGTGATGCTGCCCGGCGCGATCGACTGGCAGACGAAGGTCGATACCGAGGCGGTGATGAAGCTCAAGGCCGACGTCAAGACGGCGGGCGGCACGCCGACGCCCTATCAGGTCGACAAGCTGCGCTATCTGCAGTTCGCCCATGTCAACGACATCCTCGAGCACCCGCTCGAGATGAGCTACCAGGCCAAGGTGATCGAGGATTTCCGCTGGGAAGACTGGATCGACCCGGACAAGACCATCGCCAAACCGCATGCCCGCGGCGATATCCGGCTGAAGAACTATCCCTATCGGGAACGGCCGATCTCGGGCCCGGACGAGGCGAATTAGAGACGGATTCCCGCCGGCCCGACCGTTTCCCGGCCGGACCGGCGGCCCGTCAGTTGAGCTTGACGTTGACCAGGTTCTGGTCGCCCGGCAGCTTCGAGCGTTCGAGGATGATCTTCGACACCGCCCGCACCCGGACCGGCGACATCTGCGCCATGATCGGGGCGGCGTTGCGCTCGTTCATCGTCGCCAGCACCATCACCGTCACCTCGATATCCATGTCGTTGAGGATCGCGGCCGCCTGGGCGGGCTTCATCGCCTGGTAGAGCTGGACCAGCCGGTCGACATCGGCCTGATGCTCCTTGTTGGCCTGGGCCAGAAGCGCCTCGACCTTGGTCTTGAGCTCGCCCAGCTGCTTGGTCTGGCCGGCGACCTCCTGCTGCGCCAGGTCGATCTTCGAGCGGCGCGCGTCCAGTTCGGCCTTCTGCTTCTTCAGCAGATCGCGCTCCTGCCGGACCGATTGCAGAAGTTCTTCCGGCGTCTGGCAGGCCGCCTTCTCCGCCGCCGGCTTGCCGCCCTCCGCCTGCGCCGATGCCAGCAGAAGCTGCGCCGGCCCGGAGGCGAGGGCCGACAACGAGTTCTCCGGCAGGGAGGTCGCGGCCTTGGCCGCACCGGCCAGCGCCAGAACCCCGATCAGCAGGCGCAGCGGCGGCGGCCTTACCATTGCTGCGCCACCTCGCCCTGCATCCGGCCGCGCTCGAAGAAGCTGCGCACCAGGTCGGCCTTGCCGGTGACCCGGGTCATGCCGGCAATCGGGCCGGTGGCGGCCGCGGCCCTGGGCTTGCGCCGGCGCGAGCTGAAGGTCACCGCGCCTTCGGCGGCCGGGGCCTGAGCCGGTGCGGCGGCGGCAACGGCGGCGGGCGCGCTGGTCAGATCCTGTGCGGCGCGCTTCATCCGGCTGACCGATTGCTCGGACTTGTCGACCGCGGCCGAGAATTCGCGCACCAGCGGCTCCATCTCGGTCAGCACCGCCATCAGCCGGCGCAGCCGCCGCGTGATGTAGACGCCATAGCCCATCATCGCCGCCAGCAGCAGCACCAGCACGGCATCAATCCATAGTCCCATCATCCCTCAGCGCCTCCTTGCCTTTCAGTTCCTGTGTGATCCGCAGCGCGGTCGAACCGTTCTGCCGCTTGCCGGTGACGCCGCGGAACATCTCGACGCCCGAGCACAGCACCGTCGCCTCGTGATCGGCCTCGAGCCGCAGGTCGATCGTGTCGCCGACGCGCCAGCCCAGCACCTCGGCCATCGGGAAGGGCCGCTCGTGCAGCAGCGCCGTCAGCGTCACGGTCGAGCTTTCGATGCCCGCGGTCAGATGCCGGCGCCAGAGCGCGTCGCCGCCCAGTTTCTCGCCATAGAACACCTTGGTCAGAAGCGGCCGGATCGGGTCGATCGTGTCATAGGGGATGACGAAGGAGACCTTGCCGCGGCATTCCTCGAAGGCGACGTCGAGCAGCACGTGGACGCAGGGGCTGCTGGGCTGGCTGAGCGAGACGAATTGCGGGTTGGACTCCATCCGCTCGACATTGAACCAGGCTTCGGAGATCTGGCGCATGCCCTCGGACAGGTCTTCCAGCATCAACTCGGCCAGCCGCTGGCCGACCCGGCGCTCGATCGAGGTGAAGTCGCGCTTCGAGACCAGCTTCTCGGGCGCGGGCTTGCCGCCCAGCATCAGCTCGAGCGCGGCATAGAGGAAATCGGCATCCATCGACAGGGTCAGCGCATTGTCCCAGGGATGGGCATGGACGACCGCCAGCAGGCCGTGGCGCGGCAGGGCGCCCATCGCCTCGGCATAGGAGACGTAGCGGAACGAGTTCAGCGTCACGTCGGCGATCGACGAGGTGAAGGTCTTGAGCGAGCTCGACACCGACAGGCACAGCTTCTCGAAGATCACCTCCAGCATCGGCAACGGCTCGTAATTGAGCGTCGCCATCTGGATGATCTGTTCCTCGATCGGGATATCCGCCGTTTCGCTCATTGTCCCGCCCTACTGGATAATCAGGTCGCCGATCAGGATCGCCTTGGGCACGTCGCCATCGGTGACCGCCCGCGCCCGTTTCAGCAGCTCGGCCTTCAGCGTCACCAGCCCGTTGCTGCCACGCAGGTCGTTTTCCGTCAGGTTGCGCAGGTAGGTCTGGAAGCTGTCGCGCAGGAAGGGCGCCTTCTCCGTCATCAGCGCGTGGTTGGCGTCGCTCTTGCCATAGACCACCGAGACCTTGAGCTTCATGAAGCGCGAGGTCTTGCTGCCGGTGGCGGTGAAGCCGGTGATGTTGACCACCATCTCGTCGAGGTCGAGCAGCTCGGTGCCGCCGGCCGCGGCCTCGCCATGCGCCGCCGGCGCCTCGGCCGTGTGACCGCCGCCGCCGACAAGCCCCGTTATCCCGTCCAGCCCGAGCGCGGCGAACAGCCCGCCGCCCAGGGCCGCCACGGCCAGCAGACCGGCCAGGCCGAAAACCAGCAGCCGGTTGCCCAGCAGCTTGCGCAGGCCGGTCGGCTCTTCGGGAATCTGTCCTTCGCTGACCTCGGTCATGGGAACCCATCAAGTCCTTGCCGAACCACGGATCAATACTTTCGATCCAAGTCCTGCAACAAGTATAGCGATACAGTATTTACTTGCAATACAAAGATAGATTAGGCTGCCTCAAAGAAATCGAAGGTTTGACCGAGGCCGACGTGAAGCAGATCGTCGAAAACCTGTTGTCTCTGGGCCGCAAGCGGCTGCTGATCCTCGGCGGTGTCGGGCTGGGCGGGGTGTTCGCCCTGCTCTTCGGCCTGTCGCTGGTCACGGCCCCGACCTACAAGCCGCTCTACAACCAGCTCTCGCCAGCCAGCGCCGCCAAGGTGGTCGACGCGCTCGACAAGGCCGGGATCCAGACCCGGGTGTCGGAAGACGGCGGCTCGGTCTCGGTGCCGCAGCAGGACCTGGCCCAGGCACGGATGACCCTGGCCGAGCAGGGCCTGCCCGCCGATGGCGAACCGGGCTGGGAACTGTTCGACAACAGCAGCGGGCTGGGCATGAACACCTTCATGCAGCACGTCAACCGGCTGCGGGCGATGGAGGGCGAGCTGGCACGCTCGATCCAGACCCTGGACGGCATCAACAGCGCCCGCGTCCACCTCGTGCTGCCCGAGCGCGAGGCCTTCTCGCGCACCCGGCCCGACCCCAGCGCCTCGGTCGTCGTCCGCGCCGATGCCAGCCACACGGTCAGCCGCAAGCAGGCGCTGGCGATCCGCAACCTCGTCGCCGCGGCGGTCGCCAACCTGTCGCCGGGGCGCGTCACCGTGCTGTCGGCGCGCGGCGACACGATCCTGGCCGAGGACAGCGCCGATGCCGGCCCGGCGACGATCGAATCCGCCAAGAGCTCGATCGAGGACCGGATGTCGCGCAACATCCAGCAGATCCTCTCGGCCCGGGTCGGCGCCGGCAATGTCCGGGTCCAGGTGGCGGTCGAGCTCGACACCGCGCGGCAGGTCGTCGTCCAGCAGAGCTTCGACCCCAACCAGCAGGTCGTGCGCTCGACCGAGAGCCGCAACGAGAAGAGCCAGGACCAGAACGCCACCGGTGGCCAGGTCGGGGTGACGGCCAACCTGCCGCCGGCGCTGGCCGGGCCGGGCGGTGCCGGCGGCAGCTCGAACAACAGCGCCAAGACCAACGAGCGCACCACCTACGAGATCGGCAGCACCCGCAGCGAGACGACGCGCGAGGCCGGGGCGATCAAGCGGGTCTCGGTCGCCGTGCTGGTCAACGGCATCTACGAGAAGCAGGGCGGCGGGGTGAAATACCAGGAACGCTCGCCGGAGGAACTGTCGCGGCTGACCAAGCTGGTGGAATCGGCGATCGGCTACGACAAGGCGCGCGGCGACACCGTCTCGGTCGATAGCCTGCGCTTCATGGATTACTCGATGGATGTCGGCGAGCCGGTGGGCCCGACCCTGGGCCAGCGGCTGTCCGACAACATCATGTCGATCCTGCGCGGCGTGCTGGCGCTGCTGGTCGTCGGCGTCACCGTCATCTTCGGCTTCCGCCCGGTGATGAACCGGCTGCTGGACGAGACACCCGCCCTGCCCGCCAAGCCCGATGCCGCCGCCCTGGCCGCGCCCGAGGCGGAAGCCGGCGATCCGGAGGCAGAGGCGAAGGCGCCCGAGGGGCAGGCCCCGCCCGCCAGCCTGCCGGCCCGGCCCGCGCCGCCGCGGCCGGCGGTGGTCCGGCCGCAGGCGGTCACCAGCATATCCGGCGGGCTGGGCGAAGGGCTGTTCGACTCGGGCACGATCCACAGCAGCATGTTCAAGCGCAAGGTCGAGACGGTGCGCGGCTACGTCCAGCAGGAGCCGAACGAGGCGATCAAGATCCTGCGCGGCTGGCTGATGAACGAGGCCTGAGATGAACACATTCTTCCACCGCGACTTCGATGCCGAACTGGAGGACGAGCTGCGCGAGGCCGAGCGCGACCGCGCCCGCCGCTTCAGCCAGGCCGACCTGGACGCGGCGGTGAAGGCGGCGCAGGAGGCCGCGGTGCGCGAAGGCTATGCCGAGGGCTACGCCGCGGCGCGGATGGTGTCGGAGCAGGAACTGGCGATGCGCCAGGCCGAGGCGCTCGAGATCATCGCGCCGCGGCTGCAGGACTATGTCGCGGGCCAGGTCGCCCATCGCGAGGCGCTGGAGCGCCAGTTGCTCGCCTTCACCCTGTCGGTCTGCGACAAGGTCTTTCCCGAATTCCTCGCCCGGCGCTCGGCGGCGGCGGCGGCCGACCAGATCCGCCGCACCCTGGCGCTGGCCCTGCGCAGCCCGCAGCTGCAGATCCGGCTGTCGCCCGCCACCCATGACCGGCTGGCCCCCGAGCTCGAGGCGCTGGCCCGCGGCGGGGCGGTGCAGCGCCATGTCGAGATCGTCGCCGACGCGACGATGCGCGACGGCGACGCCCGCGTCGATTGGCAGGACGGGTTCATGGAATACAGCTACGACGCGATCTGCGCCGGCATCCTCTCGACCCTGCGCGAGATGACAGGGCCCGAGGCCGAGCGCGAGACCATCAGGAAGGCGATGTGATGTCCGAGAACGACCAGCAGCCCCTCGGGACGGCCCAGTCCGAGCCCGAAACCAACCCGTTCGAGCCGCAGCAGGCGGCCGAAACCCCGACCGTGATCGACACCATGGTCGGCAAGCAGGTCGCCGAGCAGGGGAGCGGCCAGAACATCAACGCGATGCTCAATGTCGGGCTCAACGTCCAGATCGTGCTGGGCCAGAGCCGCATGTCGATCTCGCAGCTGCTCAATCTCAGCCGCGGTTCGGTGATCGAGCTCGACAAGAAGATCGGCGAGCCGGTCGACGTGATGATCAACGACCGGCTGGTGGCGCGGGGCGACCTGGTCAAGGTCGGCGACAACCGCATCGGCGTCACCCTGACCGAGATCGTCAAGGATTACGTCTCGCATAGCTGAGACCGGGAGAGCCGATGCCCCGCCGTTTCCCGACCCGCCGCTTCCAGCTTCTCGGCCTCGGCGCCGTGGCGCTGACCGTCCTCGCCCTCGCGGCCGGGGCGGCGCAGGCGCAGGATGCCGGCGGCATCCTGCAGGGCCTGTCGCAGATGGTCGGCAATGTCGCGCCGGGCAGTGATGCCGGCGCCAGCCTCAGCGGTCGCATCCTCCAGCTCATCGCCCTGATGACGGTGCTGAGCATCGCGCCGGGCCTGCTGGTGGTGATGACCAGCTTCACCCGCTTCGTCATCGTCTTTTCCATGCTGCGCTCGGCGCTGGGGCTGAACCAGACCCCGCCCAACATGGTGCTGAACGCGATGGCGCTGTTCATGACCTTCTTCGTCATGCAGCCGGTCTTCAACGACGCCTGGCAGGGCGGGCTGCAACCCTTGATGAACAACACCATCACCGAGGAACAGGCCCTGACCCGGATCGGCGCCCCGTTCCGCGCCTTCATGTTCGCCAATACAAGGCCGAACGACATCAAGCTGTTCCAGGACATCACCGCCAAGGAGACCCCGGGCGCGCAACCGGACACCGCCCAGCCCGAACCCGAAACGCCGCCGGCGGCCGGGCCGGACTCGGTCAGCTGGCGGGCGCTGATCCCGGCCTTCATGATCTCGGAACTGCGCCGCGCCTTCACCATCGGTTTCCTGCTCTACCTGCCCTTCATCGCCATCGACCTGATCGTCGCCTCGGTGCTGATGAGCGCCGGCATGATGATGCTGCCGCCGGTGATGATCTCGCTGCCGTTCAAGGTGATCTTCTTCGTCCTCATCGACGGCTGGTACATGCTCGCCGGCAGCCTGATGCAATCCTATCTTCCCTATGCCGGCGGAGGCTGAGCCGATGACCACCCCCGATACACCGACCGCGCCGCAAGACGTCGTTGCCCTGCATCCCCGGGCCGGCGCGCTGCTCGGCCCGGGAGAGGACCCGAACGATCCCCGCGCCCTGGCCCGGATCGCCGCCGGGCTGCCGCAAGACGCCGACAGCCCGGACGCGCGGCTGGTGACGCTGCTTTCGGTGGTGCTCGAGGAGTTCGTGAATCACCAAGAACAGCAAGAATAAAAATTGATCCCACCGGATACGGGTGCTAGTTTACAAGAATAGTTTCAGCCCGGACCGACATGATGAAGCCGATCAAGGACATCAAGAAGCTGAACGGCGCCGAGAAGGCGGCGATCCTGTTCCTGTGCCTGGGCGAGGAGCAGGGCTCGGACCTGATGCAGCGGCTGGACGATTACGACATCCACGAGATCACGCGGGCGATCTCGGGCCTGGGCACCATCCCGCCGCAGGTGGCCGAGCAGGTGATCTCGGAATTCATGGACAATGCCGGCTCGGGCGGCGCGGTGGTCGGCTCGATGGAAATGGCCGAGACCATGCTGCGCAACTTCCTGCCCGACAGCCGGGTGGGCGAGATCATGGGCGAGATCCAGGGCCCGCTGGTCGGCCGCAACATGTGGGAGAACTTCTCGGCCCTGAACGAGCAGGTGATCGCCAATTACATCAAGGGCGAGCACGACCAGACCATCGCCGCGATCCTGACCAAGGTGAAACCCGACGTCGCCGCCAAGGTGCTGCCGCTGCTGGGCCACGAGCGGATGCTCGACGTGATCGAGCGCATGATCGCGATGGATTCGGTGCCGCGCCACGTGCTGGCCCAGATCGAGGAGACGGTGCAGCACGAGTTCATGAGCTCGGCCCGGCGCTCCTCGGGCCCCGACCCGCAGCAGCGCATGGCCGACCTGTTCAACAAGCTCGACCCGAGCCTGTTCGAGAAGGTGACCGAGGATCTCGAGACCCGGATCCCCGAACCCTTCAACGCCATCAAGCAGAAGATGTTCACCTTCGAGGATCTGATCCGGCTCGACGCCAACAGCCTGGCGCGGGTGATGCGGACGGTCGAGGGCAACACCCTGCCGCTGGCGCTGCGCGGCGCCAAGAAGGAAATCCGCGACCATTTCCTCAACGCCCTGCCGGCGCGCTCGCGCGAGATGCTGCTCGAGGAAATGTCGTCAATGGGTCCGGTGCGCGGCCGCGACGTGCAGACGGCACAGTCGGCGCTGGTCGACGGGGCGCTGGAACTGGCCGAAGAAGAAGTCATCCGCCTGCCGTTGGATGACGACGACCTCATCCTCGAATGAGCGTCGGCGGCGCCTCCGGACCGGCCGGGGCGGCCGCCTTCCCCTCCACCACCCTTTCGCTGCGCGCCCTGGCCCGGGCGGGCTGGATCTCGGGCCGGGTGCTGTCGATCCTCGACTCGGGCGACACCCGGGTGGCGACCGCGCTCGGCACCGTGACGCTGCCGGCCGATGCCGGCCGGTTCGAGCCCGGGCAGGTGCTGCGGCTGATGCTGGATGCCGGCAGCGGCCGGATCCGGGTCGCGGGCGAGACCGGGCAGCAACCCGCCGCCCGCAGCACCGAGCCCCCGCCGGCCGTGCCCGCCGCGGGGCCCGCGCTGTCGGCGGCGCTGGCCGGGCTGGCCCCGGTGACGGCGGCGGCCCTGCCCCTGGCCGACCCGGCGCTGGCCGCCGTCTTCCCCCAGGCCAACAGCGCCGGCTTCGCCCTGATCGCCGCCCTGTTCCCGCAGATCCTTCAGGACGGGACGCTCAGCGAACTGGCCCGCCGGCGGCGGCGCGCCCGCTATGGCGCGCGCAACCGGGCCGGCCGCGCGGCCGAGAAGGCGCTGGTCGGTTTCACCGCCGGGCTCGGGGCCGATCCGCGGCGCTGGCAAATGCCGATCTTCGGCGCCGAGGCCGAGTATGACACCGACTGGAGCCGCCCGGCGCCGGAGCAGACGGATCCGCCGCGCGATACGCTGGTGCTGGAAATGGAATTGCCCTTCTGCGGCCCGGTCCGGATCACCGCCGAGCGCGTCGGCGACGGCCTGACCCTGCAGGTGAGCAGCGAAGGTCCCTTGCCCGCGGCACTGGCCGAACGGCTGGCCGGGCGCGCCACGGCGATTGCCGCCGCCTGGGGGGCGGCGCTGACGCTGATCTGGCAGCCGGAGCCGGCGGCCTAGCGGTAGAGCGAACTGGCGGAAAAGGCGGACATGTCGATCGACGAGATGTCGAGCGTCGCCGGCACGAACTGGCCGCTGCCGTCCGAGGACAGCGCCCCCGAAATGAGCTGAAGGCCCGGATCGTTGGCGGCGTTGGCGGCCGCGTTCTTGGCATCGGAAATGGCGACGTATTTCGACACCAGCTTCTCGACCTCGGCCGGATCCTGCAGCTTCTTGATGTCGAACTTGTCTTCGAAAAGCTTCACCTGCCGGTCGAGATCCTGCGCCACCACGCCGTCGGGGATCTGCAGCGCCGTGCGCATGAACTGGCCCACCTTCTTGTCCTTGAGCACGTCGTACCAGCTGTTGATGCCGCCGACCTTCTGGCGGAAGCTCAGCACCGTGCCGACGGCGTCGTTCTGGCTGCCCTCGTCGTTGATATATTGCTGTTCGACGAAACGCTGGACGACCTGGTCCTGCCAGCTCTGCTTGAGCGTGTTGACGTTCACCTGGCCGTTCGAGGTGAAGCCCATGGCGTTGTAGAAGGTGCGGAAGCGCGAATCCGTCAGCTTGTTGAGCAACGAGGTCTTGTCGGTCGGATCGCTGGACAGGATCTGCTTCATCATCGCCTTGCCGAACATCTGGTCCTTCAGGTCATAGGCCTTCATGACGAAGCTGTAGACGTCGTAATTGCCGACCAGGTCGTCGACGGTGTTGATGCTGCCGACCTGGTCGCGGAACCTGGCGATCGCGCGGGCGTTGGCGGGATCGTTCTCGATGCTTTTCAGCTGCGCGTCCTTGGTCTTGTCGAGCAGGGTCAGCGCCAGCCGGCCGGTCATTCCGCTGATCGAAAGCATCGCCGCCTCCCTACGCCTTTTCCGGCGCCGGGTTCGGCGCCTCCGCCATCCCGGCCGAACGCGCCGCGATATAGTCCAGCACCTCGGCCTCGTGCCGCATCACCGGGCGCAGCGCGCTCATCGCCTTGTAATAGTCGCCGACCGAGACGCAGGTCGCGGCCTCGATGACGCCGCCCGCGGTCTGCTGGTTGAAGATGCCGACGAGGTCGGCCAGCTTTTCCTGGATCACCGGCACCAGCGCCTCGCGCGTGTCGGGCCGGATCAGGGCGGTCTGGATCAGGAAATAGGCCTGCTTGACCGGCGTCGCCGCCGCGTCCTCGTCCAGCAGGTCGTCGCTGCGCACCACGTCGGCAGGGGTTTCGATGGTCAGCACGTTGCGCCGGTCGGAATTGCGGATCACGCAGCCGTTGACCACCACTCGCTCATTCGGTCGCAGCGTCAGCTTGAGCCCCATCTCACGCCTCCTGCAGCTCCGCGGTTCCAGCGTCGCCGGCCAGCCCGCGGATGATCGAGCGGTTGACCTCGACCAGCGGGCCGATATTGCCGGTGCCGCGCATCACCAGGTTGGTCTGGCGTTCGATCCACAGCGCGATCGACAGAAGCCCGGCGCGCAGCTGCGGCGGCAGGGCGTTCTCGGGCTCTGACAGGTCGCTGCGCAGCATCAGCCAGACCTGTTCGTTGTCCCAGAGGCAGGCGCGCAGGTCGCCGGCCAGCAGCGACAGCCGCTCTGACAGGTCGCCGCTCGCGTCGAATTTTTCCTGGTGCTGCTCCAGCTGTCCCGTCACCTGCGCCAGGATGCGCCGCTCGATCTGTCTCGGCGCCTCGGTCTCGATGATCGTGCGCTTGTAGGCGGCAATGCTCATCTGGTCTTTCCGTTTCTTCTTCTGCCCGCGAGACTTGAGGGTAACAGCGGCTGGTTAAAGGAAATTTTAATATTCGCCGCGCCGCGCGGGTGAAGGGAAGGCCCCGCGCGGGCGGGACCTTCCCGGATCATGGCCTCGGCCCGCCTTAGCGGAACAGGCTGAGCAGGTTCTGCGGCGCCTTATTGGCGATCGACAGCGACTGCGTGGCCAGCTGCTGCTGCACCTGGTAGGCCTGCATCTTGGCCGCTTCGTCTTCCATGTTGGCGTCGACCATGTTGCCGACACCGGTGTCGAGCTTGTCGGTCAGCTTGCCGAGGAAGTCCTGCTGCGTCTGCAGCGCGGCCTCGGTGACGCCGAGCGAGGTCGAGGCCGAGACGGCATCGGCCAGAGCGCCCTGGGCGGTCGACAGCAGGCCGGCGAGGGCGCCGGTGCTGGCGCTGCTGACGTCGATACCCGCGAGCGTGGTCTTGATCGCCGTCAGGTCAACCTTCTGGAAGCTGATCGACGTGGTCGAGAAGCTGCCGCCAGCGGCCCGCTTGATGCCGGTCACGACGGTGACCGAACCGCCACCGCTGACCAGGTCGTTACCGTTGAACGACGCCTGGTCGATCGTGGTGCCGATCCGGTCGACAAGGCTGTTGAGTTCGTTCTGGACCTGGCTGCGGTCGACGGCATCGCCCTGGGCGAAGGCCACGCGCTCGACGAATTGCTGGGCCAGATCGTTCACGGTGCTCGCGCCGAGAGCGGCGGTCGAGACCGAGTTCTTGGTCATGGTCAGGCTTTCGTCGATCGACTTGTACATCCCGCTGTCGCCCTTCATCGTCTGCGAGATGGCGAAGTAGGCCGCGTTGTCAGCGCCCGACTGGATGCGAAGACCGGTGGAAATCCGGTTCTGGGTTTCGTTGAGCCCCATATTGACCGACTTCAGGGTTTGAAGGGCGGTCATCGCCGAGGTGTTGGTAAGAATGGATGACATTCCGTGCTCTCCTCATTCGCTTTCTGTTCACGTATTTTCGTCTTCTGACAGAAAAGCCGCCCAAGCCGGCAGGCCGGGGCTGCAAAGAGGCATCTTGCCCACTTCGTTTAAAGCACGGTTAACGTTTTGCTAACGGCCACAGTACCGCCACAATTGAATCCGCCACCGGAGGGCGAGCGCGACAGATCGGCCACAGTGCTCAGGCGATTGACCGACCGGCCGCGCCGGGCGCCTGCAATCCGGACGCTTGCCCGCCCGCCGTCAGATCGTCTTGTCGATCTGGCGCTGCGCCCCAGCCTCCTCTCCCAGCTTCTGGCCGCTCTTGCCGTAAAGCCCGTTCAGGCTGTGCCGGTCGCGGATCTTCTCGATCTCGCGCACGATCTCGGCCGTGGCCTGCGACATCCGGTCGAGCAATGCGCTGTCCTCCTCGACCGCCGCCCGGAACGCGGCGAACCGGGCGCGCAGCGGGTCGTCGCCGGCCAGCCGATCGCGCAGGAAGAGCTCGACCACGGGCATCCGCAGCTCGATCCGCTTGAGCAGCTCGGCCTTGCGCTCGTACAGCCCCCCGACCCTGTCGAGGTCCCCGGCGCCGATCGCCGCGATCTCGTCCTGCAGCAGCTCCGTCACGGCGACGATGTCGGACTCGAACGCGGCCAGGCCCTGGCGATCCTCGTCGGTCATCGCCTCGGCCGGGGCGCCGGCGCGGCGGGCTTCCAGGCGTTTCCTGAAACGCGACGGCTCGGGGCTCTGCATCTCTCGATCTCCTGTCGCTCAGCCCTTGTAGGCCTTGAGCATGGTTTCGATCCTCTGGGCGATGCCGGTGGTGCCGCTATCGGCGATCTGCTGCGCCATCTCGCGGGCCAGGAACGACCGCCAGGTCGCCTCGGCATGACCGCCATCCATGTCGCCCAGCTTCACCGTCTTCATCATCTGGTCGACGGTCTGGGTCAGGAAAACCGCCTCGAACTCCTGCGCCACCTTCTTGATCTCGGCGTCGCGCTTGGCGCCGCCGGCCGTGGCGGCGGCGGGCGGCAGGGCTGGTTTTCCGATCCCCTCCATCGCCCCGCCTCAGATGATCTGCAGATCGGCGTGCAAGGCGCCGGCCGCCTTGATCGCCTGCAGGATCGCGATCGTCTGGCGCGCGCCGACGCCGATCGCGTTCAGCCCGTCGACCAGGTCCTGCAGGCTGACATCGCCCTGCAGCACGGTGAACTTGGTGTTTTTCTCCTCGACCTTGACGTCGCTCTTCGGCACCACCACCGTCTTGCCGATGCTGATCGGCCTGGGCTGGCTGACCTGGTAGCTTTCCCGCACCTTCACCGTCAGCCCGCCCTGGCTGATCGCCACCTTGTCGATGCGGACATGGGCGCCGATGACGATGGTGCCGGTCTTGGCGTCGATCACCACCTTGGCGACGGAATCCGGCGCCACCTCGAGGTTCTCGATCGCCGCCATCATCGTCGGCACGTCATACTTGCCGCGCCGCGCCACCTCGACCGTGCCGGGGTCGAGCACCTTGGCCGTGCCGTGGCCGAGCTCGTCGTTGATCGCCTTCTGCACCCGCTCGGCGGTGGTGAAATCGGGCGTGTGCAGCGCCAGCCGGACCGAATTGAGCGAATTGAGGTCGAAGGCGATCTCGCGCTCGACCGTGGCGCCGTTGACGACGCGGGCCACCGTCGGCACACCCTCGACGATGCTGGCGGCATTGCCTTGCGCCGAGTAGCCGGAGACCGAGATCGGCCCCTGCCCGACCGCATAGATCTCGCCATCGGCGCCCGACAACGGCGTCACGATCAGGGTGCCGCCGCGCAGGCTGCTGGCGTCGCCCAGCGACGACACGGTCAGGTCGATGGTCGAGCCGCGCCGGGCGAAGGGCGGCAGCTTGGCCGTCACCATCACCGCGGCGGTGTTCTGGGTCTTGAGCTTGTCGTCCGACAGGTTGCCGACGCCGAGCCGTTCGAGCATGCCCTCGATGGATTTGCGGGTGAAGGGGCTGTTGGCCAGCTTGTCGCCGGTGCCGTTGAGGCCGACGACGAGGCCATAGCCGACCAGCTGGTTGTCGCGCACGCCCTCGAAACTGGCGATGTCCTTGATCCGCACCACCGCCGCCGCCGGCCCGGCCAGAACGAGGCCGATCGCCAGCATCAGGGCGGCCAGGCAGGCACGATATGCGGCGACAGTCATCGGTCCGGCACCCTCTCGCTGCGGCCCTTTCGATCCGAAGGACCCGCCCGCAGAAGGGACCGGCCCCTGCATCATGGATAGATGATGTCTTTCTTTGTGTCCAGAAGCATAATTCATTAATTCTTGACCACTGTTCTTATTGTTCTTAAGGTCAGTGCATCCTGTATGAGCGAACTGCGTCGGGATCCGGAGGTCCTCATGTATATCTACGTTTTCGAGCCTCGCGACGGTCGCCGGGACGGTCTGATCGCCGAACTCGAGGGCGTGGGCATGTCGCCGGTGCTGGTCGGCGAGGACTTCTTCGCCTCCGACCTGAGCGTGCTGAACCGCAAGGGCAGCGACACCCGCGCCATCCTGATCGGCGAAACCCCGCAGACGCTCGACAATATCCGCGCGGTGCGCGCCGCCGGTTGCCGCAACCCCCTGATCGTGATGCGCGATTTCAAGAACTCGCGCGATACCTCCGAGGCGCTGGACCTCGGCGCCGACGATGTCATGGTCAGCCCGATCAAGGGCATCGAGGTGCTCAGTCGGGTCAACTCGATCAACCGCCGCTCCTACGGCCATGCCGCCGAAAGCGTGACCGTGGGCGAGGTGAAGGCCTATTTCGACGGCCGCGACCCCGAAGTCTCCGGCGGCCGGTTGCGGCTGTCGAAGCGCGAGCACGCGATCTTCCAGCACCTGGTGCTGAACTCGAACCGGGTGATCTCGAAGGGCGCGATCTACGACGCGGTCTACGGCATGGACGACGACCAGCCCTTCGACAAGGTGATCGACGTCTATATCTGCAAGCTGCGCAAGAAGATCGGCGCGGCGGCGCAAAGCGGCTACCAGTATATCGAGACGGTCTATGGCCGGGGCTACAAGTTCGGCACCGCCGAGCCCGAGGCCGCCACGCCGGAGCCGGCCGAAGAGCCGGTCGAGGTCACGCCGCGGTTTCGCGGCGGCCGCAGCCAGCGCGCGGCACTCGGGGCGCGCTAGCGCGACGCAAGGACAGAGTCAAAGATAGTTC
>NZ_JBHRSK010000027.1:0-8405 GCF_042643245.1 Acidimangrovimonas pyrenivorans
GTGTTCGGCGAAGACAACGTGCTGCTGCACGTGTTCGAGAAACACGCGATGCCGGATGGCGCGATCGCGAAGTTCTGCGAGCAGGCCGGCATTCCCGATTTCGACGCGCTCGATCTGCCGGCGGTGACCAATCCCAGCCTCGATCCGCTGACCAGCGAATTCATGCGCCACCTGCCGCTCGACACGGCCAAGATGGCCTACAAGCTGGCGCTGATCCGGGCCTTCACCACGGTCAGCGAAAAGCTGCAGCGCGACGGGCGGCTCCCGTCGCTGCTGCTGACGCCCGAGCGCCGGGCGGCGGTGCTCGACCGCTATGCGGCGGGCAACCGGGCGCTGGCCGAGCGCCGCTTCGGGCGCGAGACCCTGTTCCTCGATCCGCTGCCCGACGCCGACGCGCCGGTCGCCGACATGCGCCTGCCCGAGGACAGCCAGCAGGTGATGGACCGCTTCGTCCAGCCCTTCGTCTCCGCCCTGATCGAGCAGAATCGCTAGGCCCTCTGCCGGCGGCAACGGTCGCCGGCGCCCTCTTGCCGGAAACCGTGACGGTCGGCCGGGCCGGCGCGGAACGCGTCGCTTGAGAATGGCCGCGGCTCCGCGTAGAAATGAACCTGGGCCCTTGGTCGGAGCACCGTGTGAAGAACGCCGGCCAATGCACTCTTTATATTGCTCGGCATTGATTTCACTGACGGACTATTGGGAGCCTGATGGATGAGGGTATTGGTGATTGGGGGATGCGGTTTCATCGGATCGCATGTCGTGGATCATCTGCTGAAAAGCGGTCACCGGGTACGGGTCTATGATCGTCGACCAGAGATGTTCCGCCCGCCGCTGCCGCAAGTGGAATACATCGCCGGCGACCTGGCCGACACGGCGCAGATCTTCGAAGCGATGAGCGGCGTCGACGCGCTCATCCACCTGGCCAGCACCACCGTTCCGGCGACCTCCAACCTCGATCCCGTCGCCGATATCACCGGCAACCTGATCTCGACGGTCAACCTGCTCGAGGTGCTGCGGTCGAGCTCGGTCGGCAAGATCGTCTACCTGTCCTCGGGCGGCACCGTCTACGGCGTGCCGACCACCGATCCCGTCACCGAGACCCACCCGCTGCACCCGATCAGCTCCTACGGCATCGTCAAGGTGGCGATCGAGAACTACCTCTACATGGAGCAGCAGCTGCACGGGCTGCAGCAGGTGGTGCTGCGGGCCTCCAACCCCTACGGCCCGCGCCAGGGCCATACCGGGATCCAGGGCATCATCGGCACCCATCTGTGGCGGCTGGCACGCGCAGAACCGATCGAGGTCTGGGGCGACGGCAGCGTGGTGCGCGACTTCATCCATGTCCATGACCTCGCCCGGCTCTGCGTGCAGGCGGCCGAGGCCGATATCAGCGGCTGCTTCAATGCCGGCAGCGGCAGCGGCGCTTCGATTGCCGAGGTGGTCGAGACCATCCGCGCGACCGTCGGCGGCGATGTCCAGCCGGTCTACAAGCCGGGGCGGAACTACGACGTGCCCCGCGTGGTGCTGGACATCCAGCGCGCGCGCGACGCCCTCGGCTGGGCGCCGACGATCTCGCTGGCCGAGGGCATCGCCGAGACCTGGGACTGGGTGCGCCGGACGGTCGACAAGACCGGCTGAGCCGCCGCCCGGCCCCGGGGACAGCGCGGCTCAGCGGTCGCGGCGAACGGTCCGGACCAGGCGGCGCAGCGGCCCGGTGATCCGCCACGAGGTGCTGTTGAGCAGATCCCGGTTGGCCCGTTCCAGCTCGGCGATGCGCTGTTCGTACTCGTCGCGCATCCGGGCCGCGGCCTCCTTCTCGTGTTCCAGGCTCTGGCCCAGCTCGGTCCGTTCGGCCGCCAGCCGCCCGGCCTCCTCCGCTTGCGCCGCAGCCTGCCGGGCGGCCTCCTCGCCCGCGTCCCGGGCGGCGGCCAGCGCGTCCTCGAGCCCGGACAGCCGCGCCTCCAACGCCTCGCGCTCTCCTTGTGCCGCGTCGCGCTCGCGGGTGACGTCCTCGACGCGCTGGCGCAGCTCCTCGAGCCCCTTGCGGGCCTCTTCCAGCGGCTTCGACCGGCTGCCGTTCAGGCTTTCCGCCAGGGTCTCCTGCATCTGCTTGGCCATCTGGGTCTTGAGCAGCAGCAGGCTGCGCTCGCTGCGTTCCAGGTCGTGCTGGTAGCGTTCGCATTTGCGCCGCGCCGTCGTCAGCTCGCGCGCCACCTGCGCGGCCTCGTCGGCCTTCGCCTTGAGCTCGAGGCCGACCTGTTCGGCCTCGTGGCTGCGCTGTTCCAGGCTGCTGCGCAGCTTGTCGCGTTCGTGTCGGCCCTCTTCCAGGGCCTTGTCGCGCTCCGCCAGCTCGTCGGTCAGTCGCTCGACCTCGGCCTGGGCCTGCGCGGCCTTCTGGTCCGCGGTCTGGCGCGCCTGCCGCAGCGCGGCCAGCTGGGCCTGCAGCTTCTGCAGGGTCTCCTGCTGGTTTTGCCGGCTGCCGCGCAGCTCCTCGCCCTGGCGCCGCGCCGCGTCGAGCGCGGCCCGGGTTTCGGCGATCTGCTTCTCCTTCGCCGAGATCCGGGCAGTCAGCTCCTCGACCCTCTGGTCGGAGTTCCGCCGCCCCTCGCGGGTCTCCTCCAGCATGGCCTGGGCCTCCTCCAGGCCCTTCTGCAGCCGAGCCCGGGCGGCGCGCAGATCCTCGTTCTCGCCGCGCGCGGTGCCAAGGGCGGCCTCGGCCTCCTGCAGCGCCGTCTCGCGCTCCTCCAGCGTGGTGCGGAGTCCCGTTACCTCGCCGCGCGCGCTCAGCGCGGCCTGGATCAGCCCGCCAAAGGCCGGCGCCGCCGCGTTCAGTTCGGCACGGATCCGGTCGAGCCGGGCGTGATCGGCCTTGCGCTCGCCCTTCTGCGCCCAGGTCTCGAGAATGTCGTAGCTGTCGCGCAGCCAGCCCGACAGCAGCGGGTTGGCGATCGCCGCGTCGGGATCCTTGCGGAAATGCTGCAGGTCGCGCGACAGGAACGCCTCGACCTCGGCGGCGACGCTGGCGGATTTGCGCGGCAGGGTCATCTCCAGCGCCTGCTCCATCTCCGCCACCACCCCGGCCCAGTTGCCGATCAGCCGTTCGTAGCTGGTGAAGAACCGCGGCCGGCCGCGGCTGCCGGCCTCGGCGTCGAGGACATGGCGCAGCCAGAGCAGCAGGCCGTAGGCCAGCGGCCAGCCCTCGCGCCGCTCGAGCGAGGCGGCGACGTCGAGCGGGTTGCGATGGGTGCAGACAACGAGCGGCCGGCACCCCTGCTGCTCGAGCAGGTCGAGCCAGAACGGCGCGAAGCGGCAGATGCGCGGGTCCTTGAGCACGAAAAGCGGCGAGCCGGCGAATTCCTCGTCCAGCACCGCCTGGGCGCGGCTGCGGAACGCGTCGGCGCGCTGCGACGTGATCCAGCCGGGATTGAACTCCTGCCAATCGTCCCAGGAGGTGCCGGCGGAATCGAGCAGCGCGTCGTTCAGCCGGTAGACCTTGTTCGATTCGAAATAGCCCTTCGGATTGTCCTCGGTGGGCGGCATCAGATCCTGGGGCAGGTCGCAGCCCAGCTGGCCCAGCACCCCGGCCAGCGCCGACGTGCCCGAACGATGCATGCCGAGAACGACGACGGCCACGCGGGACGGCGGGGCGGACGGGCGCTTGGACTTCTTGGTCATGGTGTCGAACTCGCGTCAGGTTTCACGGCAATGTGCATGATTTCTCGATCCGGGTCCCGCATTTTTCCGTTCCGGGCGCCGGGCGCCGGGGACGGCGCTCGCAGATCGTCCCGTCCTTCGGCCTGCCTCGTTGCGATGCCCGGACGCGGGCTCGAGCGCGGGCCCGGACGCGGGAGGGACGGCCACCGCGCGGGCCTCTCTTCCTTGGTCGGCAAGAGCTGTTCTCATTGTTTTTGCGGGTCTTTCCTTCAGTAGCAATGGCGGCGCAGCGAATCGAGCGCGCGAACGGTCCTCTCCTGCGCGGGGGTATCGGAGGACCTGATGCAGGCGATCAGCGCCTCCTCGAGCGCCGGGTAGTTCTCGACCGCGATCGCGATCAGGTCGTCCTCGGAGTCGATCGCGGTGTAGCGGGCATCCGGCCGGTCCGCCAAATCCGTCCCCAGCCGTGCTTCCATCCACTTCATGTCCTCGTCGTTATGTTGCAGGACCGGGCCCCAGAGCGCATCCGAGAAGCCCAGCTGCCGGGTGCCGATCCGGCCGAGCGCGGCAATGAACTTGTCATTCGCCGCCGGCGCCTTGGGAAAGCCGCCGACATAGCCGTCGCCCTTCAGCCGCTGCAGGAACAGCAGCGCCGTCGCCTCGAGGCTGAGGGTCTCGTTCGCCCGCTCCGCCTTGCTGGCATCGACATCGACGCCGATCTGGTGGCCGAAATCGGCGACCACGTTGCCGCCGACCAGGGCGTCGGGATCGAACTTCTTCAGATGCACCCGGTCACGGCCGAAGGTGGTGTCGAGCTTCTCGAAACGCTTGCGATAGGCCGGCCAGAGACCGAAGATCTTCAGCCGGTCGACCGAACCGCCCTTCAACCGTTGCTGAAAGGCGCTGCGGGCATAGGACAGCGGCGGCCGGACATAGCCGATGACGACGATCTCGTCGGCCCATTGCTCGAACAGGTCCCGCATCGCGATCGTGGCCTTCTCGAAAGGCGGCGCCGAGATGTCCTCGGCGGAGAGGATGAAATCCTTGCCGCCGGCCTTGGCCTCGGCCAGGTCCGCCTCGAGCCGCCGGCGCCACAGCTTCTGCATCTCGCCCAGGCGGTCGAGGAACTCCTGCCCGCGGACATTGAAGCCGTGATAGGCTTTCGCCTCCTCCAGCTCCTGGAAGAGCAGCGCGAAAAGGCCGCTGTGATTGGGCCCCCGCCAAGACGCGTATTTGAACCCGTCGCCGGCATGCTGGGAAAAGTAGTTCTGGATCGAACTGCTGCCGGTCTTGTGCATGCCGACGTGAATGATGACCCTCATGCCCGTCAGGTCCTTTTCTGGTCCGGCTTGTCGATGAACAGCGACAGCAGATCGCAGCTCGTGGCCATGGCCGGCCAGAGGCGCTCGATAAGATGGAACTCGGTCCCGTCATTGGCGATCGGCTCGTTCGGCCACGGGTAATCCTGTTCGAAGATCGCGTTCATCGCCAGAACGACCTCGCGCCGCACCCAGAACATGTTGCCGACCGGAAACAGCAGCGGGTTGTCCGGCATCGGCCCCGGCAGCCGGTCGGCGAATTTCGGCAGCAGATCGCGCGAGTCGTTCCAGGGCACGAAATAGGGATCGAAGGGCGCGACGAGGCCGGTGCCGCCGGTCCCGATCATGCGCAGCGCCGAAGAGACGGTCTCGTCGTCGCCCAGCAGGATCGACATCAGGAACTGGCGCCAGATATCGCCGGTATTGGTGACGCCCAGCGATTTCTTCTGGTGCAGGTGGCACCAGATCTCGTCGTCGCCGGCGGCGCCGCCGTCGCGGAACAGCTCCATGAACGGGAGGATGTCGCGGCCGCGATTGTCGCCCAGCACGACCTCGGCGCTCAGCCCCGCGCCGGCCATGATCTCGTGGATCGTCTCGGCCTTGCGCTCGCTGTCGGTCGTCACCACGATGCGATCGGCATGGCGGAAGGCGCGATAGCGGCGCAGATCCGCGGCCAGCTCGTCGGTATAGAAGGCGTGGATGTGCATCGAGAAGGGCGGCAGCTCCTCCGCCTCGGTCGTGTCATAGGGCACGATCCTGCAGTTGCGGTGGCTCCAGTTCTCCGAGGCCGCCAGCGCCTCCTCGGCATCCGCCCGGTCGCGCCAGATGAAGCGCCGCCGGTAGCTGAGGAACTTCTCGCGCGCCTTGACCCGCAGCGGCCGGTCCTCCTCGTCGGTGGTGAACAGCATCGGCACGTCGATCTCGCTCTCGCCCAGCACGAAATGGCGCTGCCCCGCCAGCCGTTCGTGCAGCCGCTCGGCGATCATGGCGAAGACCGGCAGCGGCCTGGTCTCGGGGGCGGGCGCATCGCTGGCAACCTTGCGCGGCAACGCCATCAGCGCCGTCGCCGCGGCCTCGGGATTGCCGTATTCGACCGCCGTGACATGCTCCGACGCCCGGTAGACCGGATCGGCAAAGCCGGTGCCGCCCTCGAAGACCACCGCCCGGCAGCCCTGCTTGAGCGCGTCGAAGACGACGTTCGGCAGCGGGTCGAGCCGCGACGAGACGAACATCGCGTCCGAGGCCGCCAGCACGTCGAGGTAATAATCGCCCGCCGGCAGGAAGAACAGGTTGCCCCGCGGGTCCCCGGTCCCGGCCTGTTTCAGCTGGTAACTGGTCCAGACGCCGAAATTGATGTCCTCGTGATTCATCCCGTCGCCGATCCAGACGAAGATCGTCTCGGGGTCGCGGTGGCGGCAGATCTGGGCGGCCATGACGAAGATGTCGGTGCCCTTGCGCCACTGGGCGTGACCGGCGCCGCAGACGATCCGGGCCGTGCTGCAATCGCGCCCGATCAGCCGCGACAGCCGCGCCCGCGCCGCCGCCAGCCGCCCGGCCTCGACGCTGCCGACGGTCAGCTCCCGCTGCGGCACGATGGTGGAATCCCGCTCGACGTCGAATTCCAGGTCGGCGAACAGGTTGCGCCAGGAATCGCGGACATGGTCCGAAGAGAAGACGACCAGGTCGGCGAACAGCGCCACCCGCGACCGCTTGTAGGTCGGAAAGGTGTAATAGGCGTATTCGTGCAGATAGGCGGCGAAAGGGATGTCGCGCGCCACCAGCAGCCGGGCGAAGTCGAAGCATTCGACCGAATTGACCACGGCGAAGTCGATCGCCTCGAAGATCTCGCCCTCGAAATAGGGAAAATCCTCGTGCGGATGCGGCGAGATGACGACGGCGCAGGCATGTTCGCAGGCGGCGGCGCTCAGCGGCCCGTCGCGCAGCGCGGCGAAGATGACGTTATGGGTGCGCGACGCTTCCCGGGCGAGGTCGACGCTGACGATCGGCGCGCCGGTCTTCGACAGTTCATGGGCGGTGATCAGGCAGGTGGGCCGGCCCGGATCGAAGGTCTGCGCCCCCGGCCGCTGCCGCTCGCGCACCTGGGCCAGCGTGCTGCGGCCCTCGTGGAAGCCGTGGATCAGGTAGTGGCGCAGCGGGTTGAGCCCGGCCCGCAGGATGTCGCGATAGGTCCGCAGGTAATGGCGGCGCGAGAAATTCGAGATCTCGGCATCGACGTCCTCCCCCAGGTCCATCAGCTCGAAGGCCAGCTCCAGCGCGCCGGGTTCGCCCGCCGCGATCGCCGCCTTGATCCGCGCGTCGGTCACCAGGCCGGCGATTCGCGCGTCGACCTCGGGATAGTTCGCCCGGACCTCGCTGTAATGGTTCGGGAACCGCCCCATCTCGCGACCGATCGTTCGGAAATGGGTCTCGGCATCGGTTTCCGCCTCCGCGACATCGGCATAGCGCCCCGCATAGAACGCCGGATCGAACCGGAAACGCGGCCTTGCGCCGCGCGGATCGAGCTCTGCGGTCAGCTCGGTCCAGATCGCATCGAGATCGGTCATTCCTGCCCCCAGGCCAGGTTCCTGTCGAGCAGCTCGACGAATTCGCTATCGGCGACGGCGGCACCGCGCAGGCAGGCAAAGAAGGTCGGCGCCAGCGGGTGCGCGGTGATGTTCTCCCCGAGCAGCAGAAAGCCGAGCTCGGAACCGCCGTCGCGGGGCCGGTGATCGATGCGCCAGGGCTCTTCGGTGCCGGCGCGGGCCAGGCGCGCCAGCTCCTGCGTCCCGAGCGCGTCGGTGGTGAAGACGAGCGGCCATTCCGGGCGGGCGAGGACATGGCGCAGCCGGGTCATGATCTCGCAGAGCAGCCAGGCCGAGGACCGCGGCGGCTGCAGGCATTCGACGACGATGAAGTCCTTCTCGAGGGCGCGCAGCTCCTTCTGCGTGCGATTGCTGCCGGGCAGATCGACCAGCACGCGCGGGCCGCTCCATTGGTCGGCCCAGTCGCAGACGGCGGTGCCGTTCAGGGCCTCAGAGGTCGCGATCAGCATGCGAAAATTCTCAAATCCTCTTCTAGCAAGACGCAGGATGCGCGCTGCGCCAGGAAAAAACCAATATCCGTGCGATCACGGTTCCTTGTAACAAATACGACCGCTGGAACAGCGACAAGTCCGCTCTTGCGACGGCACCGCTCCTCTGCCCGCACGACCACGCCGACGGGGCGCCCCCGAGGTCAGGGCAGTTGCCGGCCCCTGTCCAGACAGCGGCTGCGCCCCGTCGGCAATTCCCTGCTCATACCGCCCATAGAATGCATTCCTGTTACGATCTGCCCAAAACCCGGGCACAAGCTGTCGGCCCGCTTCCACCGGCCGCCGCTCAGTCCTCGAGCAGCGACAACAGATACCGGCCGTAGTCGTTCTTGCGCAGCATCTCG
>NZ_JBHRSK010000028.1:0-18637 GCF_042643245.1 Acidimangrovimonas pyrenivorans
GACGTGCGGTTTCGTCCGTTCAAACTTTGCCTTTGCCATCGTGGCCTCCTTTTTCGGGTGGCGGGGTGGCCCCGCCCTACAGGTGCTGGGTAGGGCGGGGTTCCCCCCGCCATCCCGTTAAGCGTATTTCTTCTGGATCTCGTCCGAGATGTTCTGCGGCACGGCCTCGTAGTGGTCGAACTGCATGGTGAAGTTCGCCCGGCCCGAGGACATCGAACGCAGCGTGTTGATGTAGCCGAACATGTTGGCCAGCGGCACGAAGGCGTTGATGACGATCGCGTTGCCGCGGGTGTCCTGGCCCTGCACCATGCCGCGACGGCTGGTCAGGTCGCCGATGATGCCGCCGGTGTATTCCTCCGGGGTCACCACTTCGACCTTCATCATCGGCTCGAGCAGCTTGGCGCCCGCCTTCTTGAGGCCGTCACGCATCGCGGCGCGCGAGGCGATCTCGAAGGCCAGGACCGACGAGTCGACATCGTGGAAGGCACCGTCGACCAGCGCCACCTTGAAGTCGATCACCGGGAAGCCGGCGAGCGGACCGCTGTCCATGACCGACTGGATGCCCTTCTCGACGCCGGGGATGTATTCCTTCGGCACCGCACCGCCGACGATCCGGCTTTCGAACGAGTAGCCCTCGCCCGGCTCGGTCGGGGTGATCTCGAGCTTGACGCGCGCGAACTGGCCGGTACCACCGGTCTGTTTCTTGTGCGTGTAGTCGATCTCGGTCGCGTGGCTGATGGTCTCGCGATAGGCCACCTGCGGCGCGCCGATGTTGGCCTCGACCTTGAACTCGCGCTTCATCCGGTCGACGAGGATGTCGAGGTGAAGTTCGCCCATGCCCTTCATGATGGTCTGGCCCGACTCGAAGTCGGTCTCGACGCGGAAGGACGGGTCTTCGGCAGCCAGGCGCTGCAGGGCAAGGCCCATCTTCTCCTGGTCGGCCTTCGACTTCGGCTCGACGGCGATCTCGATGACCGGATCGGGGAAGGTCATGGTTTCGAGAACGACCTGCTTGTTGGCGTCGCAGAGCGTGTCGCCGGTGGTCGTCTCTTTCAGACCGGCCAGCGCGATGATGTCGCCGGCAAACGCTTCCTCGATTTCCTCGCGGTTGTTCGAGTGCATCATCATCATCCGGCCAATGCGCTCGCGCTTGCCCTTGGTCGAGTTGACGATGCTGTCGCCCTTCTTCAGCACGCCCGAGTAGATCCGGGTGAAGGTCAGCGAACCGACGAAGGGGTCGTTCATGATCTTGAACGCCAGGGCCGAGAACGGCTGCGCGTCATCGGCGCTGCGCGCGATGTTGCGGGTCTCGGTCTCGTCGCCCGGGGCGAAGCCCATGTAGGCCGGCACGTCGAGCGGGCCCGGCAGGAAGTCGATCACCGCGTTGAGCAGCGGCTGGACGCCCTTGTTCTTGAAGGCCGAGCCGCCGAGAACCGGCACGAAGGACAGGCTCAGCGTGCCCTTGCGGACCAGCTTGCGCAGAGTCTCGATGTCGGGCTCTTCGCCTTCCAGGTAAGCCATCATCGCGTCGTCGTCTTGCTCGACGGCGTTCTCGATCAGCTTGCCGCGCCATTCGTCGGCGGTCGCCTTGAGCTCGTCGCGGATCGGCTGGCGAACCCAGGCGGCGCCCAGGTCTTCACCCTTCCAGACCCACTCTTCCATGGTGATCAGGTCGACGATGCCTTCCAGCTGGTCCTCGGCACCGATCGGGAAGTTGACCGGAACCGGAGTGGCGCCGGTGCGTTCCTTGATCATGTCGACGCAGCGGAAGTAGTCGGCGCCGATCTTGTCCATCTTGTTGACGAAGACGAGGCGCGGAACCTTGTAGCGGTCGGCCTGACGCCAGACCGTCTCGGTCTGCGGCTCGACACCGGCGTTGCCGTCGAGCAGCGCGACCGCGCCGTCGAGGACCGCCAGCGAGCGTTCGACTTCGATGGTGAAGTCGACGTGGCCGGGGGTGTCGATGATGTTGAAGCGGAACTTCGGCGTCTGGGCTTCGGTACCGGTCTCGGTGCGCTCCCAGAAGGTGGTCGTCGCCGCCGAGGTGATGGTGATACCGCGTTCCTGCTCCTGCTCCATCCAATCCATTGTCGCGGCGCCGTCATGGACTTCGCCGATCTTGTGGGACTTGCCGGTGTAGTAGAGGATCCGCTCGGTCGTCGTGGTCTTGCCCGCGTCGATATGGGCCATGATCCCGAAGTTGCGGTATCGCTCGAGGGGGTAATCGCGTGCCATTGGTGTGGTCCTAGGCCTGAAGGGTTACCAGCGGTAATGGCTGAACGCTTTGTTCGCGTCGGCCATCTTGTGGGTGTCTTCGCGCTTCTTCACGGCCGTGCCACGGTTGTTCACCGCATCCGACAGCTCGCCGGCGAGGCGTTCTTCCATCGTGTTTTCGTTGCGGTTCCGCGCGGCGGCGATCAGCCAGCGGATCGCCAGCGCCTCGCGGCGCTCGGGGCGCACTTCGACCGGCACCTGGTAGGTGGCACCGCCGACGCGACGCGACCGCACTTCGACCGACGGCTTGACGTTGTCGAGGGCTTCGCGGAAGCACTCGATCGGCTCGCGCTTGAGGCGCGATTCAACCCGGTCCAGCGCATTGTAGACAATGTGCTCGGCGACGGATTTCTTGCCGTCGATCATCAGGTTGTTCATGAATTTGGTCAGGACCCGGTCGCCATACTTGGCGTCGGGCAGAACTTCGCGCTTTTCAGCGGCGTGACGACGCGACATCGCGATATCTCCTTACTTCGGACGCTTGGCGCCGTATTTCGAACGGCGTTGACGACGGTCTTTGACGCCCTGGGTGTCGAGGACACCGCGCAGGATGTGATAACGGACACCGGGAAGGTCTTTCACCCGGCCGCCGCGGATCAGGACAACCGAGTGCTCTTGCAGGTTGTGCTTTTCACCGGGGATATAGCTGATCACCTCGTAGCCGTTGGTCAGACGGACCTTGGCCACTTTCCGCATAGCCGAGTTCGGCTTCTTCGGCGTCGTGGTGTAGACGCGCGTGCAGACGCCACGCTTCTGCGGGCACTGCTCCAGGTGCATGGACTTGGAGCGTTTGACTTTGGGCTCCCGCGGCTTGCGGATGAGCTGTTGGATCGTTGGCATACACTTTCCCCGTGTTACCGTGTCAATACTCGCACCCGACCGGGTGCGCCGCTTCTCGACGACGTTCTGCCCCCATTGGCAAAACGCAAAACCGCATCCGCCCCCTGATCGCGGGGACGACGCGGTGGAATTCCAGAGGATCGGGGCGCAGGCCCGGATCTTGACCACATCGATTTTGATACCCGCGCGCACGGCACAGGCCGGCACTCGGGTAGGCGGGCGTATAGGGGGAGTCGCCGGGCTTGTCAACAGCGGCCATGCCGCCGACGGATCAGCGCAGGCGCAGCGACGTCGGCCCTTGCGCGGCGGCGGCCAGCCGGCGCCGGCGCCGCTCGCGATACAGGGTGAACAGGCCGGTGGCAATGACGATGGCGCTGCCCGCCAGGGTCGCCGGGTCGGGGAACTGGCCGAAGACCAGCCAGCCCAGCACGATCGCCCAGAGCAGCGCGGTATAGCGGAACGGCGCCACGGTGCCGACATCGCCGACCCGCATCACCATGACCACGAACAGGTAGCCGACGATGATGAAGCCGGCCGCCGCGATCAGCAGGGCGATCTGCGCCGGTGTCGGCCGGAGCCAGGTTTCGAACGGCGAGACCAGGGCGGCGAGCACGGTGACACCGAGCGCCGAGTAGAACGAGACCGAGACCGAGGGCACCGAGGCCGGCAGCCGCCGCGTCACCAGGTCGCGCAGCACCACGGCGGCGACGGCCACCAGCCCCAGCAGCGACCAATGGTCGAAGCCGGCGGTGCCGGGGCGGACGATCAGCAGCACGCCGAGGAAGCCGAGGCCGATCGCCGCCATCCGGCGCCAGCCGACCGGCTCGCCCAGCACCAGCGCCGCCGCCAGGGTGACAGCCAGCGGCAGCGACTGCATGATCGCGGTCAGGTTGGCCAGCGGCATATGGGCCAGCGCGGTCAGGAAGGCGATGGTCGCCGTCACCTCGGCGACGCAGCGCAGCCCGATCAGCCGCGACTCGCGCGCGCCGAACCGCAGCCGCAGCCCGCCCATGACCCGGGCGACGGCGGCCAGCCCGGCGACGGTCACGGCCCCGCGCAGCAGCGCCGCCTGAAAGATCGGCAGGGTTTCGGTGACAGCCTTCATGCAGGCGTCGTTGAAGGTGAAGGCCGCCATGGCGACATTCATGTAGAGCGCCCCGCGCGCATTGTCGCCGATCGCCGGGACCCTCACCCGCGCCCGCATCCGCCCGGGCCGTCAGCCGAAACGGATGAAGAGCTTGGCATAGGCGGGCTTGAGCCCGGCCCGCGCCGCCAGCGCCGCTTTGACGTCGCCGCCCCGCGCCGCCGCCTGGAACGCCTCGGCACTGCCGACCAGCGCCTTGACCAAGCCGGGATAGTCGGGATCGGCGGAGTTGACCGAGGGATGGGCGACGAGGTCATGGGCCAGGTAGACCAGCACTGCCGCCTGCTCGCGCATCCGCTCCAGCCCGCCATCCGCCTGGCCGCTGTAATCGGCGGTCAGGGTCTCCTCCATCTGGACGTGATAGGCGTTGAGCCGGTCCGAGAACCACATCAGCCCGTTGCGCAGATGCAGCGCGCCCAGATCCGTCCGGATCTTCTCGAGCGCCACATGCGCCTTGGCGACATCGCCGTCGCGGACGGTCTGGCGCGCCGAGGCGATGATCTTCGCCACCCGGTCGAGGGTATCGGCAAAGCCCGGGTCGTCGGCATATTGCGGCGGCGGGGTGGTCTTCCAGGCATCCTCGAGAATGGTCCATTTCTCGGCCATCGCCCCCAGCGCCTCGGCCGTCTTGTCGGCCTTGCCCTGGTTGCTCATCAACAGCGCGACGCGATAGTTGCTGTAGGCGTCGCGCATCTGGCCCTCGAAATCGTCATAGGCCCCGGCATGGAGGGCGAGCGGCGCCAGCAGCGCCGCGGCGGTGAAGGCCAGAAGGAATTTGCGCATCTCGTCCTCGTGCTTGGGGCCGCCGGGGCGGGCCGTCCTGATCCCGCCGCTAGCTGACGCCAGCCCGGCGCCACGGTCAAGCCCCGCCGGGCCAGACCCGCCCACAGGCAGGTCACCTTTGCGAAAGCGCCCCGCTGCTTCTGCGCAAGACACATCCCGGGGAGCGCCATTGGCCCGAGCGACAAGGGCGACGGGGCGGCCCCGGGCCCGGACCGGCAAAGAAAAACCCCCGCACGACGGCGGGGGTTCTCCAAGCTCGAAGGAAGGGCGCGAGTTATTCCTCGCGGCTCTCCGGGGTGGCGACCAGGCCGCTGTCGACCTCGTCCCCGATCACGTCGTCCATCACGTCCTCGGACGGGGCGCTCAGCGCCGCCGCGGCTTCCGCCTCGGCCCGCCGCGCGTCGAGCACCTTCTGGTCGCGCTCGCCGGCGATCCGGCGCACCCGCGCCGTCGCCCCGCCGGTGCCCGCCGGGATCAGCCGGCCGACGATGACGTTCTCCTTCAGCCCGACCAGCTTGTCGCGCTTGCCCATCACCGAGGCTTCGGTGAGGACCCGCGTGGTCTCCTGGAACGAGGCCGCCGAGATGAACGACCGGGTCTGCAGCGAGGCCTTGGTGATACCGAGCAGGATCGGCTCGGCCTGGGCGACGCGCAGCCCCGCCTTCTCGGCCTTCTCGTTGACCTCGTCCAGCTCGGCCTTGTCGACATGCTCGCCCTTCAGAAGCGTCGTCTCCCCGCTGTCGAGGATCTCCCACTTCTGCAGCATCTGGCGCACGATGACCTCGATGTGCTTGTCGTTGATCTTCACGCCCTGGAGGCGATAGACGTCCTGCACCTCGTCGATCATGTAGTTGGCCAGAGCCTCGACACCCATGATGCGCAGGATGTCGTGCGGCGCCGGGTTGCCGTCCATGATGTAATCGCCCTTCTGGACGAAATCGCCTTCCTGGACCGGGATGTGCTTGCCCTTCGGCACCATGTACTCGACGGTCGGCAAGGTCTCGTCGGTCGGCTCGATCGCGATCCGACGCTTGTTCTTGTAGTCCTTGCCGAAGCGCACATAGCCGTCATGCTCGGCGATGATCGCGTGATCCTTGGGACGACGGGCCTCGAACAGTTCCGCCACGCGGGGAAGACCCCCGGTGATGTCCTTGGTCTTGGCGCCTTCGCGCGGGATACGGGCGACCACGTCGCCGGCCTTGACCTCCTGGCCGTCCTCGACCGACAGAATCGCGTCGACCGACATCGGGTAGGAGATCGGGTTGCCGGCATCGTTGCGCATCGGCTCGCCGGTCGCCGGGTCCATGACGATGATCTCGGGCTTGAGGTCGTTGCCCTTGGGGGCCGCGCGCCAGTCCGAGACGATCTTCTGGGTCATGCCCGTCGCTTCGTCGGTATCCTCGCGCACCGAGATGCCCGAGACGAGATCGACGAACCGCGCCACACCGGCCTTCTCGGCGATGATCGGCAGGGTATAGGGGTCCCATTCGAACAGCTTGGTGCCGCGCTTGATGGCCTCGCCGTCGCGGACGAAGACCTTGGTGCCGTAGCCCAGCTTGTGGCTGGCCCGCTCGACGCCGTTGTCGTCGATGATCGCGAGGGTCATGTTGCGGCCCATCACGATCTGCTCGCCATTGGCGTTTTCCAGCAGGTTGGCGTTGCGGAACTCGATCTTGCCTTCCTGGCTGGCCTCGAGGAACGACTGCTGGCCACCCTGGGCGATGCCGCCGATGTGGAAGGTCCGCATCGTCAGCTGGGTGCCCGGCTCGCCGATCGACTGGGCGGCGATGATGCCGACCGCCTCGCCGGTGTTGACCATGGTGCCGCGGGCCAGGTCGCGCCCGTAGCACATGGCGCAGACGCCTTCCTCGGCCTCGCAGGTCAGCGGGCTGCGGATGCGGATCGAGGCGACGCCCTCGGACTCGATCGTGTCGGCCTTGCGCTCGTCGATCAGTTCGCCGGCCTTCACCAGCACCGTGTCGGAGCCGGGGATCATGACGTCTTCGGCAGCGACCCGGCCGAGGATGCGCTCGGCCAGCGAGGCGACAACCTCGCCGTCGTTGACCGCCGCTTCCGCGGTGATCGAACGCTCGGTGCCGCAGTCGTGGCTACGCACGATGCAGTCCTGGGCGACGTCGACCAGACGACGGGTCAGGTAGCCCGAGTTCGCCGTCTTCAGGGCGGTGTCGGCCAGACCCTTCCGGGCGCCGTGGGTCGAGTTGAAGTACTCGAGCACGGTCAGGCCTTCCTTGAAGTTCGAGATGATCGGCGTCTCGATGATCTCGCCCGACGGCTTGGCCATCAGGCCGCGCATCCCGCCCAGCTGCTTCATCTGCGCGGGCGAACCCCGGGCCCCCGAGTGGCTCATCATGTAGACCGAGTTCGGTTCCATCTCGGCGCCGGCATCGTCGTAGCGCACCGCCGAGATTTCCTTCATCATCTCGGCCGCGACGGCATCCGAGCATTTCGACCAGGCATCGACGACCTTGTTGTACTTCTCACCCTGGGTGATCAGGCCGTCCATGTATTGCTGTTCGAACTCTTTGACCTGTTCGCGCACGTCGTTGACGATGGTCCACTTCGATTCCGGGATCAGCATGTCGTCCTTGCCGAACGAGATGCCGGCCTTGAACGCCTCGCGGAAGCCCATGCCCATGATCTGGTCACAGAAGATGACCGACTCCTTCTGGCCGCAATAGCGGTAGACGGTGTCGATGACGTTCTGGACGTCCTTCTTCCGCAGCAGGCGGTTGACCAGCTCGAACGGCGCCTTGGTGTTGAGCGGCAGCAGAGCCCCCAGCCGGACGCGGCCCGGCGTGGTCTCGTAGCGCTTCATCACCTCGTTGCCTTCCTCGTCGATCTGACGCACGCGGCAGGTGATCTTGGTGTGCATGTGGACCGTGCCCGAGGCCAGCGCATGCTCGACCTCTTCGACGCTCGAGAACGACATCCCCTCGCCGGGCATGCCCTTGCGCTCCATGGTCACGTAGTAGAGGCCGAGGACCATGTCCTGCGACGGCACGATGATCGGCGCGCCGTTGGCGGGCGACAGCACGTTGTTGGTCGACATCATCAGCACGCGCGCTTCCAGCTGGGCCTCGAGGCTCAGCGGAACGTGCACGGCCATCTGGTCGCCGTCGAAGTCGGCGTTGAAAGCCGAGCAGACCAGCGGGTGCAGCTGGATCGCCTTGCCCTCGATCAGCATCGGCTCGAAGGCCTGGATGCCGAGACGGTGCAGCGTCGGCGCCCGGTTCAGCAGCACCGGGTGTTCGCGGATCACCTCGTCAAGGATGTCCCAGACTTCCGGGCGCTCCTTCTCGACCAGCTTCTTGGCCTGCTTCACCGTCGAGCTCAGGCCCTTGGCCTCGAGCCGCGAGTAGATGAACGGCTTGAACAGCTCCAGCGCCATCTTCTTGGGCAGGCCGCATTGATGCAGCTTGAGCTCCGGCCCGGTCACGATGACCGAACGGCCCGAGAAGTCGACCCGTTTCCCCAGAAGGTTCTGGCGGAACCGGCCCTGCTTGCCCTTGAGCATGTCGGACAGCGACTTGAGCGGACGCTTGTTGGTGCCGGTGATGACCCGGCCGCGGCGGCCGTTGTCGAACAGCGCGTCGACCGATTCCTGCAGCATCCGCTTTTCGTTGCGGACGATGATGTCGGGCGCGCGCAGCTCGATCAGCCGCTTGAGGCGGTTGTTGCGGTTGATCACCCGGCGATAGAGGTCGTTCAGGTCCGAGGTCGCGAAGCGGCCGCCGTCGAGCGGCACCAGCGGGCGCAGCTCCGGCGGGATCACCGGCAGAACGGTCAGGATCATCCACTCGGGCCGGTTGCCCGACTCGAGGAAGTGCTCGACGATCTTCAGCCGCTTGATGATCTTCTTCGGCTTCAGCTCGCCGGTGGCCTCCTTGAGGTCCTCGCGCAGCTGCTCGGCCGTCGATTCGAGGTCGATCGCCGACAGCATGTCGCGGATCGCCTCGGCGCCGATATTGGCGGTGAAGGCGTCGGCGCCGTACTGGTCCTGGGCGTCGAGATACTCTTCCTCGGTCATCAGCTGGCCGTAGGTCAGGTCGGTCAGGCCCGGCTCGATGACGACGTAGTTCTCGAAATAGAGGATGCGCTCAAGATCGCGCAGCGTCATGTCCAGCATCAGGCCGATGCGCGAGGGCAGCGACTTGAGGAACCAGATATGGGCGACGGGCGCGGCGAGCTCGATATGGCCCATGCGCTCGCGGCGGACCTTCTGCAGCGTCACTTCGACACCGCATTTCTCGCAGACGACGCCGCGATACTTCATCCGCTTGTACTTGCCGCACAGGCACTCGTAATCCTTGATCGGGCCGAAGATGCGGGCACAGAAAAGGCCGTCCCGCTCCGGCTTGAAGGTGCGGTAGTTGATGGTTTCCGGCTTCTTGATCTCGCCGTAGGACCAGCTGAGAATCCGTTCCGGGGAGGCCAGCGAGATCTTGATCTCGTCGAAGGTCTTGATCGGCGCCGCCGGGTTGAACGGGTTTTGGGTCAGTTCCTGGTTCATTGCGTGTCCTTCATGTCAGGGGAAAGAGGGCGGGGGCGCGAACGCCCCTACTCCTCCTCCTCCGCGTCCAGGAGTTCCATGTTCAGGCCGAGGCCGCGGACTTCCTTCACCAGCACGTTGAAGCTTTCGGGCACGCCGGCCTCGAAATTGTCCTCGCCCTTGACGATGCTCTCGTAGACCTTGGTCCGACCGGCGACGTCGTCCGACTTCACCGTCAGCATCTCCTGCAGGGTGTAGGCGGCGCCGTAGGCTTCCAGAGCCCAGACCTCCATCTCCCCGAGACGCTGACCACCGAACTGCGCCTTGCCGCCCAGCGGCTGCTGGGTGACGAGGCTGTACGGACCGGTCGAGCGGGCGTGCAGCTTGTCGTCGACCAGGTGGTGCAGCTTGAGCATGTATTTCACGCCCACCGTGACCGGCCGCGCGAACTGCTCGCCGGTGCGGCCGTCGAAGACGACCGATTGGCCCGACTGGTTGAAGCCGGCGCGCACCAGCGCGTCGTTGACGTCATGCTCCTTGGCGCCGTCGAAGACCGGCGTCGCGATCGGCACGCCGCGGGTGACGTTCGACGCCGCCTCGATCAGGCTGTCCTCGTCGCGCCCGGCGATCCCCTCCTCGTAGATGTCGTCGCCATAGGCCAGACGCATCGCCTCGCGCACCTCGGTCAGGTCGCCCGAGCGGCGATACTCGGCCAGCGCGTCGTCGATCTTCAGACCCAGGCCGCGCGATGCCCAGCCCATGTGGGTCTCGAGGATCTGACCGACGTTCATCCGCGACGGCACGCCGAGCGGGTTGAGCACGAAGTCGACCGGGGTGCCGTCGGCGAGGAAGGGCATGTCCTCCATCGGCACGACGCGCGAGATGACGCCCTTGTTGCCGTGACGGCCGGCCATCTTGTCGCCCGGCTGCAGCTTGCGCTTGACCGCGACGAACACCTTGACCGACTTCATCACGCCCGGAGGCAGATCGTCGCCGCGGCGGACCTTCTCGACCTTGTCCTCGAAGCGGGCTTCCAGCGCGCGCTTCTGGGCCTCGAACTGGTCGTGCAGCGCCTCGACATCCTTGGCGTCGCTCTCTTCGCCCAGCGCCAGCTGCCACCACTGGCCACGGCTCAGCGTGCCCAGCAGCTCCTCGTTGATCTCGGAGCCGGCCTTGACGCCCTTCGGACCCTTCACCGCGGTCTTGCCGAGGATCAGCGTCTTGAGGCGGGCGTAGATGTTGCGCTCGAGGATCTCCATCTCGTCGTCGCGGTCGCGCGCCAGGCGCTCGACCTCTTCCCGCTCGATCTGCAGCGCACGCTCGTCCTTGTCGACGCCGTGACGGTTGAAGACCCGGACCTCGACGATGGTGCCGTAGGCCCCCGGCGGCAGCCGCAGCGAGGTATCGCGCACGTCCGACGCCTTCTCGCCGAAGATGGCGCGCAGCAGCTTCTCTTCCGGCGTCATCGGGCTTTCGCCCTTGGGCGTGATCTTGCCCACGAGGATATCGCCCGGCTGCACCTCGGCGCCGATATAGACGATGCCGGCCTCGTCGAGGTTGCGCAGGGCTTCCTCGCCGACGTTCGGGATGTCGCGGGTGATCTCTTCCGGGCCCAGCTTGGTGTCGCGGGCCGAGACCTCGTATTCCTCGATGTGGATCGAGGTGTAGACGTCGTCGCGCAGGATGCGCTCGGAGATCAGGATCGAGTCCTCGTAGTTGTAGCCGTTCCACGGCATGAAGGCGACAATGATGTTCCGGCCGAGCGCCAGTTCACCCATGTCGGTGCAGGGACCGTCGGCGATCACCTCGTTGCGCGAGACCGTGTCGCCCACCTTCACCAGCGGGCGCTGGTTGATGCAGGACGACTGGTTCGAGCGGGCGAACTTGCGCAGCCGGTAGATGTCGACGCCCGGCTCGCCGGGTTCCAGCATCTCGGTGGCGCGGATGACGATCCGCTGGGCGTCGACCTGGTCGATGACACCGGCACGGCGCGCCATGATCGCGGCGCCCGAGTCGCGGGCCACGACGGCCTCGATCCCGGTGCCGACCAGCGGCGCCTCGGATTGCAGCAGCGGCACCGCCTGCCGTTGCATGTTCGAGCCCATCAGCGCGCGGTTGGCGTCGTCGTTTTCCAGGAACGGGATCAGCGAGGCGGCGACCGAGACCAGCTGTTTCGGCGAGACGTCGATCAGGTCGACATTCTCGGGCGGGTTCAGCATGAACTCGCCAGCCTTGCGGGTCGAGACGAGGTCGTTGATGAACTTGCCGTTCTCGTCCAGCGTCGCGTTGGCCTGGGCCACCGTGTGCCGCATCTCCTCGGTCGCCGACATGTAGACGACCTCGTCGGTCACCTGGCCGTCGGCCACCTTGCGATACGGGGTCTCGATGAAGCCGTATTTGTTGACGCGGGCGAAGGTGGCCAGCGAGTTGATCAGACCGATGTTCTGACCTTCCGGCGTCTCGATCGGACACATCCGGCCATAGTGGGTCGGGTGCACGTCGCGGACCTCGAAGCCGGCGCGTTCGCGGGTCAGACCGCCCGGCCCGAGGGCCGACAGGCGCCGCTTGTGGGTGACTTCCGACAGCGGGTTGGTCTGGTCCATGAACTGGCTGAGCTGCGACGAGCCGAAGAACTCGCGCACCGCGGCCGCGGCCGGCTTGGCGTTGATCAGGTCTTGCGGCATCACCGTGTCGATCTCGACCGACGACATCCGCTCCTTGATCGCGCGCTCCATGCGCAGCAGGCCGACGCGATACTGGTTCTCCATCAGCTCGCCGACCGAGCGCACCCGGCGGTTGCCGAGGTGGTCGATGTCGTCGATCTCGCCCTTGCCGTCGCGCAGCTCCACCAGCGCCTTGATGCAGGCGACGATGTCTTCGCGGTCCAGCGTGCGCTGGGTGTCCGGCTTGTCGAGCGCGAGGCGCATGTTCATCTTGACCCGGCCGACGGCCGAGAGGTCATAGCGCTCGGCGTCGAAGAACAGGGTGTCGAACAGCGCGCTGGCCGCTTCCACGGTCGGCGGCTCGCCCGGACGCATGACCCGGTAGATGTCCATGAGCGCGGTTTCCCGGTTCATGTTCTTGTCGGCGGCCATGGTGTTGCGGATGTAGGGGCCGACATTGACGTTGTCGATGTCGAGCACCGGGATGTCGGTGATGCCCTGGTCGAGCAGCTCCTTCAGCGTGCCGCCCTTGACCTCGCCGTCCTTGTCGACTTCCCAGGTCAGTTCGTCGCCGGCCTCGACCCAGATCGCGCCGGTCTCTTCGTTGATGATATCCTTGGCGACGAACTTGCCGACGATGTGGTCGAAGGGCACCAGCAGCTCGGTGACCTTGCCCTCGTCGATCAGCTTCTTGACCATGCGCGGCGTCATCTTGTCGCCGGCCTTGCAGATCACCTCGCCGGTGGCGGCGTCGACGATGTCATAGGACGGCCGGGTGCCGCGCACGCGCTCGGGGAAGAACTTGGTCACCCAGCCCTTGTTCTTCTCCAGCCGGTAGGAAACCGTGTCGTAATAGGCATCCATGATGCCTTCCTGATCCATGCCGAGGGCATAGAGCAGGGTCGTCACCGGCAGCTTGCGGCGCCGGTCGATGCGGGCGAAGACGATGTCCTTGGCGTCGAATTCGAAGTCGAGCCACGAGCCGCGATAGGGAATGATCCGGCAGGCGAAGAGCAGCTTGCCCGAGGAATGGGTCTTGCCCTTGTCGTGGTCGAAGAAGACGCCCGGCGAGCGGTGCATCTGGGAAACGATCACCCGCTCGGTGCCGTTGACGATGAAGGTGCCGTTCGGCGTCATGAGCGGCATGTCGCCCATGAACACGTCCTGCTCCTTGATGTCCTTCACCGACTTGGCGCCGGTATCCTCGTCGACATCGAACACGATCAGCCGCAGCGTCACCTTCAGCGGCGCGGCATAGGTCATGTCGCGCTGCATGCATTCCTCGAGGTCGTATTTCGGCTTCTCGAGCTCGTATTTCACGAATTCGAGCACCGCCGTCTCGTTGAAGTCCTTGATCGGGAAGACCGACTGGAAGACGCCCTGGATGCCCTCGCCGTCGGACGGCTTTTCGGCATCGCCGGACCTCAGGAACAGGTCGTAGGAGGATTTCTGAACCTCGATCAGGTTCGGCATCTCCAGGACTTCGCGGATTTTACCGTAGTAGCGACGGATGCGCTTCTGGCCAACTGCTGCTTGCGCCATGCTCGTGGTCACCTTTCGTCTCTTCGCCGGCACGCGAACCGTCGGGGGTCCGGCTGCGCGCCGCTTGCGAAACAGGGGCACAGGTTCCATTCATGCGGGCCGTCCCACCGGCCTGCTCCCGAACCTGTCGCCTCCCTTGGGCAGATCCGGGCAACCGGGTCTCTCCAAGACAGGCGCGGCTGGGCCCGAATCTCGTTCGGACCCAGCCTTGTTTTTCAGCGGTGCAGCGCCTGCGGCGCCACGCCGGATTACTTCAGCTCGACTTTCGCGCCAGCGTCTTCGAGCTTCTTCTTGATCTCTTCGGCTTCGGCCTTCGGCGCGGCTTCTTTCACCTTGCCGCCGGCTTCGACCAGCTCTTTGGCTTCTTTCAGGCCCAGACCGGTGATGCCACGCACTTCTTTGATCACGTTGATCTTCTGAGCGCCGGCTTCGACGAGGACGACGTCGAATTCGGTCTTTTCCTCAGCGGCGGCGGCTTCGCCACCGGCGGCCGGACCGGCCATCATGACGGCGCCACCGGCAGCCGGCTCGATGCCGTATTCGTCCTTGAGGATGGTCTTCAGTTCCTGGGCTTCCAGAAGGGTCAGGCCCACGATTTCTTCGGCGAGTTTCTTAAGATCAGCCATTTTCAGTTCCGTTCATTCAAGATGGGGTTCCAACGCGATGGGGTTTCCATACGTCGGTCCGAGGTTGCTCAAGCGGCTTCCCGCTCCTCCAGGGTGGAGAGGATGCCCGCGATGTTCGAAGCAGGTGCGCCAATGGCCCCGGCGATGTTCGAGGCGGGGGCACCGATGCACGACACGATCGAAGCGATAAGCTCCTCACGCGACGGCATGGCGGCCACGGCCTTGACACCAGCCTGATCCAGAGCCGTCTCACCCATCGCACCGCCAAGGATCTCGAACTTTTCGTTCTTCTTGGCGTAAGCGTCGGCGACCTTCGCAGCAGCGACAGGATCTTCCGAATAGGCGAGGACGGTCATGCCCGTCAGCAGGTCGGCCATGCTTTCGCAAGGCTTCCCCTGAAGGGCGATCTTGGCGAGCCTGTTCTTGGCGACGCGGACGGACCCACCGACTTCACGCATTTGCGCGCGCAGGTCCTGCATCTCGGCAACCGTGAGACCTTCGTAGTGGGCAACCACAACGACGCCAGAGCTTTCGAAGATCTGGCCGAGTTCCTCGACCACTTTCTCTTTCTGGGCTCTATCCACAGTTTCACTCCAAGGTTGGGGGTTTCCCCCCGGCTCAGTTTTGCCCCGGTGTTCCGGGGCGTTCGGGTCCGTGAGGGTCCCGAGGCCAAGATCGCCGGGCGCGCCGGTCAATCCGTCTCGTTCCCCATCTCGGGAAGGAAATTAAGCCGGTTTCCCGGCACCCTCCGTCTCGGACAGGACGGGGCGGTTCCTTGCGGAGCGCCCCGCCATTCGCCCCGCCGAAGCGGGGCAAATCTCAGTTCCGGCTCAGCTGCCGGTGGCCGACGTCAGGTCGACCGAAACGCCCGGGCCCATGGTCGAGCTCAGCGACACCTTCTTGAGGTAGGTGCCCTTGGCGCCCGACGGCTTGGCCTTCGACACGGCGTCGACGATGGCGCGCAGGTTCTCGGCCAGCTTGGCTTCGTCGAACGAGGCCTTGCCGATGCCCGCGTGGATCACGCCGGCCTTCTCGACCTTGAACTGCACTTCGCCGCCCTTGGCGGCCTCGACGGCCGATTTGACGTCCATCGTCACCGTGCCGACCTTCGGGTTCGGCATCAGGTTGCGCGGGCCGAGGATTTTGCCCAGCCGGCCGACGACCGGCATCATGTCCGGGGTCGCGATGCAGCGATCGAACTCGATCTTGCCCGACTGCACGGTCTCCATCAGGTCCTCGGCGCCGACGATATCGGCCCCGGCTTCCTTGGCCTCATCGGCCTTGGCGCCGCGGGCGAAGACCGCCACGCGCACGGTCTTGCCGGTGCCGTTGGGCAGGCTGACCACGCCGCGGACCATCTGGTCGGCGTGACGCGGGTCGACGCCCAGGTTCAGCGCGACCTCAATGGTCTCGTCGAACTTGGCGGTGGCGCCGGACTTGACCAGCTTGACGGCGTCCTCGACCGACAGGTTCGACTTGCCGGCAAAGAGTTCCCGCGCGGCGCGGGTGCGTTTTCCGAGCTTGGCCATGACTTACCCCTTCACCTCGATACCCATCGAGCGCGCCGAGCCGAGAATGATCTGCATGGCGGCATCGATGTCGTTGGCGTTCAGGTCTTTCATCTTGGCCTCGGCGATCTCTTTGATCTGGGCGACAGTCACCGAACCGGCGACGTCACGGCCCGGGGCCTTCGAACCCGACTGCAGCTTGGCGGCCTTCTTCAGGTAGAACGACGCCGGCGCGGTCTTCAGCTCGAGGCTGAACGACTTGTCCTGGTAGTAGGTGATGATGGTCGGGATCGGCGCGCCCGGCTCCATCTCCTGGGTGCGGGCGTTGAAGTCCTTGCAGAACTGCATGATGTTCAGGCCGCGCTGACCCAGCGCCGGACCGACCGGCGGGGACGGGTTCGCTTTGCCCGCGGGCACTTGCAGCTTCAGCTGCCCGATTACTTTCTTGGCCATCTGGCCTCTCCTCTTGTCACCACCCCGCTGCTGCGGGGCCTAGGTTTAGTGGTCCGGTCCGCGGGGTTACCGCTCGCCTCCCACGGGATGCACTCAGGCGCCCTTGGACACCTGGGTGAATTCCAGCTCGACCGGGGTCGCCCGGCCGAAAATCGACACCGTCACCTTCAGGCGGCTATGCTCGTCATCGACATCCTCGACCATGCCCGAGAAGCCCTCGAACGGCCCGTCGGTGACCTGCACCTGCTCGCCGACCTCGAACCGGATCAGGTTGCGCGGCGCGGCCTCGCCTTCCTCGACGCGGTTGAGAATCGCGTTGACCTCGTCGTCGCGCATCGGCATCGGCTTGCCTTGCGGGCCGAGGAAGCCGGTGACGCGGTTGATCGAGCTGATCAGGTGATAGCCCCGGCTCGTCATCTCCATCCGCACCAGCACGTAGCCGGGCATGAAGCGGCGCTCGGTCGTCACCTTCTTGCCGCGCCGGACCTCGATCACCTCTTCGGTCGGCACCAGCACTTCCTCGATCTCGTCCTCGAGACCGGCATCGGCGACGGCTGTCTTGATCTGCTCGGCGACCTTCTTCTCGAAATTCGAGAGAACGCTTACCGAATACCACCGCTTCGCCATGCTTCCCTTACCTCGTCTCAGCCGGGGCATGACCCCGAAACTTCTTTCAATTCAAGCGATTGCGCCGATAGTTCGCGCTGCGCTCATCACCCACCCCGGAACAGCAAACGGCGCGCAGAGCGAATCGCTGCGCGCCTGTATACCGGAAGGTTTGCCCGGATTACAGGCGAAGCCCCACAAATTCAAGAGGACCGGCCGGCAAATCGCCGCCTAGTGAAACATGTTCAGCACCTGGGTCAGACCGGTGCGGATCAGGATGTCGGTCAGCGAGAAGAAGGCCGCGGTCAGCGCCGCCATGGCAAAGACCATCACCGTGGTCAGACCGACCTCGCGCCGGGTCGGCCAGGCCACCTTGCTCACCTCAGAGCGCACCTGCTGCATGAACTGAAGAGGGTTCGCCTTTGCCATTCTGTCGTCCTGCTGTCGGAGTTACCGGGGCGAGATACGCGCATCCCACCGCGATTTCAAGCCCGGCGGCCTTTTGGCGCAAGACGGGGCCGGGCCGGGCTCAGCCCAGCGCGTCCGAACGGGCGAAATCGGCGACGCTCGGCGCCCAGCCGCAGGCGGCGCGCAGCCGCGGCCCGGCCATCTGCTGGTCCAGCATCGGCCCGGCACCCTGCGGCCCCTGTTCCGCCAGCACCTCGGCCCGCGGCCGCACCGCAAGACCGGCCGGGCTGCGGTGATGCCGGGCGATGGCGGCGGCGATCTCCCCGACCGGCACCCCGGCCTGGGCGCTGGCGTTGAAATGCCCGGTCAGCCCGGGACGTTCGGCCAGCAGCCGGTAGGCGACGGCCAGATCGGCGCGATGCACCAGCGGCCAGCGCGTCCCGGCGCTGCCCCAGACCTCGATCGGCCGCCCGGCCCGCGCCGCCGCCACGAAGCGGGCGAAGACGCCGCCGCCTGGCTGATAGACCATCGCCGGGTGAAGGATGGCGGTCGGCAAGCCGCTCTCCAGCAGCCGCCGGCCGTTCTCGACCATCCAGGCGAAGGGCGGGATCGGCTCGAAGCGCGTTTCCTCGGTCGCCACGGTGTCGCCGGTTTCGCCATAGAGCCAGCAGCCGCCGGTATAGACCAGCCGCGGCCGCCGCCCGGCTCGTGCCGCCGCCGCGATCAGCGCCGCGACCAGGGTGCGGTCAACCGCGCCCATATCGGCACTCCAGGTCACCGCGCAATGGAGGATGGCGTCGGCCGTCACGGCCCGCGCCGCCCAGGCCTCCGGCGCCCGCAGGTCGCCGCGCAGGGGCCGCACGCCCTGGCTCCGCAGCACCGCGTCCGCGCGCGCCGACCGGCTCAGCCCGGCAACGTCATGGCCGGCCGCCACCAGTTCGGCCGCGACGGCGGTGCCGATCGACCCGCTCGCCCCGAGAAGAAAGATGTCCATCTGCCGCTCCCGTCTGTTCCCAGCCGCAGCCAAGCCCCTCGAGTCGGCTTGAGGTCAAGGGAAAACAGCGCCGCGCACCCCGCGGTCCGGTCCACAGGGAGCAGGCGCGCAGCGCGCGCGAAGAAAGCGATGGGTGGAAACCTGCCGCGGCACATGGCCCTTTTCCTTCACCGCCAAGCAGAAGATCCGATGCCGGCGGCGCTGGACGATATCCTGTGACCTGCTCCCCTGAAATGTCCTCGTTTTAAGGTTAGCCTGTTCTCCAGATGAGGAGACAGACGATGAA
>NZ_JBHRSK010000029.1:0-518 GCF_042643245.1 Acidimangrovimonas pyrenivorans
CGCTTCCGGATCCTGTGCGTGATCGACGACTTCAGCCGGGAATGCCTGGCGACGGTCGTCGACACCTCGCTCTCCGGCATCCGGGTCGCCCGAGAACTGGATCGGATCGCCGAGGTCAGGGGACATCCCTGCATGGTGGCCAGCGATCGAGCCATTGGAATGCCATTTGTTCGAGAGACAATGGCGAGGGGCACGGAGTTGACATCGAACGCCATCCTCAAATGGCAGGAGGATCGCCGTGTCGAATGGCATTACATCGCGCCGGTGAAACCGATGCAGAATAGCTTTGTCGAGAGCTTCAATGGCCGCCTCAGGGACGAATGCCTCAACGAGCACCTGTTCGCCAACCTGCGCCATGCCCGCGGCCTGATCGCGGCGTGGAGAGACGACTACAACCATCACCGCCCCCACACGAGCCTCGACGGGCTCACCCCGTGGGAGTATCACCAAAGGTCGAAAGAGGACCAAACCCTGAACAGAGCTAACCTATAAACGCGGACTCCGAGGGGAGCAGGTCA
>NZ_JBHRSK010000003.1:0-168101 GCF_042643245.1 Acidimangrovimonas pyrenivorans
TCCGGTCACGGCTGGATGAAAGACCCGTGGCAGGTCAGACGCATTCGCATTTCAGCGATATCGGCGGGCCGGTCGACGTGATCGCCTTGCTCGGGATCGCGGCGCTGGGCGCGGTGGCGCGGCAATTCTGGTCTATGCGGCCCAATCCCTGGCGCGCAAGAAGGCCTCGTGACCCTTCGCCGGCTCCGGCATCGTGGACGGAGCCGCATCTGCCCGGGCGCTCGTCGCAACATGTGGCAACGTTCCGGCACGAAAACGGTGATCAATGGCCTGCATTTGGAGCGAAGCCATGAACCGCGGGCCATCCGCGGCACCGGGCCGGATCGGTTTCTGTCGCCCGCGCCGGCTGTCACGCCCCGCGTTCACGATGCGGCCGTCGAAGGCCGGCCGGCAACAGGTGTTGACAAGGCCGCCCTGTGCGTTTTGAAGTTTTCAATGGTGGGCTAACGTATTTACCAAATGGGGCAGAAAGCCGAGCCCCCAGTGAAATTCCGGGCAATGAGACTGACTTCGACCGGCGCCATCTCCGTTGTTGTGACTCTTGGTGCAATCGCGCTTCTGTTGATGGCCATCGCCTTTGGCTATGACGAGAATCCCGGGGCGAAAAGCTCCGGCGAGCAGATTTTCAACCGCGAGGCCAGGAAAGCCGCAATACCGACAGATGTCGCCGCGATCGCATGCGAGCATATCGACGATCTGCCGGAGGATTACCTGGGGGGCTGGGTGATCGGCTATTGGTCCGGCATAATTCTGCACGGCGCCGATGAGGCGCTTCGCAAACAGCGGCCGCATCTGTCGAGAACAACGCCGAGGATGGCGAGCTCGCGCGTCAAGTTCTTCTGCCTGGCATCGCCGAGAGCTTCCATTGGAGAGGCATCGTACGAGGCGCTGATGTCAGAGATTCGGCGACGCTAGGTGCAACCTCGCCGCGATTTCTGGACAAGGCGGCCTGAAACGCAAACGGTCCGGCCTCTCCGGTCGGCCTCTCGGCGCAGCGGAGATGGCCCGGCCCCGTGCGGGCCGGGTTGATTGCCGACCGCGCGATGCGATCGGCAAACCAACTGCTGAATCCCGTCCGGCGAAATGCTCAATCGGCGGGGAAAAACATCGGCAGCTTGGCATCGAGCGTCCGGCAGGATCTTTTCAGAACCGACTGGATTGAAGTCGCCTTGCGATGCCGGTGCCGGTAGCGATACATGAATTGGGCGTACCGGGCGACAAGCGGCGTCAGCACGCCGGCGTCAATGACGATGCGATCCGTCCAGATGGAGCCATTCTCGCACGGACGGACTTCGACCGAGTGGCGCCACGATTTGATCTTCTCGTTGGACTCGCTGCTCTGTAGCCGGCGCCCTTCGCGGTCGATGTTCTGGATCTTGATCTCGTAGCCATCGCACCTGAAAAGGCCCAACACCTTGATATCGGTCTTGTAGGTCCTGCCGGCGACCATCGGCAGCGCGGGCAGCCCCTTGTAAGTGGAAATGCCGCGGGTCATCTCGACCAGATCCGCAAAGCTGCTCGCGCGTTCGAACATCGTGTCGGCGTCATCGGCGTAATGAGCTGTGACCAATAGATCAGCTGTCATGCGTGTCCTCCCATACCTGGCTCGCACTGGGTGCGAAAAAAACGAACGGCCGCGCGATCCGGGGCCGTCGATGCCCGGCCTGTTTCGCGCGCCGCCGAACGGGCTAATGCGTCATGTGGGCAGGAACGTGGCCGTTTATGGCCTTTCGCTGGGCCAGGTGTTCGGCGATGGGCAAACCGGAGCGGACGCCCCGTTGCCGGTCTGGCGGCACCCGGCCCGGGGCCGGCCACGCGCCCTTCGCCCACGCCTCCTTGCCGGGGGCTTTCGGGGCGCACCAAGCCGATCCGGGCGCGCAGGCGCGCATTTCCCGGGCGAAGGGGCCCGGCCGGTCATTTCCCGCCTTCCTCAGTGTAGATGATTGGTGCGCACTGCCCCCCAGTATGGCATACAAGGAAGGGCAGAGCGGCCTGTCGAAATACTCTATCTGGTATCATGCGCCAATTCATCGAGGCGTGAGCAGGTCGGGAATACGCGCTCGGCGCGTCAAGCATGACGTCGAGACTGACAAGGGGCGAATTGGTGGAAGAGCAGGCAATTGCGATAGAGCGCACATTGGAAGAACCCAACCGGCCGAAACTGGTTGCGGCGGAACTGGCGACGGGCGATATCGGGCTGATCGACTTTGCCCGCAAGGCGGGAAAGAACATATTCTCGGTCATTCCCGACGCGACGCGAACCCAGACCTATCTTCGCGGGCCGGCCAATATTCACTATGTCTGCGATCCGGACATGGTCACGGAGCTGCTGGCCGGTGTCGGCCGCCGCTTCCCGAAATCGCAATTCACGCGCAATGTCATCGGCCCTGTCGTCGGCAATGGGATGATTTTGGCGGAAGGTGAAAAGTGGCGTGAACAGCGGCACCGCTATGCGCCGCTCTTTGCCGCCCGTCATCTTCCGATCCTGACGAGCCATTTCGCCGGAACGGGTGACGAGCTGGCGGAATTCTTTGCCAAGGCGAATGGCGAGGTGGATGTCGCGGATGCGGCCCAGGAGGCGACGCTGACGAATATCTCGCGCGTCATGTTCTCGGGCAACGAAGCGGTGGCCAAGCGAGACGTGCGCGAAGGGATGCGCATGTTCGCCGCCTATATCAGCTATATGTCGCTGTTCGACCTGATGGGGCTGCCGAAATGGGTGCCGCGGCTGAAATGGCTGCGCAGCAAGGCGGCGATCAGATATGCGCGGACGCTGACCCGCAGCGTCATCGAGACCCGCCAGGCGCAGCGGCACGAAGAGGCGGAGGATTTTCTCGACCTGCTGATCGAGGCGCTGGAAACCGATCGCGAGGAACTCGACACCACCATCGACAACCTGCTGACCTTCGTCGCCGCCGGCTACGAGACCTCGGCCAACACGATTGCCTGGGGGCTCTACCTGCTCGCGGCGCACCCGGAGGTGCAGGAGGAGATCCGCAGGGAGGTTCTGTCGGTCCGGCCGTCCGGTCCGATCACCTTCGAATCCCTGCCCGAGATGCCCAAGCTGCGCGCCCATGTCCGGGAAACGCTGCGGATGTATCCCGCCGGGGCCCTGTTCGCGCGCGATGCGACGGAAGACACCGAGATCGACGGCGTCACCTTCAAGAAGGGCGATGTCATCATGTTCCCGGTCTACTCGCTGCACCGCAACGAGGTGCTGTGGGACAAGCCGGAGGAATATCGCCTGGAAAGGTTCCTCGAGAACAAGAAATACCCGCGCGGCCAATATATCCCCTTCGGCGACGGCCCGCGCATCTGCATCGGGGCGCAATATGCCGAGACCGAGATCATGGTGCTGCTGGCCTCGGTTCTCAGGCGTGTGCGGTTCGGCATGACCGACCATCCTGTCCTGGCCCCCAACCTGACCTTCACCATGCGTCCCGGCGGCCCGATCATTCTCAGCTCGCAGCCGATCTAGGCCGGGTCGGCAAGAGGGGGCAGGCGGCAGCCGCCGACCATGGCCCGGGCAGGTCTCCGCGATGGCGACCTGCCTGGCAGGCGTTCCGGTTCCGGACGGTGAACGGGCGTTCATGAACGCGTTGGGCCGGCTGTTCGGGGCCGCGCGGAATGGGCGGAAGCCCGCGTCTTCACGCGATGGCTTATTGACCTTCCGAGCCCAATCTGCGACGCGGCCCTCCCGCTTCCATGTGAGGGCATCATGCAGGACAAACAGCTGGACCGGGCCGAGTTCGACCTCCTGGCCGTCATCAGGCAAATCCATGCCACGCAGGGACCCGTCGAGCGGAGTGCGCTTTCGGTCACCGCGCGGGGCCAGGGGGTCGAGGTGGCGCGGCCGCTGGTGCGGCTGAAGCAGCTTGGGCTGGTCGAGGAGTTCGAGCGCCGGCCGTCCTTCTTCAAACGTCTGTTCGGTGCCCGGCCCATGGTGATGCTGCGTCCGACGGTGGCGGCAGAGGCGGTGGAGGGACCCGCCGGCGCACCCCCGGCGGAGGTCGCCGCCGCGCCTGAAGCAGCGCCGGAGCCCGCAGAGGCGCCCGCCACCGAGGCCCCCGTGCCGCCGGCCGCGGTGCCGGAAACCGTGCAAGAAGCCGTCCCGCAAGCGCCGGCGCCTGCGGCCGGGCTGGCAGCGGCCGCCCCGCTGGACGCCGCGCCCGAGAAGGTCACCCCCGCCGCTCCCGCTCCCGCTCCTGTCGCCGACGCCGCCGCACCGGCCGAGGCCCCGGCCGACGACGATGTCGCGCCGCGCGCAGCGCCGCCCCGTCCGGTCGCCGCCCGCCGCCGTCCCGCGCCGCGGCGCGTGTCGAACGCGGATTACACCGAGGATCTCGGCGGCGTGCCGATGGACGACGCCGGCCCGACGCTGAGCGCCGGGGTCGATCCCGAGATCCTCGACGGGCTGCGCGAAATGCTCGGCGTGCTCGGGATGGAGCTGACCCTGGCCGGCGAAGCCCTGATCGGCGACCGCATGGCCAAGGGCGTCGCGGCGGGCGAGGCGCTTTCGCAGGTGGTCCTGTTCGCCTTCGCCCATGCCGTGCGCGCCAGCGCCGCCTCCGACGACGGCGCGGCCGAGATGCCGAAGCTGTCCGAATACGCGGTCGAGGTCATGCGCGAGCTGGAGAAGCTGCGCGATGCCGGCGCGATCGAGGACGCGCGCTTCGAGGCGGACATGCGCCAGCTCTGGGCGATGGTGCAGGACGATCCGGCACAGGCCGAGACGCTGCTGGCCGACCCGGTCGGCGGCGCCGCGCCGCCGGCGCTGCTGCCCGAGGACCAGCGCCCGATCATTGTCGACTGATCCTCGCTCCGGGGCAGCTTGCGGGCTGTGGCGGGCCGGCCCCGAAATCCGCCGTTCCGGCGGGCGAGGCCCCCGGATACCCCTTTAATGTCAGGCGCGATTGCGTTAAGTGGCGGCGTCTTTGCCAACAAGACATAGATAGGAGGTCCTGATGGGCTATAAGGTCGTCGTCGTCGGCGCCACGGGGAACGTGGGCCGCGAAATGCTGAACATCCTGGCCGAGCGCCAGTTCCCGGTCGATGAAATCGCGGCGCTGGCATCGCGCAAGTCGCTGGGCACCGAGGTCAGCTTTGGCGAGACTACCCTGAAGACCAAGGACCTCGACACGTTCGACTTCGCCGGCTGGGACATCGCGCTCTTCGCCATCGGCTCGGGCCCGACCAAGACCTATGCGCCGAAGGCCGCGGCGGCGGGCTGCGTGGTGATCGACAACTCGTCGCTCTACCGCTACGAGCCGGATATCCCGCTGGTCGTGCCGGAAGTGAACCCCGAGGCCGTCGACGGCTATGCCAAGCGCAACATCATCGCCAACCCGAACTGCTCGACCGCGCAGATGGTGGTGGCGCTCAAGCCGCTGCATGACCGGGCCAGGATCAAGCGGGTGGTGGTCAGCACCTACCAGTCGGTCTCGGGCGCCGGCAAGGAGGGCATGGACGAACTCTGGGATCAGACCAAGGGCATGTATGTGCCGGGCCAGGAAAAGGCGCCGGAGAAGTTCACCAAGCAGATCGCCTTCAACGTCATTCCCCATATCGACGTCTTCATGGAAGACGGCTCGACCAAGGAGGAATGGAAGATGGTCGCCGAGACCAAGAAGATCGTCGATCCGAAGATCAAGCTGACCGCGACCTGCGTCCGCGTGCCGGTCTTCGTCGGCCATTCGGAAGCGATCAACATCGAGTTCGAGGAGTTCCTCGACGAGGACGAGGCGCGCGACATCCTGCGCGAGGCGCCGGGCGTGATGGTCGTCGACAAGCGCGAGGATGGCGGCTACGTCACGCCGGTCGAATGCGTCGGCGATTTCGCCACCTTCATCAGCCGGGTGCGGCAGGATTCGACGATCGACAACGGTCTGAACCTGTGGTGCGTCAGCGACAACCTGCGCAAGGGCGCGGCGCTGAACGCGGTGCAGATCGCCGAAACGCTGGGCAAGCGCTGCCTGAATAAGGGCTGAGCTTAACCCCGGTTCAACATTCTGGAGGCCAGGATCCGGCGATGTGCAGGATCCTGGCCTCTTTTTCTGTCGATGACGCGGCCCCGATCGAGCCGGTCGAAGCCCCGTCTCAGACCCGGACGAAATCCCCTTTCGCCGGGTCGTAGCACTCCAGGTCGCCCTCGCCGATGTCGTTCCACAGCCCGTGCAGCGTCATCACCTCGCCCTCGACCGCTTCGCGCACGAAGGGGAAGGTCATCAGGTTTTCCAGGCTGACCAGCACCGCCTGGCGCTCCATCGCCCGCGTGCGTTCGGCCGGATCGGCGATCTCGGCGGTGCGCTCGTAGCCCGGACGCAGCAGGTCCATCCAGCGACCGACATAGCTCGCCTGTTCCTCGAGCTCGGGCGCATGGCCCGAGCACATGTCGTAGCAGCCTTTCACGCCGCCGCAGTTCGAATGCCCCATCACCACGATATGCGCCACCTTGAGCACGTTGACGGCGTATTCCAGCGCCGCCGAGGTGCCGTGCAGGTCGCCATCGGGTTTGTGCGGCGGCACCAGGTTGGCGATGTTGCGGTGGATGAAGAACTCGCCCTGGTCGGCGCCGAAGATCGAGGTGACATGGACCCGGCTGTCGCAGCAGGAAATCACCATGGCGCGGGGGTGCTGGCCCTCTTTGGCCAGGCGGCGGTACCAGGCCTTGTTCTCGTGATAGGCGGTAGCCTTCCAGCCGTGGTAACGCTGCACCAGATAGGTGGGAAGCGGCCTGGCGTGGCGCATGTCACGTCTCCTTACCTGTTCTGGGCGTTCTCTCTAGGGCGCATTCGGCCAATGATCGAGGGCTTTGTTGGTCCGCATCAACCTTTTCTTCACCTGTTGCCGTCACTACTGGCCGGGATCACCCCGAGGGAACAGGACGGATGAGCTGCCAACCCGCCCAATTGCGACCCTGCGCGGGCCCCTGGCTGGACCCCGAGCGACTGCTCGCACTGCGGGAGGAGCTGGGGCCGGAGGCGCTGGAACAGTTGCTGCAGGTCACCCTGCGCGACCTGGCGCGGCTGATGGAGGGCTTGCGGGCGCATTACGCCGGAACCGCGCCGCGCGCCTTCGCCGCCGATCTGGCGGCCCTGCAGCGGCTGGCCGGCCATGTCGGGATGGCCGGTCTCGCCCAGGCCGCCGCCGCGGTGTTGCTCTGCCTCGACCGGCGCGACGCCACCGCGCTCGCCGCAACCTGGGCCCGGCTGCGGCGCATCGGCGAACGGGTCCTGGCCGCCGAATCCGACCTGCGCAGCCTGTCGGTCTGATCCCGCGCCCCCGGTCCCTTCCCATGCCCTGCGCCCCTGCTGCGCTTCGTTCCCGAACGGGCCGGGAAACCGGTTTTCCCGCCCGTCATTGCGTTCTAGGCTGGCCGGCGACGCAATCCCTCACGACGCGAGCCTGCCATGCCCTCGATTCCCGCCTTCGCCGATCCCGACAGCCCCGCCCTGCCGCTCCACCTCGTCGCCCGCGACGGGCTCGCGGCCTGGCTCAAGGACCAGCCGCCGGCGGTGGCGGAGTGGCTCAGGGCCACCGGCTTCGAGGCCAAACCGGGCGAGCTGCGGCTGCTGCCGGGCGAGGGTGGCCTTGCCGGCGCGGTGTTCGGGGCCGCGGATGCGAAAAGCCGGGCGCGCGACCGTTTCCTGATCGCCAAGGCGGCGGCGGGTCTGCCGGCGGGCAATTGGCAGATCGCCGGCGATCTCGATCCGGCGGCGCGGGACGAGGCGGCGCTGGGCTGGCTGCTCGCCGGCTACCGTTTCGACCGCTACAAGGCGGGCGAGCCGCAGGCGGCGCGGCTCAAGGCTCCGGCGGGTGTCGACACCGCCCGGATCGCCGCCATCGCCGCCGGCGAGGCCCTGACCCGCGACCTGATCAACACCCCGGCCTCCGATCTCGGCCCCGAGGAGCTCGAAGCCGCCGCCGTCGTCCTTGCCGCCGAGTTCGGCGCCGACCTCCGCGCGATCCGCGGCGACGAACTGCTGGCCGAGAACCTGCCGATGATCCACGCCGTCGGCCGCGCCTCGGCCCGCGCCCCGCGGCTGATCGAGCTGCGCTGGGGCGGCACCGGCCCGCAGCTGACGCTGGTCGGCAAGGGGGTATGCTTCGATACCGGCGGACTCGACATCAAACCGGCTTCGGGCATGCTGTTGATGAAGAAGGATATGGGCGGCGCGGCCACCGTGCTGGGGCTGGCCCGGATGATCATGGCGCAGGAGCTCAAGCTGCGGCTGCGCGTGCTGGTCCCGGCGGTCGAGAACGCGATCTCGGGCGAGGCGATGCGGCCCAAGGACATCCTGACCAGCCGCAAGGGCCTGACCGTCGAGGTCAACAACACCGATGCCGAGGGACGGCTGGTGCTGGCCGACGCGCTGGCGCTGGCGGATGAGGAAAAGCCCGACCTGGTGGTCTCGATGGCCACCCTGACCGGCGCCGCCCGGGTCGCCGTCGGCCCCGACCTGGCGCCGTTCTACACCGATGACGACGACATCGCCGTCGCGCTGGCCGGGGCGGCGGCAACGGTGCGCGACCCGGTCTGGCGGATGCCGTTCTGGGACCCTTACGAGAGCATAATCGAACCGGGCATCGCCGATCTCGACAACGCGCCCGCGGGCGGTTTCGCCGGCTCGATCACCGCGGCGCTGTTCCTGCGCCGCTTCGTCGAGGCGTCGCGCTACATCCATTTCGACATCTACGGCCACCAGCCGGCCGCCGCCCCGGCCCGGCCCAAGGGCGGCGTGGGCCAGGGCGCCCGGGCGCTGTTCGAGGCGTTGCCGCAGCTGCTGGGGCTGTAGCATGGACCGCCGCCTCACCCCCGCCAACGGCCGCGTCGCCCACGAGTCGCTGCGCGGCCAGGTCGAGGCCGAACGCTACGTCCGCGGCCACTGGCAGCGGGTGACCGTCCCGGTCGCCGACATCCTGTCGCGCCCGCACGGCCCGCGCGACCGCCAGCTGCTGTTCGGCGAGCGGGTGCTGGTGCTGGACGCGGTCGATGGCCATGCTTACCTGCGGGCCGAGCGCGACGGCTATGTCGGCTATGTCGCCACCGGCGCGCTGGGCCCGGACGGCCATGCCAGCCACTGGCTCCACGCCCCCGCCAGCCATCTCTACCCCGCGCCCGACATCAAGCAGCGCGAGCTGGCGCCGCTGTCGCTGGGATCGCGGCTGACCATCGTCGCCGAACACGGCAAGTTCGCCGAGACCGACAGCGGCGGCTTCGTCTATGCCCCCCACATCAGCCCGCTGAGCGCCCGCGCCACCGACCCGGTGCGGGTGGCCGAGAGTTTCCTCGGCACGCCCTATCTCTGGGGCGGAGACACGCGGCAGGGGATCGACTGCTCCGGCCTCGTCCAGGCCGCCTTCCTCGCCTGCGGCATTCCCTGTCCCGCCGACAGCGACCTGCAGGAGGAGGATTTCGGCCGCCCCCTCGATGCCGGCGAAGAGCTGCGCCGGGGCGACCTGCTGTTCTGGAAGGGCCATGTTGCGCTGGTCGCCGGCCCCGACCGCATCCTCCACGCCAACGGCCATGACATGGCGGTGGCCTTCGAGGGGCTGCAGGCCGCCATCGACCGGATCGCGGCCCAGGGCGAAGGCCCGGTGACGGCGCGCAAGCGGGTGTTGGCGGCGGCGCCCTGATCCCGGCGCCGCGCCGGTGGCCGGTACGGGACGCTCCGCGGGGGATATTTTGATGAAGATGAAATGGGAGGGGCCTCTCTGCCCATTTCTTCTTTGCGGAAATACTCCGGGGGTCCGGGGGCTGGCCCCCGGCCTTGCCGCCTCAGTCGATCGGCCGGATCAGCTTGCGCTCAAGCACCCGCAGGACGGTCTTCAGCTCGTGCCCGCGGCGCAGGATTTGGCCGTCCATGCCGACCACCGAATACATGCCCTGGCGGTTGCGCAGCCTGGGACGCTTTTCGATGCGGTAGAGCGGGTGTTCGGCGGTGCGGCGGAAGATCGAGAAGACGGCGGCCTCGCGCAGGCAGGAGATGCCGTAGTCGCGCCATTCGCCCGCTGCGACCATCCGACCGTAGAGCCCGAGGATCAGACCGAGTTCGCGGCGGTCGAAACTGACCTGCTCGACGGGTCGTTGCGCGTTCGGGAAGGGGGTCGGGGGCTGCACCGTCATGGCCCCCAGATTGCGCCCGCCGGGCGCGCAAATCAAGCGCGGGCCGGGTTTCCGGCCCGAATTGCGCCGCAGAATCTCCCCATCGCGCCGCAAAATCACCTTCGAACCGTCGCGGCGGGATCGCGTTGCCGCCCGGATTGGCCGCCATTCTGGCCTCGTAGCGGGAGACGCTATTCCGGTGCCGAGGTGTTACATAGCCCCCAAGCACGCCGCGGCACCGGAGCCTCCCGCGGAACGAGGACGCCCCTGTCGTATCGGCAGGGGCTTTCCTTGTTCCGGGTCCATGGACGGGAACTATTGACCGTCCGGTCGGTTTTGTGCAGCATCGCCGAATCAGTCGGGAGGAGCCGCATGACACCGGAGGAACGGGCGCGCCGCAGCGCCGATGCGATGTGGGCCGATGATGCCGCCTCGAAATGGCTTGGCATGACGCTGGACGAGGTCGGTCCGGGCCGGGCGGTCACCTCGATGGTGGTGGCGAAACATCACCTGAACGGCCACGGCATCTGCCATGGCGGCTTCATCTTCACCCTTGCCGACAGCGCCTTCGCCTTCGCCTGCAACAGCTACAACCAGCTGGTGGTGGCGCAGCACAACTCGATCAGCTACCTGTCGCCGGGTCAGCCCGGCGAAACGCTGGTGGCGACGGCGGTCGAGGTCAGCCGCAGCGGGCGCTCGGGCATCTATGACGTCACGGTCACCGGGGCCGACGGGCGCCAGGTGGCGCTGTTCCGTGGTGCCTCGCGCCAGGTCAAGGGACAGCATTTCGAGGAGGCGGAGAGCGCATGAGACAGGCCTTTCTTTGCGAAGCCCTGCGGACCCCGATCGGCCGCTACGGCGGTGCGCTGGCGGCGGTGCGGCCCGACGACATGCTGGCCCATGTGGTCCGCGAGGTGATGGAGAAGGCTCCGGGCCTGCCGGGCGAGGCGATCGACGATTTCTATGCCGGCTGCGCCAACCAGGCCGGCGAGGACAACCGCAACGTCGCCCGGATGGCGGTGCTGCTGGCCGGGCTGCCCGACACGGTGCCGGCGGCGACGGTCAACCGGCTCTGCGGCTCGGGGCTGGACTCGGTCGGTCTGGCCGCGCGCGCGGTGCGCACGGGCGAGGCCGAGGTGGTGCTGGCCGGCGGGGTCGAGAGCATGAGCCGGGCGCCGCTGGTGATGCCCAAGGCCGACGCCGCCTTCTCGCGCAAGGCCGAGATCTACGACACGACCATCGGCTGGCGCTTCGTCAACAAGCTGATCAAGGCGCAATACGGCATCGACTCGATGCCCGAGACGGCCGAGAACGTGGCCGAGGAGTTCAACGTCGGCCGCGCCGACCAGGACGCCTTCGCCCTGCGCTCGCAAGAGCGCGCGGCGGCGGCCATCGCCTCGGGCCGGATGGCGGAAGAGATCGCGCCGGTGACGATCCCGCAGCGCAAGGGCGACCCGCGCGTCGTCGACACCGACGAGCATCCGCGCCAGACCACGTTGGAGAAACTGGCCGCGCTGCACACCCCGTTCCGCGACAACGGCTGCGTCACGGCGGGCAATGCCAGCGGCGTCAATGACGGCGCGGCGGCGCTGATCGTCGCCTCGGAAGCGGCGGTCGAAAGATACGGCCTGACCCCCAAGGCGCGGATCACCGGCATGGCGACGGCGGGGGTGCCGCCGCGGATCATGGGCATCGGCCCGGCCCCGGCGAGCGAGAAACTTCTTGACCGCATGGGCCTCGGTATCGGTGATATTGATATCGTCGAGCTGAACGAGGCTTTCGCGGCGCAGGGCCTGGCGGTGATGCGCCGGCTCGGTCTGCCGGACGACGCCGAGCATGTGAACCCGAATGGCGGCGCCATCGCGCTGGGCCATCCGCTGGGCATGTCGGGTGCGCGGCTGGCGTTGACGGCGGCGATCGAGATGGGGCATCGCGATGCCGGCCGGGCGCTCTGCACCATGTGCATCGGCGTCGGCCAGGGCATCGCGCTGATGCTCGAGAAGGCCTGAAACCGGTCTGAGGGGAGGAGGGGGCCATGAAGGATCTGACACCGCGGCGCGAGGATCTCGATCCGATCGAGATCGCCTCGCGCGATGAGATCGCGGCGTTGCAGCTGGAGCGGATGAAGTGGTCGCTCCGCCATGCCTATGACAACGTGCCGTTCTACAAGCAGAAGTTCGACGCCGCCGGGGTCCATCCCGACGACCTCAAGCAACTTTCGGACCTCTCCAGATTCCCCTTCACCGTCAAGCAGGACCTGCGCGACCACTACCCCTACGGCATGTTCGCCGTGCCGCGGCAGAAGGTGGCGCGGCTGCACGCCTCCTCGGGCACCACGGGCCAGCCGACGGTGGTCGGCTATACCCTGAAGGACATCGACACCTGGGCGACCATGGTCGCCCGCTCGCTCCGCGCCAGCGGCACCCGGCCGGGCGACGTCGTCCATGTCGCCTATGGCTACGGGCTGTTCACCGGCGGGCTGGGCGCCCATTATGGGGCCGAGAAGCTGGGCGCGACGGTGGTGCCGGTCTCGGGCGGGATGACCCCGCGCCAGGTCCAGCTGATCGAGGATTTCGGGGCCACGACGATCATGGTGACGCCCTCCTACATGCTGTCGATCCTCGACGAATACCGCGCCCAGGGCCGCGACCCGCGCGACAGCGTGCTGCAGGTCGGCGTCTTCGGCGCCGAGCCCTGGACCAACGCGATGCGGTCGGAAATCGAACAGGCGTTCGATATGCATGCGGTCGATATCTACGGCCTGTCTGAGGTGATGGGCCCGGGCGTCGCCAACGAATGCGTCGAGACCAAGGACGGGCTGCATATCTGGGAGGATCATTTCTACCCCGAGATCATCGACCCGGTGACGGGCGAGGTGCTGCCCGACGGCTCGGACGGCGAGCTGGTCTTCACCTCGCTGACCAAGGAGGCGCTGCCGATCATCCGCTACCGCACCCGCGACCTGACCCGGCTGCTGCCGGGCACGGCCCGGTCGATGCGGCGGATGGAGAAGATCACCGGCCGCACCGACGACATGATTATCCTGCGCGGCGTCAACATCTTCCCGACCCAGATCGAGGAACAGCTGATGGCGGTGCCGGAACTGGCGCCGCATTTCCAGCTCGAGCTGACGCGCGAGGGCCGGATGGACGCGATGACGGTCCATGTCGAGGCGGTCGAGGGCTATTCCGACCCCGCCGCCCGCACCCACGCCGCCGCGACGCTGCAGCACCGGGTCAAGCAGCGCGTCGGGGTGACGGTGGCGGTCAAGATCACCGATCCCGGCGGCGTGGCGCGCAGCCAGGGCAAGGCCGTGCGCATCGTCGACAACCGGCCGAAGGCTTAGACATGGCGAGAGGAGTTGCCCGCGACCATGACGAGAAGCGCGCCGCGATCCGCAAGGGGGCGGCGGCCTATTTCGCCGCGCATGGCTTCGACCGCGCCTCGATGTCCGGCGCGGCCAAGGCCTGCGGCGTATCGAAGGCGCTGATCTACCATTACCACGACAGCAAGGAGGCGCTGCTCTTCGACATTCTCGAGGCGCATCTCTCGACCCTGGTCGCCGAGGTCGAGGACGCGGCGGCGGCCCATGTCGGCGACGCGCCCGAGGCGCGGTTGCGGGCGCTGATCCGGGCGATCCTGCTGGCCTATCGCGACGCCGATGCCGAGCACAAGCTGCAGCTCGACGCGCTGGGCACCCTGCCGGCCGAGCGCCAGGCGCCGCTGATCGCGCTGCAGCGCCGGCTGGTGACGGTGATGTCCGGGGCGCTGGCGGCGATGCGCCCGGAACTGGACGGATCGGAGAGGCTGTGGCCCGTCACCATGACGGTGTTCGGCATGGTCAACTGGTTCTACACCTGGCACCGGCCGGGCCGCGGCATCAGCCGCGAGGATTATGCCGACCTGGTCACCGACATGGTGCTGGGCGGGATCGGGGCGGTGACCGTCTGAGCGGCGCGAGTGGCCTGAGGTGAAGGTCCCATGGTCCGCCTGCGTCTTCTGGCAGGTGCATCCCTGATCAAGCGCCCCGCCCGGCGTTCACGCCGGGCACGTGTCCGCCCGCCCCATGGCAGGCGCGTTCCGCGCCATTAGCTCGATGCGCGACCTCAGATACAGGGCTCGAAGCAGGCCAGGCTGTTCATGGCAGTGGTGAAGATGATCTCGCGGTTTCCCTGAACCGGCGATGCTGCGGCGTATCCGCCCGCCTTACCCGCAATTCACCGCCCGGATGATCCGCTGGTTATCGAAGACGAAGTTCAGCCGCTCCGGATCGGGCGCCTCGCGTAGCGGCGAGCCCTGTTGGTAGATCCGCACCATCGGCGGCAGGGTCATCACCTGCAGGTTGGCCTCGTGCTTGCCGATCATGTCCTGGAACTGGCCGGCGCCGCAGCTGGCCGGGCTCGCCGGCACCGCCTCGGCCCCGGTTTCGTTGCGGGCCACGGTGGCGCCGCCACAGCCGGCCAGCGCAACCATCCCGAGGATCAGCAAACGGTGCATTCCGCACTCCCTTTCGGACTTCGGCGCCAGTTTCGGCCCGGTGTCGCGATCATGCAAGCCCCGGTCGGTGTGGAGTTGAAAATACCGGCGGTTTCGCACAGGGTGACCGCGACTTCTTTTGCTTGGAGAGATCGCATGCGCACCCGTGCCGCCGTGGCCGTTGAGGCCGGAAAACCGCTGGAAATCATGGAGGTGAACCTCGACGGCCCGAAACCGGGCGAGGTGATGGTCGAGATCAAGGCCACCGGCATCTGCCATACCGACGAATTCACCCTCTCGGGCGCCGACCCGGAAGGGCTGTTCCCGGCGATCCTCGGCCATGAGGGCGCCGGCGTGGTGGTCGAGGTCGGCGCCGGTGTGACCAGCGTCAAGCCGGGCGACCACGTGATCCCGCTCTACACGCCCGAGTGCCGCGAGTGCCCGAGCTGCCTGAGCCAGAAGACCAACCTCTGCACCGCGATCCGCTCGACCCAGGGCCAGGGCCTGATGCCTGACGGCACCAGCCGCTTCACCACGCTCGATGGCGATCCGATCCTGCATTACATGGGCTGTTCGACCTTCTCGAACTACACCGTGCTGCCCGAGATCGCCGTCGCCAAGGTGCGCGAGGACGCGCCCTTCGACAAGATCTGCTATATCGGCTGCGGCGTCACCACCGGCATCGGCGCCGTCATCAACACGGCGAAAGTCGAGATCGGCGCCAAGGCGGTGGTCTTCGGTCTCGGCGGCATCGGCCTGAACGTGATCCAGGGCCTGCGTCTGGCCGGCGCCGACATGATCATCGGCGTCGACCTCAACAACGGCAAGAAGGCAATGGCCGAGCATTTCGGCATGACCCATTTCGTCAACCCGACCGAGATCGGCGAAGACCTGGTGCCCTACCTTGTCAACCTGACGAAAACCCCGTTCGACCAGATCGGCGGCGCCGATTACAGCTTCGACTGCACCGGCAACGTCAAGGTGATGCGCGATGCGCTGGAATGCACCCATCGCGGCTGGGGCCAGTCGATCATCATCGGCGTCGCACCCTCGGGGGCCGAGATCCAGACGCGGCCGTTCCAGCTGGTGACCGGAAGGGTCTGGAAGGGCACGGCCTTCGGCGGCGCCCGCGGCCGGACCGATGTGCCGCAGATCGTCGACTGGTACATGGACGGCAAGATCGAGATCGACCCGATGATCACCCACACGCTGAAGCTGGACGAGATCAACAAGGGCTTCGACCTGATGCATGCCGGCGAGTCGATCCGCTCGGTCGTCGTCTATTGAGGCGGCTTGCCTTCGTTGCGGCGCTGATCGCCGGTCCAGCCCTCGCTGGGCCGGCCGCCGTTCTGGAAATGCAGGCCGGGGGCGCGCGGATGGCGCTCGCCCCCGCCGAGATGCAGGTGGTGCTGCGCACCGAGGGCCGGGCGCCCGAGGTCTTCATCAAGATGGCCGCGGCGCCGACCAGGGAGTTCGCCGCCTTCACCGCCGCCCATGTCGGCGACGTGGTCCATGTCACGGTCTGCGGCAAGGAGATCACCGCACCGGTGCTGCGCGGCAAGATCCCCGGCGGCACGATCCGGCTGGCCATGCCCGACATGAACTTGGCCAACACCATCGCCGACCAGCTCAAGGGCACAGCGCCCTGCCCGGCGACCAAGTAGGCCGGCCCGCGATCCCGCAGAAGTGATTCAGGACGGGCGCTGCGAGTTGAACCTCCCCGGTTCTTGGCGGAAGATGCCCGGCATGAAGACTTGCCGAGGATCGCGCGCATGATCACCCTCCGCCCCGCCACTCTCACAGAAGACGCCGATACGGTCTGGGCCATGCTCGAACCGGTCTTCCGCGCCGGCGATACCTATTGCATCGACCGGGACATCTCGCGCGAGGCGGCGCTGGGCTACTGGTTCGGGGCGCCGCATTCGGTCTTCGTCGCCGAGGAGGACGGCGAGGCGCTGGGCACCTATTACCTGACGCCGAACCAGAAGGGGGGCGGGGCCCATGTCGCCAATTGCGGCTTCGTCACCGCGCCCGCGGCCCGTGGCCGCGGCGTCGCCCGCAAAATGCTGGAACACGGGTTGAAAACCGCCCGGTCGCGCGGCTTCCGGGCGATGCAGTTCAACTTCGTCGTCGCCACCAATCACCGCGCCGTCTCGATCTGGAAATCCTACGGCTTCGAGGTCGCCGGCCGGCTGCGCGGGGCTTTCCATCATCCCGAGCAGGGTTATGTCGACGCGCTGGTGATGTATAAGACGCTCTAGACAAGCTAAAGGAGCCCCATGGCCGAAGATCGCGCCCCCCGCCTTTGCGTCCTGATCGACGCCGACAACGTCCCGGCCCAATATGCCGAGGCGATCTTCGAGGAGATCGCCAGCCTTGGCGAGGCCTCGGTGCGCCGTATCTACGGCGACTGGTCGGCGACCCGGCTGAACAAATGGGCCGAGAAGGTCGCCGCGCTGGGCCTTGTCGCCGATCAGCAATTCGCCAATACCAAGGGCAAGAACGCCTCCGACATCGGGCTGGTGATCGCGGCGATGGACTTCCTGCATTCGGGGCTGTTCGACGGCTTCGTGCTGGTGTCGTCGGACAGCGATTTCACCCGGCTGGCGGCGCGGATCCGCGAACAGGGCCTGACCGTCTACGGCATCGGCGAGAAGAAGACGCCCGAGGCCTTCCGCATGGCCTGCAAGCGGTTCATCTATGTCGAGAACCTCGGCGGCGAGGAACCGGCGCCGGCCGGGGCGGCGGAAAGCGCCGGCAAGACGCGGGCGGGTGGGGCGCCGAAGAAGGAGCCGATCCGCAACGCGATTCCGCTGATCGTGGCGGCGATGCGGGCGATCGGCGGCGACGAGGAATGGTATTCGCTGGGCGAGATCGGCCAGTTCATCAGCCAGGCCAACCCGGATTTCGACACCCGCAGCTATGGCAGCGCCAAGCTCTCCGACCTGATCCGCAAGACCGAGCGGTTCGAGTTGCGCAAGACCACCGGCAACCACTGGGAAGTGCGCGACGTGACCTGAGACGTCACGCCTTGGTCTGGCCCTTCTTCACCCCGTAGCGCGCCATGAACATCTCGACGGCGCCGCGGACGATACGGTCGAGCGTTTCGCCGCTGCGGCAGCCGGGCAGGCGGAAGACCCGCCGGGTCTGGATGTCGGCCTTGCAGAGCTCGGCGAACTGGTCGGCGGCGAGGTCGATATCGTCGATCTCCAGGTCGCCGCGCGCCACCGCCTCGCGCAGGTAATCGGCCAGCCGCCGGCGCACCAGGCCGGGACCCGAGCGGTAGAATTCCTGGCCGATCTCGGGGAAGCGGTCGCTTTCGGCGACGCAGATGCGGAACACGCCCTGGCCGAAATCCGAGACGACGAAATCGGCGATCCGCCGCCCCGCCGCGAACAGCACCCGGTCGGGCGGGGCCGAGCCGTCGTCGAACTCGACCGCCTCGTCGGCCTGGCGCTGGCATTCGGCCTTGGCGACCTCGAGGAACAACAGCCGCTTGTCGGGGAAGTAGTTGTAGAGCGTCGCCTTCGAGACGCCGGCCTCGCGGGCGATCTCGTCGACATTGGCGCCCTCGTAGCCGTCGCGCAGGAAGACCTGCCGCGCGCCTTCGAGAACCTGGGCGAACTTGCGCCCCCGTTTGACTTTTTCCGCCGTCGCGGCCATTGCGTCCTCCCCTGCTGACCCAGCATAGACTGGACGGTTCAGTTCGGGCAAGCAGAGGACGTCACCTGACGACAATGAGGCGCCGTGGCGCGGCGCGGCGTCTTGCATCTGGCGGAGGGGCTGGTAGTTTGGAACCATTCTAAACAAGGAGCCCCCGCGATGATCCCCGGTGTCAGTAGCCGCCGCCGATTTTCCGACCTCAGCGAGCAGGAGATCCTGGCGCTGGCGATCTCGTCCGAAGAGGACGACGCGCAGATCTACCGCATGTATGCCGAGCGGCTGCGCAAGGATTACGCCGTCTCGGCCAAGGTCTTCGACGGCATGGCCAAGGAAGAGGACGAGCATCGCCGCCGGCTGATCGAGCTGCACCGCGAACGCTTCGGCGAGGTGATCCCGCTGCTGCGGCGCGAGCATGTCGCCGGCTTCTACGCCCGCCGGCCGGTCTGGCTGGTGGAAAACCTCGGGCTCGACACGATCCGCGACGAGGCGGCCGAAATGGAGCGCCAGGCCGAGGCCTTCTACAAGCGCGCCGCCGCCCAGACCCAGGACGCCGCGACGCGCAAGCTGCTCGGCGACCTGGCCGCGGCCGAGGCGGGGCATACCGCCCATGCCGAGGAACTGGGCGAGAGACATCTCGACGAGAACGCGCGCGAGGAGGAAGACCGCGCCGCCCATCGCCAGTTCATCCTGACCTGGGTCCAGCCGGGTCTGGCCGGGCTGATGGACGGCTCGGTCTCGACCCTGGCGCCGATCTTCGCCACCGCCTTCGCCACCCACAACACCTGGACGACCTTCCTCGTCGGCCTCGCCGCCTCGGTCGGCGCCGGCATCTCGATGGGCTTCACCGAGGCGGCGCATGACGACGGCGTCATCTCGGGCCGCGGCTCGCCGATCAAGCGCGGCATCGCCTCGGGCGTGATGACCATGGTCGGCGGCCTCGGCCACGCGCTGCCCTACCTGATCCCCGAATTCTGGACCGCGACCTTCATCGCCATGGCGGTGGTGTTCATCGAGCTCTGGGCCATCGCCTGGATCCAGAACAAGTTCATGGAGACGCCGTTTTTCCGCGCGGCCTTGCAAGTCGTGGTCGGCGGTGCTCTGGTCTTCGCCGCGGGGGCGCTGATCGGCGGCGGTTGATCCCCCGGAAGAGGGAGGATCGATGTATTCGAAGGATGACGTGGAATACCGGCCGCTGTCGCTGCCGGATCGGGTGCAGATGCCGCCCGCGGAGTCGCTGGCGGCGGTGCGGGCCTTCCGCGACTACATGAAGAAGCGCCACTCGGTGCGCCAGTTCAGTGACGCGCCGGTGGCGGAAGAGGTGATCGCCGCCTGTATCGAGGCGGCGGGCACCGCGCCTTCCGGCGCCAATCACCAGCCCTGGCATTTCGTCGCGATCTCGGACCCGGCGATCAAGGCGCGGATCCGGGCCGCCGCCGAGGAGGAGGAGCGCGCCTTCTATTCCGGCGGGGCGGGCGACGAGTGGCTCAAGGCGCTCGAACCGATCGGCACCGGTGCCGACAAGCCGCATCTCGACGTCGCGCCCTGGCTGATCGTCGTCTTCGCCCAACGCTGGGGGGTGACGCAGGAAGGCGAGCGCTACAAGAATTACTACGTGCCCGAAAGCGTCGGCATCGCCACGGGGATGCTGATCGCCGCCATTCACCATGCCGGGCTGGTCTGTCTCGAACACACCCCGAATCCGATGAAATTCCTGCCCGAGCTCTGCGGCCGCCCTGCCGAGGAGAAGGCGGTGATGATCCTTCCGGTGGGCTATCCCGCCGCGGATGCGACGGTGCCGGCGGTGGCCAAGATCAAGAAGCCGCTGGCCGAGATTCTGACGGTGATGAAGGCGCGGGACGCCTGAGTTCTCGGCGTTGCGAAAATATCCGGCCGGCGGGTCTTGCATCTTCCGGCCGGACCTGAACTTTCTTGCCTTCGGCGAGGATACTTCCGTGAAGATGAAAGGGCAGGCGCGCCGACATGATCGACATTCTTCTGCGCACGCTGCCGTTCTTCGCCCTCATCGGCCTGGGCTACTGGGCCGGGCGGACGCGGTTCTTCAGCGAAGAGGCAACGGCCTACCTGACCAAGTTCGTCTTCTACTTCGCGCTGTCGGCGATGCTGTTCCGCTTCGCCTCGAACCTGTCGCTGTCCGAGATCTACAGCACGCCCTTCGCGCTCGCCTACCTGTCGGGCTGTGTCACGGTCTACCTGCTGGCCACCGCGGTCGCGTTCGCGCGCAAGCTGTCGATGGCCGAGGCGGCGGTCGAGGCGCAATGCGCGGTGATCGGCAATACCGGCTTCCTTGGCGTGCCGATGCTGACGGCGCTTCTGGGCAAGGCGGCGGCGGGGCCGGTGCTGATGGTGCTGTCGGTTGACCTGATCGTGTTTTCCAGCCTGATCACCTTGCTGATCACCGCGGCGCGGACCGGGCGGGTGACCTTCGGCATCCTCAAGGTGCTGGGCATCGGGCTGCTGAAGAACCCGATGATCGTGTCGATGGGCGCCGGGCTGATCTGGTCGGCGACGCGGCTGCCGGTGCCGGGGCCGGTGAATGACTTCATGGGGCTCTTGGGCGGCGCGGCGACGCCCGGGGCGCTGTTCGCCATCGGCGCCTCGCTGGCCTCGAAATCGGCCGAGCGGATCGAGGTGGCGGGCTGGCTGTCCTTCTGTAAGCTGGTGATGCATCCCGGCGCGGTGGCCATCGCCGCGCTGCTGATCTTCCCGGTCGAGCCCTTCGCCGCCAGCGTGATGATCGCCGCGGCCTCGCTTCCGGTCGCCGGCAACGTCTATATTCTGGCCCAGCATTACGGCGTGGCGCCGCAGCGCGTCTCGGCCTCGATCCTGATCTCGACGGTGGTCAGCATCCTGACCGTGCCGGCGGTGATCGCCTGGGTGACGGGACAATAGGAGAGCAAGATGAAGACGATTTCGGAAAACCGGGCCTTCGGCGGCGTGCAGGGGGTCTATTCCCACGCCTCGGAGGCCTGCGGCTGCGACATGACCTTCGGGCTGTTCCTGCCCCGGGAGGCCGAGGACGGGCCGGTGCCGCTGCTGTGGTACCTGTCGGGTCTGACCTGCACCCATGAGAACGCGATGACCAAGGCCGGCGCCCAGGCCTGGGCGGCCGAACATGGCATCGCGCTGGTCTTCCCCGACACCTCGCCGCGGGGCGAGGGCGTGGCGGACGATCCCGCCTACGATCTCGGCCAGGGCGCCGGCTTCTACGTCAACGCGACGCAGGCGCCGTGGGCGTCGCATTTCCGGATGTGGGACTATGTCGCCGAGGAGCTGCCGCGAGTGCTGTTCCACGGTTTCGAGCTGGACGAGGAGCGGCAGGCGATCACCGGCCATTCGATGGGCGGCCACGGCGCGCTGACGCTGGCGATGAGCTATCCGGGCCGCTACCGCTCGGTCTCGGCCTTCGCGCCGATCGCCCATCCGACCGCCTCGGACTGGGGCCGCAAGCAGCTCTCGGCCTATCTCGGCGAGGACGAGGCCGCCTGGGCGGCGCATGACGCGACGCTGCTGGTCAAGGAGCGCGGCTTCGACGGGCCGATGCTGATCGACCAGGGCAGCTCGGACCAGTTCATCGACCTGCTGCAGCCCGAGGCGCTGATCTCGGCCATCGCGACCCGGCGCCAGCCGGCGCAGTTACGGATGCAGAAGGGCTATGACCACAGCTATTTCTTCGTCGCGAGCTTCATGGAAGAGCATGTGGCCTTCCATGCCGACGCGCTCTACGGCTGAAGCGCGGCAATGACCACCCTCTACGTCGATGCCGATGCCTGTCCGGTGAAGGCCGAGGCCGAGCGGGTGGCGACGCGGCACAGGCTGGCGCTGAAGATGGTTTCGAATGGCGGGCTGCGGCCCTCGGCCAATCCGCTGGTCGAGATGGTCTTCGTCCCCGACGGCCCGGACGAGGCCGACAAGTGGATCGCCGAACGTGTCGGCAAGGGCGACGTGGTGATCACCGGCGACATCCCGCTGGCGGCGAAATGCATCGAGGCCGGGGCACGGGCGCTGAAGCATAACGGCGAGGTCTTCACCCCGGCCAATATCGGCACGATCCTGGCGACCCGCGACCTGATGGCCGACCTGCGCGCCGCCGACCCGTTCCGGCAGGGGGGCGGGCGGCCGTTTTCCAAGGCCGACCGCAGCCGCTTGCTCGACGCGCTGGAGCGCGAGGTGCGGGCGGCGTTGAAAGAGCAGTAGAAAGGGTTCCCCATGTCCAGACCCGAGGCGGTGATCTTCGACATCGGCAACGTGCTGATCGAATGGCAGCCCGAACGCTATTACGACCGTGTCGTGGGCGAGGACCGCCGCCGGGCGATGTTCGAGACGGTTGACCTGTACGCGATGAACGGCCGGATCGACTGCGGCGCCGATTTCCGCGACACGGTCTACGAGACCGCCATGGCCGTTCCCGAATTCGCCGCCGAGATCCGGATGTGGCACGACAACTGGCTCGAGCTCGCCCAGCCGGTGATCGAGCGTTCGGTGGCGCTGCTGCGGGCGCTGCGGGCGCGCGGCATGCCGGTCTTCGCCCTGACCAATTTCGGCATCGGCACTTTCGACCTCGCCGAGGCGCACCACGATTTCCTGGGCGAGTTCGATCGGCGCTACATCTCGGGTCACATGGGTGTGATCAAGCCGGCGCCGGAAATCTATGTCATGGTCGAGCAAGATTGCGGCATCGCGCCGGATCGGCTCTTGTTCACCGACGACAGGGCCGAGAATATCGAGGCAGCGGCCGCGCGCGGCTGGCGCACACATCTGTTCGAGGGCCCCGAGGGCTGGGCGGCGCGCCTGGTGGACGAGGGCCTGCTCGACGAGAAGGAAGGACCATTGCCATGACCATCGAGATCATCGGGCCGGAAGCCGAGAAGCGGCTGAGCTGGGACGGGCTGACCGAGGCGCTGCTGGCGGGGCACAAGCTGCCGCCGGCGCAGGTCGAGGACACGCTGCTGACCCGGGGGGGCGACAAGCTCTTGTCGCGCGCGGCCTGGATCGACGGCATGGGGCTGGCGGTGAAGTCGGCGACGATCTTTCCCGCCAATGCCGGGCTCGGCCTGCCCTCGGTCAACGGTTCGGTCAGCCTGTTCAGCGACACCTCGGGCGAGCTCGAGGCGCTGGTCGATTTCCACCTCGTGACCAAGTGGAAGACGGCCGGCGACAGCCTGCTGGCGGCCAAGCTGCTGGCCCGGCCCGACAGCCGTTTCTTCCTCATCGTCGGCGCCGGCGCCGTCGCCCGCTCGATGATCGAGGCCTATCGCTCGGCCTTCCCAGCGGCGCAGTTCCTGCTCTGGAACCGGACCTTCTCGAAAGCGGCCGAGATGGCCGCCGAGATCCCCGGCGTCAGCTCGGTGCGCGATCTCGAAGGGGCGGTGCGCTCGGCCGACGTGATCTGCACGGCGACGATGTCGACCGCGCCGATCATCCATGGCTCGTGGATCAAGAAGGGCACCCATCTCGACCTGATCGGCGCCTACACGCCCGAGATGCGCGAGGTCGACGACAAGACGCTGCAGCGCGCCCGCATCTTCGTCGATTCGCGGGCGACGACCATGGGCCATATCGGCGAGCTGAAGATCCCGATCGAGGAAGGCGTGATCGACCGCACCGAGGTGCTGGCCGATTTCTACGACATCGAGCGCGGCAAGTTCGCCCGCCGCGATGCCGACGAGATCACCCTGAGCAAGAACGGCGGCGGCGCCCATCTCGACCTGATGACCGCGCGATATATCCTCGAGGCTGCCCGCAGGAAATGATCTGGACCGCCCTCGGCCTTGCCCTGCTGCTGATCCTCGCCGCGCCCTGGCTGGCCGAACGGCTGCGGCCCGAGATCGACGCGCGCGGGCGGCGGCTGGCCGAGGGCGATTTCGCCGAGCTCAGCGACGGGCTGACCTACTACCGCTGGCACGGCCCGGCGCGCGGCCCCGTCGTCGTCTGCGTCCACGGGCTGACGACGCCGAGCTATGTCTGGCTGCCGATCGCCAGGGCGCTGGCCCATCTCGGCTTCCGGGTGCTGACCTACGATCTTTACGGCCGCGGCCTCTCCGACCGGCCCGGCGGGGTTCAGGACAGCGCCTTCTTCCTGCGCCAGCTGCGCGAGCTGCTGGACGATCAGGAGGTGACGGGCGGCATCACCCTGATGGGCTATTCGATGGGCGGGGCGATCGCCACCGCCTTTGCCGCCGAATATCCCGAGACCGTCGACCGCCTGGTGCTGCTCGCCCCGGCCGGGCTGGGCCACCGCCTCGGCCGGTTCCTGGAGTTCTGCGAACGGGTGCCGGTGCTGGGCGACGGGCTGATCCGGCTTTTCGGCGCCGGGGTCCATCGCCGCGTCGTGGGGCCCGCCGGGCCGGTGAGTTCGGCGGTGCCCGACATCGTCCAGCGCATGCGCGGCGAGATGGGCTATCGCGGCACCCTGCCCGCCGTGCTGTCGAGCCAGCGCCACATGCTGACCGAGGACTTGGAGGCGGTGCACCGGCAACTGGGCCGGACGAAGCTGCCGGTGCTGGCGATCTGGGGCGAGGAAGACCCGATCATCCCGCTGGCGGCGCTGGGCCGGATGGCGCAGCTCAACCGCAGCGCGCGGCAGGTGACGGTGCCGGGGGCGGGCCACGGGTTGCCCTATACCCACCCGCGCGAGGTGATGGCGGCGATCTCGGACGTGTTGCGGGAGGGGTGAGCCTGCGGGCGGAGAGCGCCGGGGGTTTCACACCCCCGGACCCCCGTGGAGTATTTTCGCAAAGAAGAAGATGCAGGAGGCGCAGTTCTCAGGCCGGCACGCGCAGCTCCATCGGGGTTTCACGCACCGGCAGGTGGACCAGCGCGCTGAAGGCGCCGATGCCGACGCCGACCCACCAGACGCCGGTATAGCTGCCGTAGAGGTCGTACATCGCGCCGCCGAGCCAGACGCCGAAGAAGCTGCCGATCTGGTGCGACAGGAAGACGAAGCCGTACAGCGTGCCCATGTAGCGCAGCCCGTAGATATGGGCGACGAGGCCCGAGGTCAGCGGCACCGTCGCCAGCCACAGCGCGCCCATGCTTAGCGAGAACAGGAGTACCGTGGCCGGCGTGATCGGGGTCAGGATGAAGGCGGCCGAGATCAGCGTGCGCAGCAGGTAGATGCCGGCCAGCAGGTACTTGCGCGAGAACCGGGCGCCGAGCCAGCCGGCGGTGACGGTGCCGACGATATTGGCGAGGCCAATGACCGCGATCGAGACGGCGCCGAGGGCCGAGGTCGTCTCGATCCCGAGCGAGGCCAGCATGCCGTTGGGGGCGACGGCGCCACACATCTCGGTCACCAGGGCCGGGAAATGGGCGGTGATGAAGGCGAGCTGGTAGCCGCAGGAGAAGAAGCCGAGGAAGATGAGGGTGTAGGTCGGGTCGCGGAAGGCGCGGGTCAGCACGGTGCCGAGGCTTTCCTCGAGCTCGGCCTTGGTCGCCGTCACCGGCGCCCGCATCATCGGCAGCGCGAACAGGGCGGCGAGGATCACCGCGGCGAAGATCAGGAACACGGTCTGCCAGGGGAAGTAGCCCAGCAGCACCTCGGCCGTCGGCGCGCCGAAGACCTGGCCGGCCGAGCCGGCGGCGGTGGCGATGCCGAGCGCCAGGCTGCGATGCTCGGGCGCGGCGGCGCGGCCGACGATGGCGAGGATGACGCCGAAGCCGGTGCCGGCGATGCCGAAGCCGACCAGCACCTCGAGGATCTGGTGTTCGCCCGGGGTGACGGCGAAGGAGGACAGGATCAGCCCGGCGGCATAGGTGAGCGCGCCGAGCACGATGGCGCGGCGGTCGCCGAACTTCTCGGCGAAGGCGCCGAACAGCGGCTGGCCGATGCCCCAGGCGAGGTTCTGGATCGCGATCGCCATCGAGAATTCCGACCGCGCCCAGCCGTATTCCTGCGCGATCGGGATCTGGAAGACGCCGAAGCTGGCGCGGATGGCGAAGCCGAGCATCAGCACGATGCAGCCGCCGATCAGGACCGGGGTGATCAGCGGGGCGGCTGCGGCGGGGCGGGAAGCGGTCATCGGGGTGTCTCCTGTGCGCCGGAGGAAAGATGCCGTCCCGGGCGCTCACGTCAATCGCGAATCCGTGATCGGCAACCTCAGCAGCCGTGATGGATGGCGCGGGCAGGCGCCCCTTGACCGGCTCTTGCGCGCGAGAAAAGCTGTTTCCCTTGGCTGCCGGGCGGTCTAATCACGGCCCATGCGCCAGAGCCTGACAGACCTTTACGATGCCCGCGTCGCCTCCGGCGCGCTCCGTGCCGATGCCGCGCAGCGCGCGGTGCTGCCGCTGCTCGAGGAGGTGCGGCGCTGGCTCGAGGAGAGCTCGGACCGCAAGCGCGGGCTACGCGGGTTGTTCCAGCGCCCGCCCGAACCGCCGCGGGGGCTCTACCTGTGGGGCGGGGTCGGGCGCGGCAAGTCGATGCTGATGGACCTGTTCATGGAGGCGACCGAGATCCGCCGCAAGCGCCGGGTCCATTTCCACGCCTTCATGCAGGAGGTCCAGGCCGGCCTTGCCGCCGCCCGCAAGCGCGAGTTGCCCGACGCGCTGGAACCGGTGGCGGCGAAGGTGATCGCGGAAACCCGGCTGCTGTGCTTCGACGAGATGCAGATCACCGACATCGCCGACGCGATGATCGTCGGCCGGCTGTTCGACAAGCTGTTCGCCGCCGGCGTCGTCGTCGTCACGACCTCGAACCGGGTCCCCGACGAGCTCTACAAGGACGGGCTCAACCGGGCCATCTTCCTGCCCTTCATCGACATGCTGAAACAGCGGCTGGCGGTGCACGAGCTGGAGAGCGAGACCGATTACCGCCAGCACCGGCTGACCGGGGCGCAGGTCTGGTTCACGCCGGCGGACAGGGCGGCCTCGGCCGCGATCTCGGATATCTGGGCCGACCTCACCGGCGGCGATAGCGGCGCGCCGCTGGTGCTGACGGTCAACGGCCGGGAGGTCGAGCTGCCGCAGACTCATAACGGCGTCGCCCGGATGCGGTTCTGGGAGCTTTGCGGCCAGCCGCTGGGGCCGGCGGATTACCTCGCTATCGCCGATGCTGTCCGGGTGCTGATCATCGAGGACATCCCGCATCTGTCGGCGGCGAACTACAACGAGGCGCGGCGCTTCGTGACCCTGATCGACGCGCTTTACGAAGCCAGGGTGCGGCTGATCTGCTCGGCGGCGGAAGAGCCCGAGCGGCTCTATGTCGAAGGCGAAGGTTCGTTCGAATTCGAGCGCACGGCGAGCCGGCTGCGCGAGATGCAGGCGGCGGACTGGGGCGGGTAGCGGAGCGGCGGGCGGCTGTCTGCCTCCCGCACCCCCGCCCGCACCCCCCGAGAGTATTTTCGCAAGGAAGAAGGGGAGGGCGGTTCAGCCGTTTTCGCGCAGGATGGTGCCGGCGAGGTAGAGCGAGCCGCAGATCAGGACGCGGGCCTGCGGCTCGGTCTTGGCAATGGCGGCCAGCGCGGCGGCGGCGTTCTCGGCCGTGTCGGCGGCGATGCCGACGGCGGCGGCGGCGGCGCGGGTGGCTTCCGCCGGCAGGGTATTCTGCTCGCCGGGGATCGAGACGGCGGTCAGCCGGGCTACATGCGGCGCGAGCGGCCGCATGTAGCCGGTGACGTCCTTGGTGTTGAGCATGCCGCAGATCAGGTAGGTCGGGCGCTTGGGCAGGCCGGCCAGCGTCGCGGCGACGGCTTCGCCGCCGGCCGGGTTGTGACCGCCGTCGAGCCAGATCTCGGCCCCGGGCGCGGCCTCGACCAGCGGGCCGTGGCGCAGGCGCTGCATCCGGGCGGGCCAGTAGGCCTGGGTCACGGCGGCCTCGCAGGCGGCCGCGTCGCAACCCAGGTAACGCAGGGCGGCGAGCGCGGCGCCGGCGTTCTGGACCTGGTGCGGGCCGGGCAGGTTGGGCAGCGGCAGGTCGAGCAGGCCGGTCTCGTCCTGGAAGATCAGCCGGCCGTTTTCGGTGGTCACGTGCCAGTGCTGGCCGTGGACCAGCAGCGGCGCGCCGAGCCGGGTGGCGCGGGCCTCGATCACCTCGAGCGCCGCGTCTTCCTGCGGGCCGACGACACAGGGCACGCCGCGCTTGAGGATGCCGGCCTTCTCGCCCGCGATCTCTTGCAGGGTCTCGCCGAGGAACTGCTGGTGGTCGATCGAGACCGGGGTGATGATCGTCAGCGCCGGGCGGTCGACGACATTGGTCGCGTCGAGCCGGCCGCCGAGGCCGGTTTCCAGCAGGGTGTAATCGGCCGGGGTGCGGGCGAAGGCGAGCAGGGCGGCAACCGTCGTGATCTCGAAATAGGTGATCGGGGCGCCGTCATTGGCCCGCTCGCATTCGTCGAGCAGGCGGGCGAGGTCGGGCTCGGAAATCAGCTCTCCGGCCAGCCGGATGCGTTCGTGGAAGCGGGCGAGGTGGGGCGAGGTATAGGCGTGGACTTTCTTGCCCGCCGCCTCGAGCCCGGCGCGGATCATCGCCTGGGTCGAGCCCTTGCCATTGGTGCCGGCGAGGTGGATCACCGGCGGCAGCCGGGTCTCGGGATTGTCCAGTGCCCCGAGCAGCCGCCAGACACGGTCGAGCGTCAGGTCGATGATCTTCGGGTGCAGCGCCATCATCCGGTCGAGGATGACGTCCGATGCGAGGGTGTCGCTCACGCCTTGGACTTTCCGGCAGGTTTCTTGTCGGCCGCCTTGGCGGGCTTTTCCCTGGCCTCCGGCGCCGCTTCCGGCGCGGGGGCTTCGGCCTCCGGGGCCGGCGGCGGCAGGTCGCCTTTCACCGCCGGGCTCTGCCGCATCAACAGCCGGGTGATCGTGGTCAGCTCGTCCTTGAGTGCCTTGCGATGCGTCACCCGGTCGAGCATGCCGTGGTCGAGCAGGTATTCGGCGCGCTGGAAGCCCTCGGGCAGTTTCTCGCGGATCGTCTGCTCGATCACCCGCGGCCCGGCGAAGCAGATCAGCGCGTTGGGCTCGGCGATCTGGACGTCGCCCAGCATGGCGTAGGAGGCCGTCACCCCGCCGGTGGTCGGATGGGTGAGGACGACAATGTAGGGCAGGCCGGCCTCTTTCAGCATCTGCACTGCGACGGTGGTGCGCGGCATCTGCATCAGGCTGAGGATGCCTTCCTGCATCCGCGCCCCGCCGGCGGCCGAGAACAGGATCAGCGGCCGCTTCAGCGTCACCGCGCGCTCGGCCGCGGCGATGATGGCGTTGCCCACCTGCATCCCCATCGAGCCGCCCATGAACGAGAAGTCCTGCGCCGCCGCGACGATCGGGGTGCGGTTCATCTCGCCCTCGGCGACCAGCATCGCGCCCTTCTCGCCGGTCGATTTCTGCGCCGTCTTGAGCCGGTCGGGATAGCGTTTCTGGTCGCGGAAATGCAGCGGATCGGGCAGCGGTTCGGCCACTTCGACCTCGGTGAAGATGCCGCCGTCGAACAACGCCTTGAATCGCTCGCGCGGGGTGATCGCCATGTGGTGATCGCAGCTGGTGCAGACGTTGAGGTTCTCCGCCAGTTCGCGGTGGAACAGCATCGTCCCGCATTCGGGGCACTTGGTCCACAGGTTCTCGGGCACCTCGCGGCGCGAGAACAGCGAGTTGATCTTGGGGCGGACGTAGTTGGAGATCCAGTTCATTCGGCGGACCTTTTGCGCGCGTTCTTTGGGCAGGGAGATAAGCCCCGGGGCCGGGAAATGCAATCGGCGAGGGCCGGGGCGGGGTATCTTGATCGGCTGCGGAGCCGGCCGGGCGCGCCGCGGCGGGACGGCCGGGAACGAAAGCACAAGCCGGCAGGCCCTGCGGCGCAATGAATGCAAAGCCGAAACCGCCTTGCCCCTTCGGTTCGCGAAGATTATGCCGGGACGAGCCGTTTTCGGAGGAGCCGCCATGACCAATCGCCGTTTCGACAAATCGAAACTCCCCAGCCGCCACGTGACCGAGGGCCCCGAGCGGGCGCCGCACCGGTCCTATTTCTACGCGATGGGGATTTCCGAGGAAGAAATCCACCAGCCCTGGGTCGGCGTCGCGACCTGCTGGAACGAGGCGGCGCCGTGCAACATCGCCCTGAACCGGCAGGCGCAGGCGGTGAAGATGGGGGTCGAGAAGGGGGGCGGCACCCCGCGCGAATTCACCACCATCACCGTCACCGACGGCATCGCCATGGGCCACGAGGGCATGCGCAGCTCGCTGGCCTCGCGCGACGCCATCGCCGACACGGTCGAGCTGACCATGCGCGGCCATTGCTATGACGCGCTTGTCGGCCTCGCCGGCTGCGACAAGTCGCTGCCCGGGATGATGATGGCGATGGTGCGGCTCAACGTGCCGTCGGTCTTCATCTATGGCGGCTCGATCCTGCCGGGCCGGCTGCACGGCAAGGACGTGGTGGTCCAGGACGTGTTCGAGGCGGTCGGCCAGCATTCGGCCGGCAACATGAGCGACAAGGAGCTCGAGATCCTCGAGCGCGTCGCCTGCCCCTCGGCCGGGGCCTGCGGCGGGCAATACACCGCCAACACCATGGCCTGCGTCTCGGAAGCCATCGGCCTGGCGCTGCCGAACTCCTCGGGTGCCCCGGCGCCCTACGAGAGCCGCGACCAGTATGGCGAGGCCTCGGGCGTCGCGGTGATGACCCTGATCGAGAAGAACATCCGCGCCCGCGACATCGTCACCCGCAAGGCGCTGGAAAACGCCGCCCGCGTGGTCGCCTGCACCGGCGGCTCGACCAATGGCGGCTTGCACCTGCCGGCGATCGCCCACGAGGCCGGGATCGATTTCGACCTGTTCGATGTCTGCGACATCTTCCGCGACACGCCCTATTTCGTGAACCTGCGCCCGGGCGGCGAATATGTCGCCAAGGACCTCTACGAGGCCGGCGGCGTGCCGGTGGTGATGCGCGAGCTGCGCAAGGCGGGCCTGATCCACGAGGACTGCATCACCGCCACCGGCCGCACCATCGGCGAGGAGCTCGACCTGGTCGACCGCGCCGTTGACGGCAAGGTGATCCATTCGGTCGAGACCCCGATCTCGAAGACCGGCGGCGTCGTCGGGCTCAAGGGCAACCTGGCGCCCGACGGGGCGATCGTGAAGGTCGCCGGGATGAGCGAGGCCGAGCAGGTCTTCACCGGTCCGGCCCGGGTCTTCGAATGCGAGGAGGACGCCTTCGACGCCGTCACCCACCGCAAATACGCCGAGGGCGACGTGATCGTGATCCGCAACGAGGGTCCGGCCGGCGGCCCCGGCATGCGCGAGATGCTGGCGACGACGGCGGCGCTGTCGGGCCAGGGCATGGGCAAGAAGGTGGCGCTGATCACCGACGGCCGCTTCTCGGGCGCGACCCGCGGCTTCTGCGTCGGCCATGTCGGCCCCGAGGCGGCCCATGGCGGCCCGATCGCGCTGCTCAAGGACGGCGACAGCATCACCCTCAATGCCGTGACCGGCGAGATCTCGGTCGATCTGACCGACGAGGAACTGGCGGCGCGCAAGGCCGAGTGGAAGGGCCCGCGCGAGACGCAATATGCCTCGGGTGCGCTGTGGAAGTATTCCCAGCTCGTCGGCTCGACCCGCAAGGGCGCGGTGACCCATCCGGGGGCCAAGGCGGAGCGGCATGTCTACATGGATCAGTAACACGATCCGTTTCGCGACGATCAGGGGGGCGGCGGGCCTGGCGCTCGCCGCCCTTCTGAGCGCCTGCGCCGGGATCGGCGGCTTCGTCCCGCACCGGATGGCGGTGGCCGAGGGCAGCGTCATCATCGCCGGCCCGCCGGGCTATTGCGTCGACGAGAAGGGCAGCCGCGACGCCAGGCGCGGCGCCTTCGTGCTGCTGGGCAGCTGTGCCTCGCTGTCCGGCTCGCCCTATGCCCCCCGGCCCAAGGTGATGGCGGTGCTGACCGCCGCCGTCTCGGGCGGCCGCGGCGGCGCCTCGATCGCCGGCTCGGAAGACCGGCTGGCGGCCTATTTCACCTCGTCCGACGGCCGTGCCGCGCTCAGCCGCTCGGGCAGGGCGGCGACGGTGAAGGTTCTCGACCACCACGCCGGCGACGGCGCCTTCTTCCTGCACCTGCGCGACAGCAGCGCCTTTCCCGGCCGGCCGGACAAGCCCGAAAGCTGGCGCGTGCTGTTCGACCTCAACGGCCGGATCGTGACGCTGACGGTCGTCGGCCTGCCCGACAAGCCGATCATCCCGGCCCAGGCCGAGGCGCTGCTGCGCGATTTCATGGCCCGGGTACGCCACGCCTCGCCGAAGCGGCCGCCGCCGCCCGAGGTGACGGAAGGCTAGGCGCGGGCGCCGCCGCGGGCCGGGGCAGTCCGGGCTGGAACTGCCCCCCAATTCCGGCGATAACGGGGGGGCGAGCGGAGCCGGGGCAGGCGATGAGCGGCAAGATCGACAATTGGATGGACGCGATGGTCCAGCGCCGGGCGCTGGCCCGGTGGCGCGCCGCCGCCGAGACGGCCGAGACGCTCGACCCGGCCCGGCTGCGCGCCCTGCGCGGCGAGGCGCGGCAGTTGCAGCGCGCGCTGGGGCAGTTCACCCATGTCGCCGATGGCCGGCTGGCCCTGCCGATGATCGGCTCGAGCGCGATGCGCAAGCCCGCCAGCGCCGACTGGGCCTGGCGGCCCGGGATCTGGCGCGGCCCGCTGGCGCGCCCGGGCCTGGCCGCCGTGGCCTCGGAAACCGGTTTCGGCGATGGCGCCACGCTGTTTCACGACTGCACCACCAACGAGCTGTCGCTGCGCCAGATCCGCAACAGGCGCGAGGCCGACCTCGCCCCCTACGGCCTGCGCCTCGACGTGTTCCGCTTCGACGGCAGCTTCCTGTCGCTGGTGCTGGAACTGCCGGCCGAGGCGGCGCAGGGGCTGACCCGGCGCCACGTCATCCGCATGGACGCCACCGTCGAGAAGGAGCGGCCGCTGGAGATCTTCGCCCGGCTCAACGTCAAGCACGGGCCGAATGTCGAGCAGATCGTGCGCGAGCTGCCGCGGGACGCGACCGAAGTGATGATCGAGTTCGACCTCGCCTATACCAAGATGAACGAGAAGCGGGTCGATAAGCTCTGGGTCGACCTGATCTTCGAAGGTCCGGAGATGAACCAGGTGACCTGGCGCGACGTGACCTTCTGCCGCCGGCCGCGGGCCGATCTGTGAGGGGATGAGATGGCCGATCTGACGCTGACCAAATTGCGGATCGCCGGCGGGACCTGGACCGGGCGGCTGACCGCCTCGGCGCCGGTCGGGGAGCGGCCGGAGCTGGAGGCGAGCCATCTCGACCAGCCGGTGCCCGGGGTCTCGGTGGTGGCCGAGCCGGGCGCGGGCCAGGCCTGGACGGTGACGGTGCCGGTGCCGCTGGCGGCGCTGGCCGAGGGCGTGCAGACGGTGCTGATCCGCGAGGCCGGCGCCGCCGAGCCGCTGGCCAGCTTCACCATCGTCACCGGCGCGCCGCTGGAAGACGACATCCGCGCCGAACTCGACCTGTTGCGGGCCGAGCTCGACCTGCTCAAGACCGCCTTTCGCCGCCACTGCGCCGAGAGCGCCGGCTGATCCGGAGGCGCGCCCCGCGGGCGCAAGCCGTTTTCCGAGGCGCTGCGCGCGTGGGGGCGCTGCCCCCGTCGCCGGAGGCGACTCCCCCGGGATATTTGTGTTCAGGTGAAATGAGAGGCGCGCGTGCTTGCGATGCCCGGGGTGGCGGCGGTGCAGAAGGCGGGACGGAACGACGCTGGCCCGCAGGGGGTTCGGGCTTGACCTTCCCCCCGCGCCTCCCCGATTTTAGGGCCAACAAGAAGGCAGGGGCATGGCGCGGGCAAAGACCGGCAGCAAGACCGCCCGCAAGGGCAAGGCGAAGACGCGCGCGCCGCAGGGGCGGCGGCGCTGGATCTGGCGTGGCGTGCTGGCCGTGGTGCTGCCGGTGGTCGCCCTGGTCGCGCTGGTCTCGGTGGTCAATCCGCCGACCACCTTCTACATCGCCTCCGAGGCGCGCCGGCTGGGCAAGGTCGAGCGGCAATGGACCGACATGAACCGGATTTCGCCGGTGATGGCGCGCTCGGTGGTGGCGGCGGAGGATGCCAATTTCTGCCTCCACTGGGGCTTCGACATGGCCGCGATCCGCAAGGCCATCGACAGCGGCGCCCGGCGCGGCGCCTCGACCATCACCCAGCAGGTGGTCAAGAACGTCTTCCTGTGGCAGGGCCGGAGCTGGCCGCGCAAGGCGCTTGAAGCCTTGCTGACGCCGGTGGTCGAGCTGACCTGGTCCAAGCGCCGCATCCTTGAGGTCTATCTCAACGTCGCCGAGTTCGGCGAGGGCACTTTCGGCGTCGCGGCCGGGGCGGCGAAATCCTTCCAGGAGGAACCGAACGCGATCACCCCCGAGCAGGCGGCGCTGCTGGCTTCGGTGCTGCCCGATCCCAAGTATCGCGACGCCGCCCACCCGGATGCCTGGCTGCGCCGCCGCGCCGCCGATATCCGCGACGGTGCCGCCACCATCGAGGCCGACGGCCGCGCCCGCTGTTTCGAGCGCCGCTGAGCGTGCCGCATCGGCGGCAAGGCGCCGGCGGCGCGGCATTCCGAGGTTGAAATGCCGTTCCCGGCGCGGCAAGACAGATGGAAAGCCACAGGTGATCCGCCGCCATGAACCGCCTCTTCCACTTTCCGCTTTCGCCTTTCTGCCGCAAGGTTCGCCTGGTGCTGGCCGAGAAGAAGATCGAGGTCGAGCTGATCGAGGAACGCTACTGGGAGCAGAGCCAGGAATTCCTGCGCCGCAACCCCGGCGGCAAGGTTCCGGTGATGCGGCTCGACGGAAGGGTGATGAGCGAGAGCCAGGCGATCTGCGAATATCTCGACGAGAAATACCCCGAGCCGCCGCTGCTGCCGCGCACGCCCGAGGGCCGCTACGAGGTGCGTCGCCTCTGCGCCTGGTTCGACGACAAGTTCCATCACGAGGTGACCTCGAAGCTGCTCTACGAACGGGTCAACAAGAAGGTGATGGGGCTGGGCTATCCGGATTCGAAGAACGTCAAGTTCGGAGCGCAGAAGATCAAGTACCACCTCGACTACATGGGCTGGCTCTTGGACCAGCGGCGCTGGCTGGCGGGCGACGCGATGACGCTGGCCGATTTCGCCGCCGCGGCGCATCTGTCGGCGCTGGACTATATCAGCGATGTCGACTGGAACCGGAACGCCAACGTCAAGGACTGGTACGCCAAGATCAAGTCGCGCCCGGCCTTCCGGCCGTTGCTGGCCGACCAGGTGCCGGGCTTCCCGCCGCCGGCGCATTACGCGGACCTGGATTTCTAGGCGGCGAGGCCGGGGGGCTGTCTGCCCCCCGGACCCCCCGAGGATATTTGCGAACAGAAAGAAAGGGGCAGCGTGGAGCCTTCCGAGCTGAAAGCACGGGTGGAAGAGCGGGCGCGGGCCGAGGGCTTTGCGAAGATGGGCGTCTGTGCGCCCGACGCGATTCCGCAGGCGCCGGGGCGGCTCGGGGCCTTCGTCGGCGCCGGGCGGCACGGCCAGATGGGCTGGATGGAAGAGCGCATGGGCTGGCGCGGCGATCCGGCGGCGCTGTGGCCCGAGGCGCGCTCGGTGATCATGCTGGCCGAGCTCTACACCCCCGATTACGCGCCGCTGGCGGTGCTGGAGCGGCGCGACCGGGCGGCGGTGAGCTGCTATGCCCAGGGGCGCGATTACCATGACGTGGTCAAGAAGCGGCTCAAGCGGCTGGGGCGCTGGCTGATCGAGGAAGCGGGGGCGGGGACCGAGATCAAGGTCTTCGTCGACACCGCGCCGGTGATGGAGAAGCCGCTGGGCCAGGCCGCAGGGCTGGGCTGGCAGGGCAAGCACACCAACCTGCTGTCGCGCGAGCTGGGCAACTGGTTCTTCCTCGGCGCGATCTTCACCACGCTGGAACTGCCGCCCGACGCGCCGGAGGTCGAGCATTGCGGCTCCTGCACCGCCTGCCTCGACATCTGCCCGACGCGGGCCTTCCCGGCGCCGTTCCAGCTCGACGCGCGGCGCTGCATTTCCTACCTGACCATCGAGCACAAGGGGCCGATCGACCCCGATTTGCGGCCGCTGCTGGGCAACCGGATCTATGGCTGCGACGATTGCCTGGCCGCCTGCCCGTGGAACAAGTTCGCGGCGGCGGCGCAGGAGATCCGCTACGCGGCGAAGGTCGGGGCGCCGCCGCTGGCCGAGCTGGCGGCGCTGGACGATGCCGGATTCCGGGCGCGGTTCTCGGGCAGCCCGATCAAGCGCATCGGCCGCGACCGCTTCCTGCGCAACGTTCTCTATGCCATCGGCAATTCCGGCGACCCGGCGCTGTGCGGGGCGGCGCAGGCGCTGGCCGGCGATCCCGATCCGACGGTGGCAGAGGCCGCGCGCTGGGCGCTGGAGCGGCTTTCATGACGTCGATCAAGGGAATCGGCGCTGCCTGTGCTAAGGTCGGGCGCACTCTAATTCACAGGAGGGAATTATGAGCCGCAATCCGATTGATCACCAACATGCCGACAATGGCGGGCGGATGAAGCATTTCGCCGATGTCGAGCGCGACTCGGGCGAGGAGGGCACGCATCCGGCCTCGAAGACCCTGCAGCAGCGCGCGCAGCAGCGTGGCGACAAGAACAAGCGGGCCGAGGAATTCACCCGGATCGAGCGCGGCCGCGACGTCTGAGCGCGCCCGGAAAGTCGGGCGGGGCCGGCAGGGCCCCGCCGCATTGCGCCTAGCTGCGCACCAGCTTCTCGTAATCGGTCGCGATTTCCTTTGTCATCGCGCCGACTTCGAAGTTGTAGTCGCCGATCTGGCCCACCGGGGTGACCTCGGCCGCGGTGCCGGTCAGCCAGCACTGCTCGAACCCTTCCATCTCGCCGGGCTCGATATGGCGCTCGTGCACCTTGATCTGGCGATCCTTGAGCATGCCGATCACGGTCTGCCGGGTCAGGCCGTCGAGGAAGCAGTCGGGCTTGGGCGTATGCACCTCGCCATCCTTGACGAAGAAGATGTTGGCCCCGGTCGCCTCGGCGACATAGCCGCGATAGTCCATGAACAGCGCGTCCGAGCAGCCCTTGGCCTCGGCCGCGTGCTTGGACATGGTGCAGATCATGTAGAGCCCCGCCGCCTTGGCCGCGACCGGGATCGTCTCGGGCGAGGGGCGCTTCCACTTGGCGATGTCGAGCTTGGCGCCCTTGAACTTGGCGTCGCCGTAGTAGTTGCCCCATTCCCAGGTCGCGATGGCGACGCGCACCGGGTTGCGCGCGGCGGCGACACCCATGTCCTCGCCCGTGCCGCGCCAGGCGAAGGCGCGGACATAGGCGTCTTTCAGGCCGTTGGCCTGCAGCACCGCTTCCTTGGCGGCGTCGATCTCCTCGGCCGAATACGGGACCTCGAAATCGAGCAGGCTGGCCGATTTGCGCAGCCGCACCGAGTGGTCGTGCCCGCGGAAGATCTTGCCGTTGTAGCAACGCTCGCCCTCGAATACCGACGAGGCGTAGTGCAGCGCATGGGTCAGGACATGCACTTTCGCGTCGCGCCAGTCGACAAGCGTGCCATCCATCCAGATCTTTCCGTCGCGGTCGTCATATGCCGCCATCTGTTCCTCCATTCGCCCGACCGCCAAGTCGGGTTTGCGAAAGTTACGTCGATAAGTCCGCTTCGGACACAAAATTGCGCCAAAACTGGATTTCGCTAACAATTGATTCTTGGAAAGTCAACAAGGCTGACATAAAATCGGCTCAACGCACAAAAAAAGTGATTTGCGAGGACGTGATGGCTGAGGGAGGACCGGGACCCGCCGGCGGCGAGAGCCTTCTTTTTCTGACCGACGAGCAGCTGCGCAAGGGGATCGAGGCGATGTTCTTCGCCTATCGCGGCTTCACCGCCGACCCGGACCGGATTCTGGAAAACTACGCCTATGGCCGGGCGCATCACCGGGCGCTGCACTTCATCCATCGCAGCCCGGGGACGACGGTCAACAACCTGCTGGCCATCCTCGGGGTGACGAAACAGTCGCTGAACCGGGTGCTGCGGACGCTGATCGAGGACGGGCTGGTGGAGAGCCGGGTCGGCCGGCGCGACAAGCGCGAGCGGCATCTCTACCTGACCGAGCAGGGCGCGGCGCTGGAGCGCGAGCTGTCCGAGGCGCAGCGGGCGCGGATGCGGGCGGCCTATCGCGCCGCCGGGCCCGCCGCCGTCGCCGGTTTCCGCCAGGTGCTCGAGGCGATGATGGAGCCCGAGATGCGGCGGCAATACATGGCGCTGCGGGACGGTGGCTCATGACGGAGACAAACGATGTCCACCTGCTGATCGTCGATGACGATGAACGCATCCGCGGGCTGTTGCAGAAATTCCTGATTCGCAACGGTTTCTTTGTCACCGCGGCGCGCAGCGCGGCGCAGGCGCGGCGGCTGCTCGAGGGGCTCGATTTCGACCTGATCGTGCTCGACGTGATGATGCCGGGCGAGGACGGGATCACCTTCACCCGCTGGCTGCGGCGCTCGGTGGCGACGCCGGTGCTGCTGCTGACGGCGAAGGGCGAGACCGGCAACCGGATCGAGGGGCTGGAGGCCGGGGCCGACGATTACCTGGCCAAGCCGTTCGAGCCCAAGGAACTGCTGCTGCGCATCAACGCCATCCTGCGCCGGGTGCCGCAGGCCAGGGTCACCGAGGCCGGGCCGAAGCTGCTGCAGCTCGGTCCTCTGCGCTACGACGCCGAGCGTGGCGAGCTGTGGTCGGGCAGCGAGCTGATCCGGCTGACGGCGACCGAGGCGGCGCTGATGCGCATCTTCGCCGCCCAGCCCGGGGAACCGGTCAGCCGCGAGACGCTGGTCGCCGATCTGGGCCGCGATGGCGGCCAGGCCAGCGCCCGCGCGGTCGATGTCCAGATCACCCGGCTGCGGCGCAAGATCGAGGCCGATCCGAAACAGCCGCGCTACCTTCAAACGGTGCGCGGGGCGGGCTATATGCTGGCGCCGGACTGAGGCGCTGGGCTGAGGCGGCGAGGCCGGGGGGCCACCCCCCCGGACCCCCGGAGGATAGTTCTACCCAGAAGAAGAAGGAAAACGCGCATGGTGACTGCGGTTTATTCGCATCCGGATTGCCTGTTGCACGTGACGCCGCCGGGCCATGCCGAGCAGGTGGCGCGGATCGAGGCGGTGGAGACGGCGCTGGCGGCGCCGGACTTCGCGGCGCTGGACCGGCGTGCGGCGCCGCTGGGCGACGTGGCCGACATCCTGCGCTGCCATCCCCAGCGTTATGTCGACCGGATCCGGGCCGCGGTGCCCGAGGAGGGCTCGGTCCAGCTCGATCCCGACACCCATGTCTCGCCCGGCTCGTGGAACGCGGCGCTGCGCGGGGTCGGCGGGATCTGCGCGGCGGTGGATGCGGTGCTGGCGGGCGAGGTCTCGAACGCCTTCGTCGCCTGCCGGCCGCCGGGGCACCATGCCGAGGTCGAAAGCCCGATGGGCTTCTGCCTGTTCGGCAATGTCGCCATCGCCGCCAGGCGGGCGCTGGACCATCACGGGCTGAGCCGCGTCGCCATCGTCGATTTCGACGTCCATCACGGCAACGGCACCCAGGACCTGCTGTGGAACGAGTCCCGGACGCTGTTCTGTTCCAGCCACCAGATGCCGCTCTATCCCGGCACCGGCGCGGCCAAGGAGCGCGGCGTCTGCGGCAACGTGCTGAACCTGCCGCTGGCGCCCGAAACCGGCGGCGCCGAGATGCGCGAGGCCTACGAGCGGGTGATCCTGCCGGCGGTCGACGCCTTCCAGCCCGAGCTCTTGCTGATCTCGGCCGGTTTCGACGCCCATCTCGCCGATCCGCTGGCCCAGCTGGAATGGCAGGTCGCGGATTTCGAATGGCTGACGGGCAAGCTCTGCGACCTTGCCGACCGCCATTGCGACGGGCGGGTGGTCTCGACACTCGAGGGGGGATATGATTTGCAGGCCCTCGCGGCAAGCGCCGCGGCGCATGTTCAGGGTCTGATGGAGCGGGGCGGATGACGGACGAGGCGATGGGCAAGCCGGTAGAGAAGATGAGTTTCGAAGAGGCGATGGCCGAACTCGAGCAGGTCGTCGGCCAGCTCGAACGGGGCGATGTGCCGCTGGAAGAGTCGATCAAGCTCTACGAGCGCGGCGCCGAGCTGAAGGCGCATTGCGAGACCAAGCTGAAATCCGCCGAGGAAAAGGTCGAGCAGATCCGCGTCGCCGAGGGGCGGGCCGCGGGCGCGACGCCGGCCGAAGGGCTCTGAGATGTTCGTCACCGCGCTGGCCGAGGCGGCGGGCCGGATCCAGGCCTGCCTCGAGGATGCGCTCGCCGACCGGGCCGATCAGAAGGTGGTCCACGCGATGCGCTATGCCGTCGAAGGCGGCAAGCGGCTGCGCGGCTTCCTGGTGATGGAGGGGGCGCGGCTGCACGGCGTCGGGCCCGAGACCTCGGTCCATGCCGCGGCGGCGGTCGAGGCGCTGCATGCCTACAGCCTGGTCCATGACGACCTGCCCTGCATGGATGACGACGCGTTGCGCCGGGGCCGGCCGACGGTCCATGTCAAATGGGATCAGGCGACGGCGGTGCTGGCCGGCGACGCGCTGCAAAGCCTCGCCTTCGAGCTGCTGACCCGCGAGGCGCTGGGCCCGGCCGGGCGCCGGCTGGCGCTGGTCTCCGGGCTGGCCCGGGCGGCGGGGGCCGAGGGCATGGTGCTGGGCCAGGCGCTCGACATCGCGGCCGAGACGGCGGCCGAGCCGCTGACGCTGGACGAGATCACCGCGCTGCAGGCCGGCAAGACCGGGGCGCTGATCCGCTGGTCGGCCGAGGCCGGGGCGCTGCTCGCCGGCGCCGATCCGGCGCCGCTGGGCCGCTATGCCGCGGCGCTGGGCCTTGCCTTCCAGATCGCCGACGACATCTTGGATGTCGAGGGCGATGCCGGCAAGGCGGGCAAGCGCCTGAACAAGGATGCCGCGGCCGGCAAGGCGACCTTCGTCTCGTTGCTGGGGCTGGAAGGCGCGCGGGCGCGGGCCAAGGCGCTGGTGGAAGAGGCCGAGGCGGCGCTGCAACCCTATGGCGCAGAGGCCGACATCTTGCAGCACTGCGCCCGGTTCGTTATTGCGCGCGACATGTGATTGCCCTGAGGAGGGGCGAGGATGAGCAGCGACAGACCGCAGACCCCCGTGCTGGACCGGGTGCGCGTGCCCGCCGACATGAAGGCGCTGTCGGATGGCGAGCTGAACCAGCTGGCCGACGAGCTGCGGGCCGAGACCATTTCCGCCGTTTCCGAAACCGGTGGCCATCTGGGCGCGGGGCTGGGCGTGGTCGAGCTGACCGTGGCGCTGCACGCCGTCTTCGACACCCCGCGCGACAAGCTGATCTGGGATGTCGGCCACCAGTGCTATCCGCACAAGATCCTCACCGGCCGGCGCGACCGCATTCGCACCCTGCGCCAGAAGGACGGGCTGTCGGGTTTCACCAAGCGGTCCGAGAGCCCTTATGACCCGTTCGGCGCCGCCCATAGCTCGACCTCGATCTCGGCCGCGCTGGGCTTCGCCACGGCGCGCGACCTCGGCGCCGGCGACGTCGGCGACGCCATCGCGGTGATCGGCGACGGGGCGATGAGCGCCGGCATGGCCTTCGAGGCGATGAACAATGCCGGCCACCTGAAGAAGCGGCTGTTCGTCATCCTCAACGACAACGAGATGAGCATCGCGCCGCCGGTCGGGGCGCTGTCCTCCTACCTGTCGCGGCTCTATGCCGGGGCGCCGTTCCAGGAACTGAAGGCGGCGGCCAAGGGCGCCGTCAGCCTGTTGCCCGAGCCGTTCCAGCAGGGTGCACGCCGGGCCAAGGAGATGCTCAAGGGCATGACCGTGGGCGGCACCCTGTTCGAGGAGCTGGGCTTTTCCTATGTCGGGCCGATCGACGGCCACGACCTCGACCAGCTTCTGCCCGTGCTGCGCACCGTGCGGGCGCGGGCGACCGGGCCGATGCTGATCCATGTCATCACCAGGAAGGGCAAGGGCTATGCCCCGGCCGAGGGCGCGGCCGACAAGGGCCACGCGACCGCCCGTTTCGACGTGGTGACCGGCAAGCAGCAGAAGGCGCCCTCGAACGCCCCGAGCTACACCAAGGTCTTCGCCCAGAGCCTGGTCAGGGAAGCCGAGGAGGACGACAAGATCGTCGCGGTGACGGCGGCGATGCCGGACGGCACCGGGCTCAACCTCTTCGCCGAACGCTTCCCCAAGCGTTGCTTCGACGTCGGCATCGCCGAGCAGCACGCGGTGACCTTCTCGGCCGGGCTGGCGGCGGGCGGGATGAAGCCGTTCTGCGCCATCTACTCGACCTTCCTGCAGCGCGGCTACGACCAGGTCGTGCATGACGTGGCGATCCAGCGCCTGCCGGTGCGCTTCGCCATCGACCGCGCCGGGCTGGTCGGCGCCGACGGCGCGACCCATGCCGGCGCCTTCGATGTCGCCTTCCTGGCCAACCTGCCGCGCATGGTGGTGATGGCCGCGGCCGACGAGGCCGAGCTGGTCCACATGGTGGCGACGGCGGCGGCGATCGACGATTGCCCCTCGGCCTTCCGCTATCCGCGCGGCGAGGGGGTCGGCGTCGAGATGCCGGAGCGCGGCGTGCCGCTCGAGATCGGCAAGGGCCGGATCCTCCGCGAGGGCAGCCGCGTCGCGCTGCTGTCCTTCGGCACCCGTCTGGCCGAGGTCCAGAAGGCGGCCGAGGCGCTGGCCGCCCGGGGCATCTCGCCCACCATCGCCGATGCCCGCTTCGCCAAGCCGCTGGACGAGGAGCTGATCCGCCGGCTGGTGGCCGAGCACGAGGCGCTGATCACCATCGAGGAGGGCGCCGTTGGCGGCTTCGGCAGCCATGTCGCCCAGTTCCTGGCCGAATCGGGCGTGTTCGACCATGGCCTGAAATTCCGCAGCATGGTGCTGCCCGACATCTTCATCGACCAGGCCAGCCCGGCCGAGATGTATGCCGTCGCCGGCATGAGCGCCGCCCAGATCGAGGCCAAGGTGCTCGAGGTGCTGGGCGTCACCGCCATCGCCAGCCGCCGGGCCTGAACCGGACGGCACGGGGTGGCCCGCGGGCCGGTCCTGTGCGGCGTTTCCGCGACAGTCGGCCTTGCCACGACGAGGGCGGGCAGCGGTTGGCCATTCCCAGTCGACGCAAGGCGTATTATCCTTTCGGGAAAGGTTGGCTTGCAGGATACGGTTTTCAACAATGCCATTTGAATCGCTCCGGGCATTTCGCCGGGGGGTTCGGCTCGCCAAGGCTACCGCGCGTGGCCGGCTGCGCGCCCATACCCGGAACCCGCCCTCGCTGGTCGGCGCCTTCCCCGATTACGCCAGCGCCATGACCGCCGTGCCGAAGAACCGCATACGCGGCTGCGACAACGAAGAGGTCGCCGAGGTGCCGTTCGAGCTGATGTGCCAGGTGACGCTGTGGGACTATCCGGTCATCCATTGGCTGAACCTGTCGCGCCGCAAGGGCCTGCGCCTGGTCGATGCCGGCGGCCACCTGGGAACCAAGTACATCGCCTTCGAGCCCTTGCTGCCGGTCACCGAGTTCGACTGGACGGTCTATGACCTGCCCGCCATCGTCGAGGCCGGGCGCAACCGGCAGAAGGCCGGGGCGCTGCCCGCCGGGATCGGGTTCGAAAGCGATCTCGGCCGGGTCGGGCCGGTCGACCTGCTGCTCGGTTCCGGGTTGCTGCAATATCTCGACATCCCGTTTGCCGAGCTGGTGGCGCGGCTGCCCAACCGGCCCGAGCGGATCGTCCTCAACAAGGTGGCGACCCGCGAGGGGCCGACGGTGGTGGCGCTGGAGCGGGTCGGCAACGCCCGGATGCCGTACCAGATCCGCAACCGCGCCGCGTTCGAGGCCGGCTTCGCGCAGATGGGCTATGCGCTGCGCGACCAGTGGGAGATCCCGCCGCTCAGCCGGGTGATCGGCACCCACCCGGCGCTGGGGCAGAGCGTCAGCAGGGGCTATGTCCTCGACCGCATCGACTGACGGCGTCGGCGAGGGGGGCGCTGCCCCCGCCGCCGCTGGCGGCTCCCCGGGGATATTTGCAAGCAGAAAGGGGGACGCCGGTGGCGCAGGGAATCAGTCCTTGCGCCGCGACATCTCGATCTGGCTCAGGCGGATATGGCGCAGGGCCTCGATCAGCGTCGCCGTCAGCAGGCCGAAATTGAGCAGCCCGTTGGCCGCCGCCATGCCAGCCAGCAGGCGCCAGTTCGGCGGGAGCAGGATGTCGCCGAAGCCCAGCGTCGTATAGGCGACGAGCGAGAAATAGACCGAGGATTCGAGGTGGATGAAGATCCCCAGCGCCCAGAGCGTCAGGGCCCAGAGCCAGACACCGAGGGTCACCACCGCCATCGCCCAGACCGAGGCGACGCAGAGCACGATCACCATTTTCGGCCGGTGCGGCTCGCGATGCAGCCAGGGGGTGGCGCGCTGCATCACCGATTCCATCAGCCACAGGCTGGCGCCGCCGATCACGATGGTGATCAGCATCAGGACCGTGCCGAGTGCGATCTGGATGAACACGTCTGCTTCCTCTCTCCCCAGACTGCCTATCTAAGCCGGGAGCGGGCGGCTGGAAAGACGCTCCGGCCCGGCGCGCGCGTTTGCCGTGACTGGACAGCGCAGCGTGCCTCGCCTATCTCGGGGCGGTCATGGCCCAGAAATCCGACCCCAATTCCAAGCTGATCGCCGAGAACCGGCGGGCGCGCTTCGACTATGCCATCCAGGACGACCTGGAGGCCGGCATCGTGCTGACCGGGTCCGAGGTCAAGTCGCTGCGCCAGGGCGGGGCGAATATCGCCGAGAGCTACGCCTCGGTCGAGGATGGCGAGCTGTGGCTGATCAACGGCTATATCGCGCCCTACCTGCAGGCCAAGACCTGGGGCCACGAGGAGCGCCGCAAGCGCAAGCTGCTGGTGTCGAAGAAGGAGCTGGCCCGGCTGTGGTCGGCGACGGCGCGCGAGGGCATGACCATTGTGCCGCTGAAGCTCTATTTCAACGACCGCGGCATCGTGAAGCTGAAGATCGGCATCGCCAAGGGCAAGAAGGTGGCCGACAAGCGCGCGACCGAGGCCAAGCGCGACTGGAACCGCCAGAAGCAGCGGCTGCTCAAGCAGAACTACTGAGCCGGCAGGGCCATGGCCGAGAGGGGGGCGCCCTTTCGGCGTGACGGCGAGGGTCGGGCGAGGGCATTGCCCGGATGGGCGGCAAGCCGGCGCGGGATCTTCCCGAAAACGGCGTCATGGGGGCGGCACAGGGCCCCGAACCCGTGCTGCGGGCTTGCTTGCCGGGCCGTGCCGAATTAAGCCGGGCTGACCCACCGGAGGATACCGATGCCGCAGGATGATCCGAAGACGCTGGTTTCGACCGACTGGCTTGCCGCCCACCTGAAGGACCCCGATCTGCGGGTGCTCGACGCCTCGTGGTACCTGCCCGACATGGGCCGCGACGCCAAGGCGGAATACGAGGCCGGCCATATTCCCGGCGCCCGCTTCTTCGATATCGACGACGTTTCGGACCAGCGCTCGGAACTGCCGCATATGGCGCCGCCGGTCGAGAAGTTCATGAGCCGGCTGCGCGCCATGGGTGTCGGCGACGGTCACCAGGTCGTGGTCTATGACGGTGCCGGCGTGTTCTCGGCGCCGCGGGTCTGGTGGCTGTTCCGGCTGATGGGCAAGACGGATGTCGCCGTGCTCGACGGGGGCTTGCCGAAATGGCGCGCCGAGGGGCGCGAGCTCGAGGACATGCCGCCGATCATCAAGGACCGGCACATGACCGTGCAGCGCCAGGCGTCGCTGGTCAAGGACGTCACCCAGGTCGCCTCGGCCTCGAAACTGGGCGATCACGAGATCCTCGACGCCCGCTCGCCCGGCCGCTTCAAGGGCGAGGAGCCCGAGCCGCGGCCCGGCCTGCGTTCGGGCCATATCCCGAATTCGAAATGCGTCCATTACGCGACGCTGCTCAATGCCGACGGGACGATGAAACCCGAGGACGCGCTGCGCAAGGTTTTCGACGCGGCCGGTGTCGACATGGCCAAGCCGGCGATCACCACCTGCGGCTCGGGCGTATCGGCGGCGATCATCAACCTGGCGCTGGAACGGCTGGGCCACCGCAATCACGCACTCTATGACGGCTCCTGGGCCGAATGGGGCATGTTCGGCGACCTGAAAGTCGCGAAAGGATGAAGGGATGTTTGGAAATCTGAAGCCGCTGCCGCAGGACAAGATCCTGCAACTGATGTCGATGTATCGCGAGGATCCGCGCGAACAGAAGATCGACCTGGGCGTGGGCGTCTACAAGAATGCCGAGGGCGTCACGCCGGTGATGCGCGCGGTCAAGGCCGCCGAGCAGCGGCTGTGGCAGGACGAGACCACGAAAAGCTACACCGCGCTGGCCGGCGAGCCCGCCTATCGCGACGCGATGGCGGCCCTGATCCTGGGCGAGGGCCATGATGCCTCGCGCGTCGCCGGCGCGGCGACGCCGGGCGGGACCGGGGCGATCCACATGGCGCTCGAACTGATCCAGATGGCGGCGCCCGACGCCACTGTCTGGCTGTCGAACCCGACCTGGCCGAACCACCCCTCGATCCTCAATCACCTCGGCATGAAATCGGCCGAGTACCGCTATTTCGACCCCGAGACCCGGGGCGTCGATTTTGAGGGCATGATCGCCGATCTCGGCCGGGTGGCGCCGGGCGACGTGCTGCTGCTGCATGGCTGCTGCCACAACCCGACGGGCGCCAACCTGAACCTGACCCAGTGGGAAGAGGTCGCGGCCGAGCTCAAGAAGGTCGGCGCGGTGCCGCTGATCGACCTCGCCTACCAGGGCTTCGGCGACGGGCTGGAAGCGGATGCGGCGGCCACACGGCTGGTCGCGTCGCGCCTGCCCGAGGTGATGATCGCGGCCTCCTGCTCGAAAAATTTCGGCATCTATCGCGAGCGCACCGGCATCCTGCTGGCGCTGACCGAGGATGGCGCGGCCCGCGACGTGACCCAGGGCACGCTGGCGCACCTGAACCGCCAGAACTTCTCGTTCCCGCCCGATCACGGCGCCCGGCTGGTGACGATGATCCTGACCGATCCCGAGCTGCGCGCCGACTGGCAGGCCGAGCTGGAAGAGATGCGGACCGGCATGCTGGCCCTGCGCGAGCAGCTGGCCGACGAGCTGCGGACGCTGACCGGGTCGGACCGCTTCGGCTTCCTCGCCCAGCACCGCGGCATGTTCTCGCGCCTCGGCGCGACGCCCGAGCAGGTGGTCGAGCTGCGCGAAAAGCACGGCATCTACATGGTCGGCGACTCGCGGCTGAACATCGCCGGGCTGAACAAGGATAGCGTCAGCGTGCTGGCCAAGGCGATCGCCGAGGTCGGGGTCTGACAGCCGGTTAAGAAATGGTTAGCGCCGCCGGGCAGGGAGCTGCACCGGCGGCGTTTTCTATTTGGAATCCGTGTCGGTCGCTTCGAGCCCATGAAGGAGCTTCGAGGGGCGCGCGTCAGGCCCGGCATCAAGGCGCATCGCGCCGCCGGGCCGCGCCCTCCCTCTCCGTCACGACGCAGGCGTGCTTCCAGCACGGCGGGAGGGCGCCTTGGCGATGTCGCTCACTGCTCGGAAGGCGTTCAGGGCTTTCGGGATAAACCGCAGACCGCAGGCAAAGCGGGCGCCCACCCGAGGGAGGGCGCGGCCCTGTGTTGCGCTGCGTTCAGGTTTCGCTATGTCCCGCGTCCGGAGACCGGCACCTACCCCCAGGTCGGGTGGAACTTGCCGGCCGGCGACAGGGTGAAGATATCGACGCCGTCCGCCGTCACCCCGACCGAATGCTCGAACTGGGCCGAGAGCGACTTGTCGCGGGTCACGGCGGTCCAGTCGTCGGCCAGGATCTTGGTCTCGGGTCGGCCCAGGTTCACCATCGGCTCGATGGTGAAGAACATGCCTTCCTCGAGTACCGGGCCCTTGCCGGGCCGGCCATAGTGCAGCACGTTCGGCGGCGCGTGGAACACCCGCCCCAGCCCGTGGCCGCAGAAGTCGCGCACCACCGACATCCGGTGCGCCTCGACATAGGACTGGATCGCGTAGCCGATGTCGCCGAAGGTGTTGCCCGGCTTGACCGCCTCGATCCCCTTCATCAGCGAGTCGTGGGTGACCTGGATCAGGCGCTCGGCCTTGCGGCTGAGCGATCCGGCGACATACATCCGGCTGGTGTCGCCATACCAGCCGTCGAGGATCACGGTGACGTCGACATTCAGGATGTCGCCGTCCTTCAGCACCTTGCCGCCGGGGATGCCGTGGCAGACGACGTGGTTGACCGAGATGCAGGAGGCATGCTGGTAGCCGCGATAGCCGATCGTGGCCGAAACCGCGCCGGAGTTTTCCACCCGTTCGGTGATGTAGCGGTCGATCTCGCCCGTCGTGGCGCCGGGCACCACCAGCGGCGCGATCTCGTCGAGGATTTCCGCCGCCAGCCTGCCGGCGGCGTGCATGCCGGCGAAATCCGCCGGCTCGTGAATGGTGATGCCGTCTTTGGTCACGCGGCCGGGGGTCTCGTCCACTGGGCCTCTCCGTCTGTCTGCCGGTGAAAATGCACCGGGTTTGGGGCCTAAATAGTCAAGATGACCGGGAATGACCAGAGGCAGCGCCCGATTGCAGTCCCGGGTCCACCTGAGCGGGCCCCGCCGCCGTCACGCCCGCGGGGCCGATCCGGGTGCCGAGCGCCAGCATTTCCACCCCGGCGGCGCGGGCGGCATCGAAGGCGCTTGCATAGGCCGGGTCGATGTCGCCGGCCACCCGGACGCGGGCGACGTCGCTGCGCGAGACCAGGAACAGCATGACGGCGCGACGGCCCGCCTGTGCCGCCTCGGCCAGTTCCGCCAGGTGCTTGGCGCCGCGCTTGGTGACGCTGTCGGGGAACTCGGCCCAGCCGTTCCGGGCCAGGGTCACGCTCTTCACCTCGACCAGCGCCTCGCCCGCCGCGCCGGAGAGCAGGAAGTCGATCCGGCTCGCCTTGCCATAGGGCACCTCGGCCCGGACGCTGTCATAGCCGGTCAGGTCCGGCACCTTGCCGGCGCGCAGGGCCTCGCCGACGACCCGGTTGGCGATCGCGGTATCGACGACGGCGAAATCGCCCGCGCCCTGCGCCACCAGCTTCCACGAGAATTTCAGCTTCTTCTTCGGATCGTCGTTGGGTTCCAGCCAGCATTCCGCCCCCGGCTCGGCCATCCCCAGCATCGAGCCGGGATTGGGGCAATGGGCCGTCACTTCGCGGCCGTCTTCCAGCTCCATGTCGGACAGGAAGCGTTTGTAGCGCCGGATCAGACGGGCGCGGATCAAGGGGGTTTGAAAGCGCATGACCCCCGGCCTATACCGCTTGGGTACCCCGGGCAAGGAGGCTGCCATGTCGTCGAATCCCACCGCAAACCCGACTGCCGCGATGCTTGTCATCGGCGACGAAATCCTCTCCGGCCGCACCCGCGACGCCAACATGTATCACCTGGCCCAGGCCCTGACCGGGCGCGGCATCGTGCTGAAAGAGGCGCGGGTGGTCAGCGACGAACACGGTGCCATCGTCGAGGCGGTCAACACCCTGCGCGCGGCCTATGACCACGTCTTCACCTCGGGCGGGATCGGGCCGACCCATGACGACATCACCGCCGATGCCGTCGCCGACGCCTTCGGCGTTCCTATCGACGTGCGCGACGACGCCCGCGCCATCCTCGCCCATCGCTACGCTGTCGCCGGCACCGAGCTGACCGAGGTGCGGCTGCGCATGGCCCGCATCCCCGATGGCGCGGTGCTGATCGAGAACCCGGTTTCCGGCGCGCCGGGGTTCAGCCTGGAAAACGTCCATGTCATGGCCGGGGTTCCGAACATCTTCGAGTCGATGCTCGCCTCGCTGCTGCCGACGCTGACCGGCGGCGCGCCGCTGCTGTCGCAGAGCCTGCGGGTGATGCGCGGCGAGGGCGAGATCGCCGGGCTGCTGCGCGAGCTGGCGGGGGAGTTCGACGATCTCAGCTTCGGCTCCTACCCGTTCCAGCGCGACGGCGCCTTCGGCACCAACCTGGTGATCCGCGGCACCGATGCCGGCCGGCTCGACGCCGCGATGGTGAAGCTGGCCGCGGCGGTGGGCGAGGGCGCCGCATGAGCCAGCCCGACCTTGATACGCTCTACGCCACGGTCGATGCCACCTGGCCGCCGGCCGCCTTCCACCGCGCCGGGCCATGGATCCTGCGCGAGGGCCGGGGCGGCGGCAAGCGGGTCTCGGCGGCGACATCGGACGGGCCGCTGGGGCCCGAGGACATCGCCACCGCCGAGGCCGCGCAGGAACGGCTGGGCCAGAGGCCGCTGTTCATGATCCGCGCCGGCGACGCGGCGCTGGACGCGGCGCTCGAGGCGCGCGGCTACGAGGTGGTCGATCCGGTGGTGATCTACCTCGCCCCGGTCGCCGACATGATCGGCGAGATCCCCGCTGTCGCCGCCTTCACCGTCTGGCCGCCGCTGGCGATCCAGCGCCACCTCTGGGCGCAGGGCGGGATCGGCCCCGGGCGGCTGGCGGTGATGGACCGGGCCGAGGGGCCGAAAACCGCGCTGCTGGCCCGGCGCAGCGACCATCCCGCGGGCTGCGGTTTCGTCGCCCTGAACGGCGACATCGCCATGCTGCACGCGCTGGAGGTCCCGCCCGAGATGCGTCGGCAGAAATCCGCCGTCTATATGATGCGAAGAGCCGCGATCTGGGCGCAAGATCATGGTGCGAAATGGTTTTCCCTTGTCGTGACGGAAGCCAACGAGGGCGCCCGCGCCCTCTATGCTTCCTTCGGCATGACGATTGTGGGAAAATATCACTATCGGATGAAATGAGCCCGGAGAGGCCCGAGCAGTTGACGAAAGACACCACCCCGCCGACGGCGCTTGATCTTCCCATGGTCGACCCGCTTCCCGAAGCGACGGCCAAATACTTCAACATCTGCGAGGAGAAGCTGGGCCTCGTTCCCAACGTGCTCAAGGCCTATGCCTTCGACATCGCCAAGCTCAACAGCTTCACGGCGATGTATAACGACCTGATGCTGGGCGAGAGCGGCTTGAGCAAGCTCGAACGCGAGATGATCGCGGTCGTCGTTTCCTCGATCAATCGCTGCTGGTACTGCCAGGTCGCCCATGGCGCGGCGGTGCGCCAGCTGTCGGGCGATCCCAAGCTGGGCGAGGCGATGGTGATGAACTACCGCGTCGCGCCGCTCGATGCCCGCCAGCGCGCGATGCTCGACTTCGCCGCCAAGCTGACCGAGACGCCGGACCGGATCCTCGAGGAGGACCGCGCCGCCTTGCGCGAGGTCGGCTTCTCGGACCGCGATATCTGGGATATCGCTTCGGTTACCGGCTTCTTCAACATGTCCAACCGCGTCGCCGCGGCTTCCGAGATGCAGCCGAACGAAGCCTATCACGGTCAGGCAAGATGAAAGCCGCCCCGATCATCGCGATCGGGGTTGCCCTGGCCTGGAACGCGGCCGGGGCGCAAGAGGTGCGCCTGGACTTCCCCGCCAAGACGGTCGAGACCGCGCGCAAGGATGCCGCGCTGGGCAGCTACGACCTGCCGGTGGGGCCGTGGAAGAACGGCGAGATGCACACGCTTGCGGTCGAGGGTCCGCGCCATCAGGTCGCCTGGCGGGTGGCCGAGCGCGGTGTCTCGACCATGGCGCTGCTGGACGACCTGCGCGGCCAGTTGGTCAAGGCCGGCTTCCGGCTGCTTTATCAATGCGGCACCCGGGCCTGCGGCGGCTTCGATTTCCGCTATGGCACCGACATCCTGCCCGAGCCGCAGATGCATGTCGATCTGGGCGATTTCCGTTATCTCGCCGCCGAACGGCCGACCGCTGCCGGGCCGGAATATGTCAGCCTGATGGTCTCGCGCAGCATGGATGCCGGTTTCGTCCAGATGCTGCAGATCGGAGGGCCGCGGGACCAGGCGCTGACCGCCACGCCCTCGACCAAGAACCCCACGCCGAAGACGGTGCAGGAGCCCGACGGCAGCGCGCTGCCGGCGCAGGGCGTCGCCGCCGCGCTCGAGACCGGCGGCGCGGTGGCGCTGGACGACCTCAATTTCGACAGCGGCGCGGCACGGCTGGCCAAGGGCGACTTCGCCTCGCTGGCCGAACTGGCCGCCTATCTGAAGGAAAACCCCGACCGCAAGGTCGCCCTGGTCGGCCATACCGACGCGCAGGGCGGGCTGCAGGCGAATCTGGCCTTGTCGAAGCAGCGCGCCCTCTCGGTGCGGGCGCGGCTGGTCAATGAATACGGCGTCGATCCCGGCCGGATCAGCGCCGACGGCGTCGGCTATCTGGCGCCGCGGGCCAGCAACCTGACCGAATCGGGGCGCGAGAAAAACAGAAGGGTCGAGGTCATCTTGACCTCGACCCAGTAGGCACCTTGCGCGTATCGCGCGGCGCGGACGACGGACTTACCAGCTTTCGGGGCCCTTGTCGGAGAAGTTCCGGGCCAGGAAATCGATGAAGGCGCGCACCTTGGGCTGGGTGAATCGGCCCGGCGGATAGACCGCGTAGATGCCCAGCGTCTCGACCGGCAGATCGGGAATCGCCTCTTCCACCAGCCCCTGGCGCATGGCGTCGGCGTAGAGGAAGCTGGGCAGGTAGGCGATGCCGAGCCCGGCGATCGCGGCATGCAGCAGCGACTGGCCATCATTCACGGTCAGCGAGCCCGAGGTCCGGACCTGGCGCTTCTCGCCCGAGGGCGCGGTCAGCTTCCAGACGCTGCCATTCGACTGGTTCGAATAGTGCAGCAGCTTGTGTTCGTTCAGGTCGTCGATCTTCTGCGGCCGGCCGTAGCGTTGGAAATAGCTCGGCGCCGCGATCATCCGCTTGGTCGTCTCGGTCAGCTTGCGCGCCATCAGCGTGCTGTCCTCGAGTTCGCCGATCCGGATCGCCATGTCGAATCCTTCCGAGATCAGTTCGACATAGCGGTTGTTCAGCACCATGTTCACCGTGATCTCGGGATATTCCTGCAGGAAATCCCCCAGGATCGGCGATAGCAGGCTGACGCCGAAATCGGTCGCGACCGAAATGCGCAGCAGCCCCGAGGGCGCCGACTGCATCGAGGTCACCAGCGCATCGGCCTCGCCGGCATCGTTCAACACCCGGCGCGCGCGATCGTAATAGGCCAGGCCGATCTCGGTCGGCGAAACCCGGCGGGTGGTCCGGTTGAGCAGGCGCGCACCCAGCCGCGCTTCCAGCGCCGAAACGTGTTTGGAAACGGCGGACTTGGAAATGCCCATCTTCTTGGCGGCATCGGTAAAGCCGCCCTGGTCCACCACGGTGGCGAACGCTTCCATTTCTGTCAGTCGGTCCATTGTGCACCCATTGCATGTGCTGCAGGTCTTTTCCCGGTTATTGGTGCCAATTCGGGCAAGATTGGGGTGCGCGGCAGACAATACTTGGGTTTTGTCTTGGATCGTTAATGGCACAGAAACAGCCCCGGCGGCCTTTCGCCGAGACGGGTTTTTCGGCGGAAAAGGCGCCTCCGGGCCGGTTCGGGTCAGCGGGAAAAGGGCAAGCGGCGGCGCGTCGGCGGGAAATTGTTCCGTCCGATGCCCCGTTTCGGCACCGGATCGCACGCGAACCGGCACCCATGCGGTTGCCTGTGGAACAGGCTCCCGAGTCGCGGCATGCAGGGGGCGAAGGCAGACCCGCCTTCACCGAAACCTCACAAGGGAGAGAAGAATGACCCCGATCCGAGTGACGCTCGCCGCGATGCTGACCCTGACCGGCGCCCAGGCCTTCGCCACCACCGCGCCGGCGGTGACCGATTCCGACGGCAACGGCAGCTATTCGCTCGCCGAGATCCAGGCGGCCTTTCCGGAGGTGACCGACCAGACCTATGCCAAGATCGACGCCGACGGCAACGGCACGGTCAGCCCGGACGAGCTGGCGGCGGCGATCAATGACGGCGTGCTGAAGGCCCAGGGCTAAGCACGGCACTTGCGGGGGGCCGATGTGGCCCTCCGCCCCCGGCGTGCCCGCGCCGGGACCCATGCCTGCAGCTTCCCCATACCCTGCCCCGGCTGCGGGCCGGGCAGCGCCCTTGCCCGGGGTGCTGCCCGATCTGCCTTACAGGCTGGCCGCCAGCCGCGCGCCCTGGTCGATGGCGCGCTTGGCGTCCAGCTCGGCCGCCACGTCGGCACCGCCGATGACATGGGCCGAGATGCCCGCCGCCGCCAGGTCGTCGGCCAGCGCCTGGTCGGACACCTGACCGGCGCAGAGCACGACCGTATCGGCCTCGATCAGTTCGGGCGTGCCGTCGCGGGTGATCCACAGCCCCTCGGGCGTGATCCTGTCATAGCTCACCCCGCCCAGCATCTTCACCCCCTTGGCCTGCAGGGTGGCGCGGTGGATCCAGCCGGTGGTCTTGCCCAGCCGCTTGCCCGGCCGTTCGGCCTTGCGCTGCAGCAGCACCACCTGCCGCGCCGGCGGCTCGGGCTGCGGCCCCTCGGGGGCCAGCCCGCCGCGCGCCTCGGACGGATCGGCCACGCCCCATTCGCGGCGCCACAGCTCCGGATCCTCGGCCGGGCTGACGCCCTGGTGCACCAGATATTCGGCGACGTCGAAGCCGATGCCGCCGGCGCCGACGATCGCCACCCGCTTGCCCACCGGCGCCCGGCCGCGCAGCACGTCGACATAGCCCAGCACGTTCGGCCCGTCCTCACCGTCGATCTGCGGATCGCGCGGCAGAACGCCGGTGGCGACGATGACCTCGTCGAAGCCGGCCAGGGTCTCGGCCGTGGCCCCGGTGTTCAGCTTCAGCGCGATGCCGGCCTCGGCGACCATGGTTTCGTACCAGGCCACCAGCCCGTCGAACTCTTCCTTGCCAGGGATTCGCCGCGCCATGTTGAGCTGACCGCCGATCTCGCCGGCCTTGTCGAACAGGGTCACGCCATGGCCGCGCCCGGCCGCGACCAGCGCCGCCGACAGCCCCGCCGGCCCGGCGCCGACCACGGCAATGCTTTTCGGCGTCTCCGCCTTCTCGAACGTCAATTCGGTTTCGTTGCAGGCCCGCGGGTTGACCAGGCAAGAGGTCAGCTTGCCGCTGAAGGTGTGGTCGAGGCAGGCCTGGTTGCAGGCGATGCAGGGGGCGATGGTCTGGGCCCGGCCCGCCGCCGCCTTGGCGACGAAATCGGGATCGGCGAGGAACGGCCGCGCCATCGACACCATGTCGGCGCAGCCCTCGGCCAGCACGCCCTCGGCGATCTCGGGCGTGTTGATCCGGTTCGAGGTGACGACCGGGATGTTCACGTGGCCCATCAGCTTCTTCGTCACCCAGGCGAAACCGGCGCGCGGGACCGAGGTGGCGATGGTCGGGATCCGCGCCTCGTGCCAGCCGATGCCGGTGTTGAGGATGCTGGCCCCCGCCGCCTCGATCTTCTTCGCCAGCCCGAGCACCTCGTCGAAGGTCTGGCCGTCCGGCACCAGGTCGATCAGCGAGATCCGGTAGATGAGGATGAAATCGGGCCCCGCCGCCTCGCGCACCCGGCGCACCACCTCGACGGGCAGGCGCTGGCGGTTCTCGACGCTGCCGCCCCAGCGGTCGGTCCGCTTGTTGACATGGGCGGTGAGGAACTGGTTGAGGAAATAGCCCTCGGAGCCCATCACCTCGACCCCGTCATAGCCGGCCTCGCGCGCGCGGACGGCCGCGGTGACGATATCGGCGATCTGCTTCTCGATCCCGGCCTCGTCGAGCTCGTTCGGCACGAAGGGCGAGATCGGCGATTTGACCGCGCTGGCCGAGACGCATTCCGGCCCGTAGGCATAGCGCCCGGCATGGAGGATCTGCATCGCGATCTTGCCGCCGGCGTCATGGACCCGGTCGGTGACGATGCGGTGATTGGCGATGTCCTGATCGCTGAACAGCCCCGCCGCGCCGGGAAACACGCCGCCCTCGCGGTTCGGCGCCATGCCGCCGGTGACCATCAGCCCGACATCGCCGCGGGCGCGGGTGGCGTAGAACTCGGCCACCCGGTTCCAGTCGCCGCGCTCTTCCAGCCCGGTATGCATCGAGCCCATCAGGGCGCGGTTCTTCAGCGTGGTGAAGCCGAGGTCGAGCGGGGCGAGCAGATGGGGGTATGCGGTCATGGCAGGTCCTCCTTGGCGCGCAAGATGGGGGCGGACAGGGCGCTTGTCACTGCCGACGCCGCGTCACGGCGGGGGAGGGGGAGCCAGCAAGCGAAACGCGAGACGTGCGGCGCCCGCCCGTGGGCAGGCGCTGCGCGGCGGCTGCGCCTTGAGTCCGCGCCATCAGCGCATCGCACCCCGGGGCCGAATGGGGGCCGGAGAGAATCACATATCCGCCATGGCCTCCCGCCTGCAGGCCTCGCAGTCCCGCAAACCCCTTCTTCGGCATCGCCCCTTGTTGCCTCACCCCCCTCCGCCTAGGCTCGGGTCACGTTTCGGGGGGAGGGACCGATGGCGGATTGGGATTACATCATCGTTGGCGCCGGCTCGGCCGGTTGCGTGCTGGCCAACCGGCTGAGCGAGGATCCGAAGGCACGGGTGCTGCTGCTCGAGGCCGGCGGGCGCGACAATTACCACTGGATCCACATTCCGATCGGCTATCTCTACTGCATCGGCAATCCGCGCACCGACTGGGGCTTCAAGACCGTGGCCGAGCCCAACCTGGGCGGCCGCAGCCTGCTCTACCCGCGCGGCCGGGTGCTGGGCGGCTGCTCCTCGATCAACGGCATGCTCTACCTGCGCGGCCAGGCGGCCGATTACGACGGCTGGCGCCAGAAGGGCAATGCCGGCTGGGGCTGGGACGACGTGCTGCCCTATTTCCGCAAGTCCGAGGACTATTACGACGGCGCCAGCGAGCTGCACGGGCAGGGCGGCGAATGGCGGGTCGAGAACCAGCGCCTGCACTGGGACATCCTCGACGACTGGGCCCGGGCGGCCGAGGCGGCGGGGATCCCGGCGACGGCGGATTTCAACAGCGGCGACAACGAGGGCGTCGGCTATTTCAAGGTCAACCAGCGCAACGGCTGGCGCTGGAACACCGCCCGCGGCTTCCTGCGCCCGGCCAAGAACCGGTCCAACCTGCATGTCGTCACCGACGCCCAGGCCGAGGGCCTGATCCTCGACGGCCGCCGCGCCGTCGGCGTGCGCTACCGCCAGGGCGACACGCTGCAGGAGGCGCGGACGGCGGGCGAGGTGATCCTGTCGGCCGGCGCCATCGGCTCGCCGCAGCTGCTGCAGCTCTCCGGCATCGGCCCGGCCGAGCATCTGCAGGGTCTCGGCATCGCCCCGGTGCTGGACGCACCGGGCGTCGGTGCCAACCTGCAGGACCACCTCCAGATCCGCTGCGCCTACAAGGTTCACGGCGCCAAGACGCTCAACACCATGGCGGCGACGCTGTTCGGCAAGGCCAGGATCGGTCTCGAATACGCCCTGAAACGCAGCGGCCCGATGTCGATGGCGCCAAGCCAGTTGGGCGCCTTCACCCGGTCGAGCCCGGACATGGCGACGCCGGACCTCGAATACCACGTCCAGCCGCTCAGCCTCGAGGCCTTCGGCGAGGACCTGCACCCCTTCCCGGCAATCACCGCCAGCGTCTGCAACCTGCGGCCCGAGAGCCGGGGCCATGTGAGGATCGCCTCGCCCGACCCGCGGGCCCATCCCGAGATCGCGCCGAACTACCTCTCGACCCCGGCCGACCGGCTGACCGCCGCGCGCTCGATCCGGATCACCCGCAACATCATGGCGCAGGAGCCGATGGCGAAATACCGGCCCGAGGAGTTCAAGCCCGGCCCGGATTATGCCAGCGACGAACAGCTGGCCGAGGCGGCGGGCAAGGTCGGGACGACCATCTTCCACCCGGTCGGGACGACCCGGATGGGCACCGATGCCGGCGCCGTGGTCGATCCGCAGCTGCGGGTCAACGGCATCGCCGGGCTGCGCGTCGTCGATGCCGGGGTGATGCCGACGATCACCAGCGGCAACACCAATTCGCCGACGATCATGATCGCCGAGAAGGCGGCGGCGATGATCCGCGGCATCGATTGAGCCGGACGCCGCGCGGCCGGGGCATGCGCCTGCGAAGAAATGATCCGGCTGGGCATCCCGGCCCCCTGTTGCCTTGCCGCCGCCGGGCGGAGTTAGATGCGCCATGCAAGTCAGCGAACACCGCGTCCACCAGGTCTTCCGCGTCAGCGTCCTCCTCAAGGGGCTGCACGCGCTGATCGAGATCGCCGGCGGGCTCGTGTTCTATTTCGCCTCCGCCCCGACGGTGCTGCACTGGGTCAACCTGCTGACCCAGGACGAGCTGACCGAGGACCCGAGGGATTTCATCGCCACCCATCTGCTCAGTGCGGCGCAGCAGTTGACCGGGGCGACCGAATCCTTCTATTCCTTTTACCTGGTCAGCCACGGCCTGATCAAAGTCGTGCTGGTGGCCGGGCTACTGCGCGAGAAGCTGATCGCCTATCCGCTTTCGCTGGCGGCGCTGGGCGCCTTCATCGTCTACCAGCTCTACCGCTATTCCTACACCCACTCCTTCGGGCTGATCCTGCTGACGGTCTTCGACCTGATCGTCATCGTTCTGGTCTGGCACGAATGGCGGCTGTTGCGGCGCAACCTGCCCGTCGACTGACGGCCGCGCCAGGCCGTCTCCGGCCTGAGCCCGCGCTTGCCAATCGCGCGACCGCTGTGCCAGCATTCCCGCATTGGTGAGCGAGGAGATTTCGATGCGTGGCTTTCTCACGGCGCTGCTGGTTGCGCTGACCGTCCTGACGCTTCCGGCCCATGCCGACGACTCGCCGATCCCGCAACGCCGGCTGGTGCTGTCGAACGACATCGACTTTCCCGGCGGCGATATCGGCAAGATCTTCGACACCACCATCGACGCGTGCGAGCGCGCCTGCCTCGCCAATCCCGACTGCCACGCCTTCACCTTCAACCTGCGGGCCGGCGCCTGCTTTCCCAAGACGGGGGTCGAGCAGACGATCCCCTTCGCCGGCGCGCTGTCGGGCCGGGTGATCGATACCCCGAAGGCGGTGCTGGCCCGCGCCGTCACCCGCAGGGCAGAGCTGTCCTTCCTGCGCGGCCGCGATCTCGACGTCGCGCTGAAACAGGCGCGCGGGCTGGCCGACCGCCTGGTGACTGGCGAATGGACGGCGCGGCAATTGCTCGACAGTGCCCGCGCGGCCGAGAAGGCGGGCAACCCGGACGCCGCCGCGCGCTATACCGGGGCGGCGCTGAACCTGACCGACGCCGCCGACCAATGGGTCGACTACGGCCGGCTGCTGCTGGCGGCGCAATACAACTCGAAGCGGCTGTCGCGCAGCGAATATCGCAGCCGGGCGCTGTCGGCCGCGATCAACGGCTACCTGCGGGCCGATGGCAAGCCGGTCCGGGCCTCGGCGCTGGCGGTGATGGCGCAGGCGCTGGAGCAGTTGGGACGCGGCCGCGACATGATCGCGCCGCTGCGGCTGGCACAGAGCCTGCAGCCGCGCGACGACATCGCGGCGCTGCTGGAGACGGCGATCGGCAAATACGGCTTCCGCATCACCGGCCACGAGGTCCAGAGCGACAGCGCCAGCCCGCGCATCTGCGCCGATTTCTCTGAGGCGCTGGTGTCGGCGGGCGTCGATTACGCGCCCTTCGTGCAACTGCCCGACACCGGCCTGTCGGTCGAGGCCGAGGGCCGCCAGCTCTGCGTTTCGGGCGTCGAGCATGGCAGGCGCTACCAGCTGACCTTCCGCAAGGGCCTGCCGGCGAAGAGCGGCGAGAGCCTGGTCAAGCCGGTGACCCTCACCCTCTATGTCCGCGACCGCAGCCCCTCGGTCCGCTTCCCGGGCCGCGCCTATGTCCTGCCGCGCGCGGGCACGGCGGCGCTGCCGGTCAAGACGGTGAATGTCGAGCACCTGGAACTGTCGCTGGCGCGGGTCAGTGACCGCAACCTGATCCGGGCGATCCAGGATGACTATCTCGGCAAGCCGATGAGCCGCTACCAACTGCGGAATTTCGGCTCTGACATGGCCGAAAACGTCTGGAAGGGCACGGCCGACGTGGCGATGGAGGTCAACAGGGACATGACCACCCGGCTGCCGATGGAAGACGCGCTCAAGGGCTTGCCGGCGGGTGTCTATGCCCTGACCGCGACCATTCCCGGCGCCGACCCCTATGATACCCCGGCGGCGACGCAGTGGTTCGTGATCTCGGATCTCGGCCTGACGACGATGAGCGGGGTCGATGGCCTGCATGTCTTCGTCCGCAGCCTCGGCACCGCCAAGGCGGATGCCGGGGTGGAAGTCCAACTGATCTCGCGCTCGAACCGGGTGCTGGGGACCGCGACCACCGACGCCACCGGCTATGCCAGCTTCCCCGCCGGACTGACCCGCGGCACCGGCGGCGCGGCGCCGGCGCTGATCGAGGCGAAAGCGGCGGATGACATCGCCTTCCTGTCGCTCACCGATCCCGAGTTCGACCTGTCGGACCGCGGTGTCGCCGGGCACGAGCCGGCGCCGCCGATCGACGTCTTCCTGACCACCGACCGCGGCGCCTATCGCGCCGGTGAGACGGTGCATGCGACGGCCCTGACTCGCGATGCCGAGGCCGGGGCGATCACCGGCCTGCCGCTGACCGCACGGCTGTCGCGCCCCGATGGCGTCGAGTATTCCCGCACGCTGGCGCAGGATGCCGGCGCCGGCGGCCATGTCTTCACCCTGCCGATTGCCGGCACCGCGCCGCGCGGGGTCTGGCGGCTGGACATCCTGGCCGACCCGGACGCGCCGCCGCTGGCCAGCCAGACGGTCCTGGTCGAGGATTTCCTGCCCGAGCGGATCGATTTCTCGCTCAAGCTGCCCGAGGCGCCGATCCGCCTCGGCGACCGGCCCAGCCTGACGATTGCCGCCAAATACCTGTTCGGCGCGCCCGGCGCCGATCTCTCGGTCGAGGGCGAGGCGCAGATCGCCGCGGCCGACGGCCTTGCCGCCTTTCCGGGCTACAGGTTCGGCCGTTACGACGCGCCGTTCTCGGCCGTCGCCACATCGCTGCCCTCGGGCAACACCACCGACGCGGCGGGCAACCTGGCCCTGCCGGTGAACCTGCCCGAGGTGCAGGACCCGGCCCGGCCGCTGAAGCTGACCGTCACCGCGCGGGTGGCCGAGGGCTCTGGCCGGCCGGTCGAGCGCCGGGTCACCAGGGCGCTGACGCCCTCGACCCCGATGATCGGCATCAAGCCGCTGTTCGACGACGTGGTGGCCGAGAACGGCACCGCCCGCTTCGATGTCATTGCCGTCGGCCCGCAGGAGACCACGGTGCCGATGACCGTGAAATGGACCGTCAACCGCGTCGTCACCCGCTACCAGTGGTACCGCTCCTACGGCGACTGGCATTGGGAGCCGATGACGACCCGTACCCGGATTGCCACCGGCACGGCCGAGCTGAGGGCGGACACCCCGCTGCAGGTCTCGGCGCCGGTCACCTGGGGCCAGTACGAGATCAGGGTCGCGCGCGAGGGCATGCCCTATGCCGCCAGCTCGGTCGATTTCTATGCCGGCTGGTATGCGCCCGCGACCGGCAAGGACACGCCGGACCAGCTGAAAGTGTCTCTGTACCAGCCGGATTTCAAACCCGGCGACACCGCGCGGCTGCGGATCGTGCCGCGCGCGGCGGGGACGGCGCTGGTCACGGTGCTGTCGAACAGGCTGATCTGGCGCCAGGCGGTCGAGGTGCCGGCCGGGGCGAGCGAGATCCCGATCCCGGTGACCAAGGACTGGGGCGCCGGCGCCTATGTCACGGCGTCGCTGATCCGGCCGATGGACGCCGCGGCCGGCCACAACCCGGCCCGGGCGCTGGGCCTGACCTATGCCAGGGTGAACCCCGGCCCGCGCCAGCTGACCGCCAGCATCGAGGCCCCCGAAGAGGCCGCGCCGCGCGGCCCACTTGACGTCGCGGTGAAGGTGGATGGCGTGCAGCCGGGCGAAACCGCCTATGTCACGCTGGCGGCGGTGGATGTCGGTATCCTCAACCTCACCGCCTTCAAGGCGCCCGATCCCTCGGACCACTATTTCGGCCAGCGCAAGCTGGGGGTCGGTATCCGCGACCTTTATGGCCGCCTCATCGACGGCATGAACGGCGCGATGGGCCAGGTGCGCTCGGGCGGCGACGCGGCGGCGCAGGCGAAACTGATGTCGCCGCCGCCGACCGAGAAGCTGGTCGCGTTCTTCGTCGGGCCGGTGACGGTGGGGGCGGACGGGCTCGCCCATGCCACCTTCGACCTGCCGTCGTTCAACGGCACCGTGCGGCTGATGGCGGTGGCGTGGTCGAAGACCGGCGTCGGCCAGGCCAGCCGCGACGTGCTGGTGCGCGACCCGGTGGTGGTGACGGCCAGCCTGCCGCGCTTCCTGGCGCCGGGCGACGGCAGCCGGCTGCTGCTCGAGGTCCACCACGCCAAGGGGCCGGCGGGGCGTGTCGGGCTCGACGTCACCTCGACGGGGGTGCAGATCGGCACCGTACCTTCGGGCTTCGATCTTGCCGAACATGGCCAAAAAAACCTCTCGATCCCGATCACGGCCGAGGAGGTGGGCAACCAGACCATCGACGTGACCCTGACCACGCCGGGCGGCCAGCGCCTGACCAAGACGCTCAACCTGCCGGTCGAGGTCAACGATCCTTCGGTGACGCGGGTCAGCCGTTTCAGCCTCGCCGCGGGCAAGGATTTCAGCCTGACCCGGGATGTCTTCACCGGGCTGCGGCCGGGCACCGGGCAGGTGACGATGGCGGTCGGTCCGATCGCCCGTTTCGATGCGCCCGGCCTGCTGGAGACGCTCAACCGCTATCCCTATGGCTGCACCGAGCAGCTTACCTCGAAGGCGCTGCCGCTGCTCTATTTCGAGGATGTCGCCAAGGTCATGGGCCTCGGCACCCGCGCCGACCTGCGCAAGAGGATCGAGACCGCGGTGACCGCGGTGCTGACCAATCAATCCTCGAACGGGGCTTTCGGGCTGTGGCGGCCGGGCTCGGGCGACCTGTGGCTTGACGCCTATGTCACCGATTTCCTCAGCCGGGCCCGGGCGCAGGGCTTCAAGGTGCCCGATGTCGCCTTCCGCGCGGCGCTGGACAACCTGCGCAACCAGATCAACTACGCCCCCGATTTCGACAAGAACGGCGGCCCCTACGCCTATGCCCTGATGGTGCTGGCACGCGAGGGCGCGGCGGCGGTGGGCGATCTGCGCTACTATGCCGACGTCAAGGCCGGGGCCTTCGACACCCCGATCGCGGCGGCCCAGCTGGGCGCGGCGCTGGCGGCCTATGGCGACCAGACCCGCGCCGACGCCATGTTCCGCCGCGCGGCCAGGATGGTGGAGCAGGAGCCGGCCACCGGCGGGCTGTTCCAGACCTGGCGCGCCGATTACGGCACGGCGCGGCGCGATGCCGCCGCGGTGCTGGCGCTGGCCGGGGAAGCGGGCAGCAAGGTGGTCGACGACAGCGCGCTGATCGAGAAGATCGCCGCGCGACCCGGCGCTCTGAACGTCTCGACGCAGGAGGCGACCTGGGCGCTGCTGGCCACCCATGCGCTGATCGACCGGGCCGGAGCCGAGGGCTTCACCGTGGATGGCGCGCCGGTGGACGGGCCGCTGATCCGGGTGGCCGAGGACCGGACCCTGCAGCCGGTGACGGTGCATAACGGGTCGCAATCCAAGGCGGTGCTGACCCTGACCACCTTCGGCGTGCCGCAGCAGCCGGGCAAGCCGGGCGGCAACGGTTACGCGATCAAGCGGTCCTATTACACGCTCGACGGCAAGCCCGCCGACATCGCCACCGTCAAGGCCGGCACGCGGCTGGTGACGGTGCTCGAGGTCACGCCCTTCGGCAAGGGCGAGGCGCGGCTGATGGTCGACGATCCGCTGCCGGCCGGGTTCGAGATCGACAACCCGCACCTGATCCGCGGCGGCGATGTCGGCGCGCTCGACTGGCTCAAGACCGAAGACGATGTCAGCCATAGCGAGTTCCGCCGCGACCGCTTCCTCGCCCAGGTCGACCGCCGCGGGCCGGCGTCGTTCCGCCTTGCCTATATCGTCCGCGCGGTCTCGCCCGGGACCTTCCACCACCCGGCGGCCAGCGTCGAGGACATGTATCGCCCGGCCTTCCGCGCCCATGGCGCGACCGGCACGGTGACAGTGCAGTGAAACGCCGCCTGCCGGCCACGCTTTTCGCCCTCGCGGCGGCGCTGTGGCTGGCGGCGCTGGGCCGTGACCGGTTCGACGCCTGGGTCGATGCGACGGTCCTGCCGTCCCTGAGCCCGGCAACCTCGGCCGAGGTGCTGGCCCGCGACGGCACCCTGCTGCGCGCCTTCACCGTCGGCAACGGGATCTGGCGGCTGGCGGTCGATCCGGCCAAGGTCGATCCGCTCTACCTCAAGATGCTGGTGGGCTACGAGGACCGGCGTTTCTACCGCCATCACGGCGTCGATCCCCGGGCGCTTGTCCGGGCGGCGGGGCAGGCGGCGCTGTCGGGCCATGTTGTCTCGGGCGGCTCGACCCTGACGATGCAGGTGGCGCGGCTGCTGGAGGATAGCGGCACCGGTCACTGGGCCGGCAAGCTGCGCCAGATCCGGCTGGCGCTGGCGCTGGAGCGGCACCTGTCGAAACGGCAGATTCTGTCTCTATACCTACAGATCGCGCCCTTTGGCGGCAATCTGGAAGGGGTGCGGGCGGCGACGCTGGCCTATTTCGGCAAGGAGCCGCACCGGCTGACCCCGGCCCAGGCGGCGCTGCTGGTCGCCCTGCCGCAATCGCCCGAGACGCGGCGCCCCGACCGCGATCCGGCCGCCGCCGGGGCCGCCCGCGCCCGGGTGCTGGCGCGGTCGCTGGGCGAGGGCATATTGACCGCCGAGCAGGTGGGCGCGGCCCTTCGCGAACCGATCCCGGAGGTTCGCCGCCCCTTCCCGGCCCTCGCCCCCCATGTCGCCGAGCGGCTGTGTGCCGAACACCCGAACACCAGCCCGTTGCGCCTGACCCTCGATGCCGGTCTGCAGAAACGGCTGGAGCAGCTTGCCGCCGAGGCGGTCGCGGCCCATGGCAAGCGGCTGCAGGTGGCGATGGTGGTCGCCGATCACCGCTCGGGCGCGATCCTGGCCTCGGTCGGCTCGGCCGGCTACCGCCCCGGCCGGCGCCAGGGTTTCATCGACATGACCCGGGCGCTGCGTTCGCCCGGCTCGACCCTGAAGCCGCTGGTCTACGGCCTTGCCTTCGACCAGGGCCTCGCCCACCCGGAAACCCTGATCGACGACCGCCCGGTCGCCTTCGGCAGCTACGAGCCGCAGAATTTTGACCACCGCTTCCGCGGCGAGATCCGGCTGCGCGAGGCACTGCAGCTGTCGCTAAACATCCCCGCCGTGCTGCTGACCGACGCGATCGGGCCGGCCCGGCTGATGGCCGGGCTGCGCCGCGCCAGGGTCCATGCGGTGGTGCCGGGCGGCAAGCCGGGGCTGGCGGTGGCGCTGGGCGGCGTCGGCGTCGATCTGCAGGACCTGACCCAGCTCTACGCCGCCATCGCCCGCGGCGGCGTCGCCCTGCCGCTGCATGTTCGGGCCGGGGCGGCGCCGAACCCCGGCGCGCGGGTGATGTCGACCGTCGCGGCCTGGGAGGTCGCCGACATCCTTTCGGGCCTGCCGCCGCCGCCGGGCGCGCCGCGCAACCGCCTCGCCTACAAGACCGGCACCAGCTACGGCCATCGCGACGCCTGGGCGGTGGGCTTCGACGGACGCCATGTCGTCGGCGTCTGGATGGGCCGGCCCGACGGCACTCCGGTGCCGGGCGCCTTCGGCGGCGAACTGGCCGCGCCGGTGCTGTTCCAGGCCTTCGCGCGGTTGAAGCCGACGCTCGATCCGCTGCCGCCGCCGCCCGCCGCGACGCTGATGGTGTCCAATGCCGAGCTGCCGCCGCCCCTGCGCCATTTCCGCAGCCGCAGAGCCGCTTTTGCTTCGCCGCCGGACGCCCCCGACCTGGCTTTTCCGCCCGACGGGGCGCAGGTCGAACTCACCGATGGCGAGCTGCTGGTCCGGGTCCGCAACGGTGTGCCGCCCTTCACCTGGCTGGCCGACGGCAAGCCGGTGGTGATCGGTTCGCGCGATCGTCAGGACGTGGTCAAGCTGGCGGCACCGGGCTTCGTCACCCTGTCGGTGATCGACGCCAAGGGGCGCGCCGCCCGGGCCACGGTGCAGCTGCGCTAACGGCCCGGCCCCTGCGCAAACGGAGGGTTCGGGACGCTCCGCGGGGAGTATTTGTCGCAAAGAAGAAATGCAGGGCTCCCATTTCTTCTTTGTCCAAGTACTCCCGCCGGAGGCGTCCCGCCCTCTCCGCCTGTGTCTAGCCTCGGGCCTTCTCTCCCAGCGCCCGCATCTCGCTGACGGTCATCGAGGTCGACAGCATCTCGGCGTCGAGCTTCAACTCGATCACGGCGGGTTTGCCCGCGTCCCGCGCCCGCTCGAAGGCGGCGGCGAAATCGGCGCCGTCCGCGACCGTCTCGCCATGGCCGCCATAGGCCCGGGCGAGGGCGGCGAAATCGGGATTGGCGAGGTTGGTGCCCGAGATCCGGCCGGGATAGTGACGTTCCTGGTGCATCCGGATGGTGCCGTAGCGGCCGTTATTGGCGACGACGACGATCACCGCCGCGCCATGTTGCACCGCGGTCGAGAATTCGTTCAGCGTCATCTGGAAATCGCCGTCGCCGGCCAGGCAGACCACCGTCCGCATCGGGTGCTGAAGCTTGGCCGCGATCGCGGCGGGGAAGCCGTAGCCCATGCTGCCCGAGGTCGGCGCCAGCTGGGTGCCGTGGCGCTTGAAGCGGTAGTAGCGGTGCAGGAAGGCGGCGTAGTTGCCGGCGCCGTTGGTCAGGATGGCGTCCTCGGGCAGGCTGTCCGAGAGCCAGCTCACCACCTGCTCCATCTTTACCGCGCCGGGGGTCTCGACCGGGTCGCCCCAGGCCTCGTACTCGGCGCGGGCGGCCTCGGTCCAATCGGCCCAGCTGTCCTTGCCCGGGCCGTTGCGGCGGGCGAGTTCGGAGATCATCTGCCCGGCATCGGCGGCGATGGCAAGCTCGGGGCGGAAGACGCGGCCAAGCTCGTCCGGGTCGGGGTGGACATGGAGGATCTTCGGCCCCGGCCTGGTCGGGTCGAGCAGCTCGTAGCCGCCGGTCGCGATATCGCCGAAGCGCGAGCCCAGCACCAGCAGGCAGTCGGCCTGTTGCAGCCGCTTGCCCAGCTTCGGGTTCATGCCGACGCCGAGATCGCCGACATAGTTGGCGTGGCGGTTGTCCATGTGGTCCTGGCGCCGGAAGGTGACGGCGACCGGCAGGCCCCAGGCGCCGGCGAACCGCTCGAGATCCAGCGCGGTCTCCTGCGACCACAGCGTGCCGCCGGCGACCACCAGCGGCCGCTCGGCCTCGGCCAGCGCCGCCGCCACGGCGGTGACCTGCGCGTCGCTCACCCCTTCGGGCGCCGGGGCCGGGGCGGCGATGTCGGTGACATCCGACGCCGTGCTCAGCATGTCCTCGGGCAGGGCAAGGACAACCGGTCCGGGCCGGCCCGAACAGGCGACGTGGAAAGCGCGCGAGACATATTCCGGGATGCGCTCGGTCTGGTCGATCTCGGCCACCCATTTCGCCAGCGTGCCGAAGACGGCGCGGTAGTCGACCTCCTGGAACGCCTCGCGGTCGCGGTGGTTGCGGGCGATCTGGCCGACGAAGACGACCATCGGCGTCGAATCCTGCTTGGCGACATGGATGCCCGAGGAGGCATTGGTCGCCCCCGGCCCGCGGGTGACGAAGAGCACGCCGGGCTTGCCGGTCAGCTTGCCATGCGCCTCGGCCATCATCGCCGCGCCGCCCTCCTGGCGGCAGACGACATTCTGAATCCCGCTGTCATAGAGACCGTCCAGCGCCGCCAGGAAGCTTTCGCCGGGTACCGAGAATACCCGCTCCACACCCTGGATCGCCAGTTGATCCGCCAAGATTTTGCCGCCGTGCCGCATCGCTTGCCTCCGTTCCGATCGTCGCCACCCTGCGTCAGCCGGAGGCCGGGGGCAAGCGGGTTGCACCTGCCGCCGGACGCCGTAAGACAGGGGCGTGAACAGGGGAAATTGCGATGACACTGAAACTCTTCGGCATCCCCGGCGCCCTGCGCGCCGGATCGACCAACCGTCTGCTGCTGGCCGAGGCCCGGCGGGCCTTTGGCGCGGCGGCCTATGACGAGGCCGACCTGCGCCTGCCGCTCTTCGATGCCGACGAGGAGGAGGCGACGGGCATCCCCGACAAGGTCCAGCGCCTGGCCGACGGGATCGGGGCCGCGGACGCGGTGATCATCGCCACGCCGGAATACAACAAGGCGCCGCCCGGGGTGCTGAAGAACGCGCTCGACTGGGTCAGCCGGACCGAGGGCCAGCCGTTCCGCGACAAGCCGGTGGCGATCATGTCGGCGACGGGCGGCCGGGCCGGCGGCGAGCGCACGCAATACGCGCTGCGGCTGTTCCTGATGCCGTTCCGGGCCCATGTCCTGCCGGGGCCGGATGTTCTGATCCCCGACAGCAGCAAGGCCTTCGATGCCGACGGGCACCTGATCGACGCGCGTCAGCGCAAGGCGCTGGACGAGTTGATGGCGGATTTGCGGGCGGCGGCGGAGCGGCACCGCGCGGGCTGAATCGTCTCTAACATGGCCGGAAACGGCCCGTTCAGGGCTGTTCCCGGTTTTCGCTGGCCGGGCCGGGTTTGCCATTCCCAAGCGCCGGTTTCGGCTCTACCCTTGCGCCATGCACCCTTCCGTCGGCACCAGCCTCACCACCACAGACCCGCTCGACCCGGCCCGGGCGCAGGCCTTTTGCGCCACGCTGGGCTTGCCCTACGATCCGGCCGCGCCGCTGCCGCCTTTCGCCCACCAGGTTTATTTCTGGACCGCCCTGCCCGAGGCGGAGCTGGGCCGTGACGGTCACCCGAAGACCGGCGGTTTCATCCCCGATCTCGGCCTGCCGCGGCGGATGTGGGCCGGCGGGCGGCTGGCCTTCCACGCCCCGCTCTTCGCCGGGCGGCCGGCGCTGCGGGTGACCACGATCGAGGCGGTGACCGAGAAGTCGGGGCGCACCGGGCCGCTCGCCTTCGTCACCCTGCGGCACGAGATCAGCCAGGACGGCCAGACCTGCCTGACCGAGTGGCAGGACCTTGTCTATCGCGAGGATCCGGCCCCCGGCGCACCGCAGCCGGTGCCGCCGGAAGCGCCGGTCGAGGCGGAACAGAGCCTAAAACGGGCCTTCTCGACGACGACGCTGTTCCGCTATTCGGCGCTGACCTTCAACGGCCACCGCATCCATTACGACCTCGACTATTGCCGCGAGGTCGAGGGCTATCCGGGGCTGATCGTCCACGGCCCGCTGCTGGCGCAGGTCCTGATGCTGATGGCGGAGGAACATCTCGGGTCGCTCAGCGGCTTCCGCTTCCGCGCCACCGCGCCGCTGTTCCATTTCGAACAGGCGCGTTTCGCGCGCCGGGGCAACCGGCTCTGGGTCGCCGGGCCGGACGGCCGGCAATGCATGGCGGCCGAGGCGGAATAGGCCGGGTCAGAGCCTGTTTCAGGCCGCCGCGGCGTCGGTTTCGCTGCGCAGGAAGACCCAGCGGTCGCCTTCGCTCAGATCGGGCTCGAAACGGTAGCCGCCGGTGTCGAAGCCCTTCAGGGCCTCGGGATCGGTCAGCCGGTTCTCCATCATGTAACGCGCCATCGCCCCGCGTGCCCGCTTGGCCCAGAAGCTGACCACCTTGCGCTCGGTGCCGCGTTCCTCGAGGAAGACCGGGGTGATCACCCGCAGCGTCAGCGCGGCCGGGTCGACGGCGCTGAAATACTCGGTCGAGGCGCAGTTGACGAGCAGGTCGGTCCCGGCCCGCGCTGCCGCCGCGTTCAGCGCCAGCGACAGCCGGTCGCCCCAGTAGTCGTACAGTGATTTGCCGCGCGCCGTCTTCAGCCGGCTGCCCATTTCAAGGCGATAGGCTTGAATCTGGTCGAGGGGCCGCAGCAGCCCGTACAGGCCGGACAGGATCCGCAGGTGATCCTGGGCCCAGCGCAACGCATCCTCGTCCAGCGTCTTGGCCTCGAGCCCGACATAGGTGTCGCCGGCAAAGGCGAAGGCGGCGGGGCGCAGGGCCACGGGGTCCGGCGTCTCCGAGAAGGCGGCGAAACGGTCGGCATTCAGCTTGGCGAGGTTCTCGCTGATCGACATCAGCTTGCGCAGCTCGTCCACCGACAACCCGCGCGCGACCGCGGCCAGTTCCGCCGCCTCGTCGGGGAATTGCGGCTCGGTGACCGGCAGCGGGGCCTTGGCGTTCCAGTTGAGCTTCTTGGCGGGCGAGATCACGGCCAGCATGCGTCACTCCTCTTGCAGAATATCCATGAAGGCGGCGCCGAACCGGTCGGCGCGCCGGTCGCCCAACAGCCGGGCCAGCGTGTCCGGGTCGCGCGGGCGCAGCTCGGCGATCTTGGCGATCAGGGCGGAGGAGCAACTGAGCGGTTTCTCGGTCCCGTCCATGCCGCGCGCCAGGTCTATCTGGGCGGCGTTGAGCCGGTCGTAGAGATCGCCGCCCGCGCGCCCGGCCAGCTTGCGCCGGGCCGGATGCTGCGCCTCCGGCAGCGCGCCGGTGATGACCTCGAGGAAGGTGGCGCCGTAGCGTTCCAGCTTCTTGGCCCCGACCCCGGTGATCCGCGCCATCTCGTCCAGCGATTGCGGCCGGGTCTCGGCCATCTCGATCAGGGTGCGGTCGGGGAAGATGACGTAGGCTGGCACCCGCGCCGCTTCGGCCAGCGCCCGGCGCTTGGCCTTCAGCGCCGACAGCAGCGGCGCGTCCTCTTCGCTGACCAGCGTCTTGATCACGTTCGCGCGGCTCGCCGCCTTCTGGATCGTGTCGCGGCGCAGCGTCACCGTCTCCTCTCCGCGCAGCACCGGGCGGGCGGGCTCGGTCATCCGCAGGGCGCCGTGGCGTTCGGGGTCGGGGCGGACGAGGTCGCGGCCCATCATCTGGCGGAAGACGGCATTCCACTGGCCCTTCGACAGGTCGCGGCCGACGCCGAAGGTGGGCAGGTCGTCGTGATGCCGCTGGCGGACCTTGTCGGTGGCGTTGCCGGTCAGGATGTCGATCAGGTGGCCGGCGCCGAAACTCTCGCCGGTGCGCAGGATCGCCGACAGCGCCTTGCGCACGGCCTCGGTGCCGTCGAAGATCTCGGGCGGGCTGTCGCAGAGGTCGCAATTGCCGCAGGGGTCGGCCTCTTCGCCGAAATAGCGCAGCAGCACCTGGCGGCGGCAGGCCTGGGCCTCGGCGAGGCCGAGCAGGGCGTTGAGCCTCGCATGGTCGGCCGCCTTGCGCTCGGGCGGGGCGAGGCCCTCGTCGATCTGGGAACGGCGCAGGCGGATGTCGTCCGGGCCGTAGAGCGTCAGCGTCTCGGCCGGCGCCCCGTCGCGGCCGGCGCGGCCGATCTCCTGGTAATAGGCCTCGATCGACTTCGGCAGGTCGGCATGGGCGACCCAGCGGATGTCGGGCTTGTCGATGCCCATGCCGAAGGCGACGGTGGCGACGACGATGAGGCCGTCCTCCTGCTGGAAGCGGAACTCGGTATGGCGGCGGTCGTCGGCCTCCATCCCGCCATGATAGTGCACCGCGGCATGGCCGGCCTCACGCAGGGCGGCGGCGAGGCTCTCGGTCTTCGATCGCGTGCCGCAATAGACGATGCCGGACTGGCCCTTGCGGCTGGCGGCGAAGGTCAGGATCTGCTTGCGCGGGCTGTCCTTGACGGCGAAGGCGAGGTGGATGTTGGGCCGGTCGAAACCGCGCAGGAAGGTCTGCGGCTCGACTGCGTCGAACAGGCGGTTGACGATCTCGGCCCGCGTTTCGGCATCGGCGGTGGCGGTGAAGGCGGCCAGCGGCACGTCGAGGGCGCGCCGCAGCTCGCCGATGCGCAGGTAGTCGGGGCGGAAGTCATGGCCCCACTGGCTGACGCAATGGGCCTCGTCGACCGCGATCAGGTTGCAGTTGATCCGCCGCAGCAGCGTTGCCGTGCCGCCCGAGGCGAGCCGTTCCGGCGCCATGTAGAGCAGTTTCAGCCGGCCTTCGTCGAGGGCGCGGAAGACCTCTTCGGTCTCCTCCTCGGTGTTGCCCGAGGTCAGCGCCCCGGCCTCGACCCCGGCCTCGCGCAGCGCCCGGACCTGGTCGCGCATCAGGGCGATCAGCGGCGAGATGACGACGGTCACGCCCTCGCGGCACAGGGCGGGCAGCTGGTAGCACAGCGACTTGCCGCCGCCGGTCGGCATGATGGCAAGGGTGTTGCGGCCCTCGACCACCGCGGCGACGATTTCCTCCTGCCCCGGGCGGAAGCCGGGAAAGCCGAAAACGGAGTGGAGAAGATCGTCGGCAGCGGGCATCGGGAGAACGGCCTGAATTGGGACAGGTCAGACCCGTTAGTAAACGGGTCCGAAGTTCCGCGCGATCGCTGTGCGGATGATGATGATGGCGATCAGCACGACGAGGGGCGCCAGATCGAGCGTTCCGGTATCCGGCATGAAGCGGCGCACGCGCGAATAGATCGGGTCGAGCAACCGGTTGAGGCCGTCCCAGAGCTGATAGACCAGCGGCTGACGCAGGTTGAGCACCTGGAAGTTGATCAGCCAGCTCATGATGATGTGGGCGATCACGACGAAATAGACGACGTTCAGAATCAGCTGTGCGGCGAAGACGAGTGTGCCCATGATGGATCGGTTCCTTGCGTGTCCGGACTGGCCCAGAGGTATAGGCGCGCCCGGCAAAGGGCAAGGCGGTGCGGGCGAAGGCCGCGGCCTGGGAAGCGGCGGGGCGGGGATTGCCCGGGAAGATGGCCGCGCCGCCGCGTTTTCCTGTTTGCGCCGCGCCGGGGGCGCGTCGCGATGGGCGAGGGGCTGTCTGCCCCTCGCGCTCCCCGAGGATATTTTCGAGCAGAAAGGAGGGGTGCGCGCGCCGTTTCCCGGTCGCAGCCCTTGGACCGCCATGAGTTCCCCCGCGTTTCGCTTGACCTTTTCGCTGCAACGCGGCACGGGGCGGTCAACAAGGAGCGCATCATGTATCCCGTCTTTCGCCTGGCCAAGGAACTGCTGGTCTTCCGCAAGGCCCCGTCGCTGGCGGTGCTGGACACCCATGTCTCGCATCACGTCTGCTGGCCCTGGGACATCGATCCGTGGCTGGAGCTGAACAACGGCCGCACCCTGACGCTCTACGATCTCGGCCGGCTGCCCTTTGCCCGGCGGGCGGGGATCGGCCGGGTGATGAAAGCGAAACGCTGGGGCATGGCGGTGGCCGGCGCCTCGGTGCGCTATCGCCGCCGGGTGCGGGCCTTCGACCGGGTCGAGATGCACACCCGGGCGCTGGGCTGGGACTGCCGCTTCATCTACATGGAGCAGAGCATGTGGCGCGGCGGCGACTGCACCAGCCAGGCGCTGCTGCGGCTGGCGATCACCGATGCGGGCGGCATCGTCGCGCCGGTCAAGCTGGTCGAGGCGCTGGGCGCGGCGCAGGAAAGCCCGGAACTGCCGCGCTGGGTCCGGGCCTGGATCGAGGCCGAGGCCGAGCGGCCCTGGCCGCCGCCGGCGGCGCCGGAGAAGGGGCAGGAGGCCGGGCGCGACCGGGCGGCCTGAGCCGGTGCAACCGCCGGCCGAAGCGGCGAAGCGGCTTGCACGCCCGTCCCATTCCCTGTCTTATCGGCGTAATGGTTAACACCCGGAGGCAGAGCGCCGGGGGCAGGGAGACAGGGATGGCCGAGATTTCCGCCAGGCGCCGCATCTGGGGCTGGTTCTTCTTCGACTGGGCCAGCCAGCCCTACAACACCCTGCTGCTGACCTTCATCTTCGCTCCCTATATCAAGGACCTGATAGGCAGCGGCTCGGCCGCGCAGCAGGTCTGGGGCTTCGGCATCGGCGCCGCCGGCATCCTGATCGCGGTGCTGGCGCCGCTGCTGGGCGCGGTGGCCGACAAGGCGGGCCACCGGCTGCCCTTCGTCTGGCTGTTCTCGGCGATGTATGTCGTCGGCGCCTGGGGGCTGTGGTACGCCGCGCCCGACCACTTCAACGTCTGGACGACGATGATGTTCTTCGGCGTCGGGCTGATCGGGATGGAATTCGCCACCATCTTCACCAACTCGATGCTGCCCGACCTCGGCACCCATGACGAGATCGGCCGGATCTCGGGCTCGGGCTGGGCCTTCGGCTATGTCGGCGGGGTGATCGCGCTGATCCTGATGCTGACGCTGTTCGCCGAGGGCGCGACCGGCAAGACCCTGATCGGCATCTCGCCGATCCTCGGCCTCGACCCGGCGCTGCGCGAGGGCACGCGCTCGGTCGGGCCGTTCACCGCGCTGTGGTACGCCGTCTTCATGATCCCGTTCTTCCTGTGGGTGCGCGAGCCGCGCAAGCCCGACGCGATCAGCATGGCCGCGGCGGTGCGCGGCGCCTGGCCCGAGCTGAAGGGGACGCTGCGCAACCTGCCCAACACGCCCAGCCTGTTCGCCTATCTCGGCGCCTCGATGTTCTACCGCGACGCGCTGAACGGCATCTATGTCTTCGGCGGCATCTACGCCTCGGGCGTGCTGGGCTGGTCGGTGGTCAATGTCGGCATCTTCGGCATCCTGGCGGCGATCACCGGGGCGGTCTTCACCTGGGTCGGCGGCCATGCCGATGCGCGTTTCGGCCCCAAGCCGGTCATCATCTTCTGCGCGCTGGTGCTGACCTCGGTTGCGCTGGCGATCATCTTCGTCACCCGGACCTCGGTCTTCGGCATCCCGGTCGGCCCCGCGAGCCACCTGCCCGACATCGCCTTCTATGTTCTCGGCGGCATCATCGGCGCCGTCGGCGGCACGATCCAGTCGGCCAGCCGCACCATGCTCGTCCGCCAGGCCGACCCCGAGAAGATCACCGAGAGCTTCGGCCTCTACGCGCTGGCCGGCAAGGCGACCTCGTTCATCGCACCGCTGTCGATCGGCATCGCCACCAGCCTGACCGGAAGCCAGCAGCTGGGCATTTCCCCGCTCATCTTCCTTTTTATTCTGGGCCTCGTGCTGCTAGTCTGGGTCAAACCCGACGGTGATCGAGCAGCAGAATGGACCGCATCCCCCTCCGCCTCATCCGGCGCCTGACGACGGGCCTTGCCCTGGCACTTGCCCTGGCCGGCGCCGCGCCGGCCGATCCGCTGGCCACCCGCCTGTTCGGGGCCGAGGCGACGCCCAGCGACCAGAAGCCGATGCCGATCGGATCTTACGCTCGCGGCTGTGCCGCCGGGCTGGTGCAGCTGCCCGAAACGGGGCCGACCTGGCAGGCGATGCGGCTGGGCCGCGACCGCAACTGGGGCCAGCCGGTGACCGTCGCCTTTCTCGAGGACCTGAGCCGGGTCGCGGCACAACAGAAGGGTTGGAACGGGCTCTATATCGGCGATATCGGCCAGCCGCGCGGCGGGCCGATGGCCTCGGGCCACCAGAGCCACCAGATCGGCCTCGACGCCGATATCTGGATGCGGCCGGGCACCGACATGCACTTGAGCCGCGCCGCGCGCGAGAAGATCGGCTCGATCCCCGTCCGCACCGCCGACCAGACCCGGGTCAACGGCAAATGGACCCGGGCGCAGTACAACATCATGAAGGCCGCGGCTTCCGACCCGCGGGTCGACCGGATCTTCGTCGCCGCCGCCGTCAAGGTCGAGATGTGCAAGACGGCCAAGCCCTCGGACACAAGCTGGCTGCAGAAGATCCGGCCGTGGTACGGCCATGCCAGCCATTTCCACATCCGCCTCAAGTGCCCGCCCGGCGCGACGCTGTGCCAGACCCAGCGCCCGACCGTGGCGCAGCTGTCCCATGGCGGCAACGGCTGCGACAAGAGCCTGCGCTGGTGGGTGACCGACTACCTGGAAGCACTCAAGCATCCGCCGAAACCCAAGAAGAACGCCAAGAAGCGGCCGCATCGCAAGGGGCCGCGCGAATTCACCATGGCCGACCTGCCCGCCCAATGCGCCAACGTCCTGGCCTCGCGCTGATCGCCGCGCTCCTGCTGCTGCAGGCGCCGATGGGCCGGGCCGCGCTGGCGTCGCCGGCGCAGCTTGTCGGCACCTATGTCTGGCGCCTGAACGAACGCTGGTTCGGCGGTTTCTCGGGGCTCGAGCTGTCGGAGGACGGGACGCGCTTCGTCGTGCTTTCCGACCGAGGCAACTATGCCAGCGGCCGCTTCACCCGCAATGCCGCCGGGGCGATCACCGGCGCGACGCTGGGGCCGCGCCATCCGGTGGTGGACCGCAGGGGCCGGGTCTTGCCGCGCTGGAAGGCCGACAGCGAGGGGCTGGCGATCGCGCCGGACGGGCGGATGTATATCTCCTTCGAAGGGGTGCAGCGGGTCCTGGAATACGACCGCCGGGGCGGGGCGGCGAAAATCCTGCCGCGCCATCCCGATTTCAAGAACATGCCGCTGAACGGTTCGCTCGAACCGCTGGCCATCGACCGGCAGGGCGCCCTCTACACCCTGCCCGAGCGCGACCCGAAGGACGGACCGCTCAAGCTCTACCGCTTCAGCCACGGCAAGTGGAGCCAATCCTTCACGCTGCCGCGCGAGGGTGAATTCCTGCCGGTCGGCGCCGATTTCGGCCCCGACGGCAAGTTCTACCTGCTCGAGCGCCGTTTCGCCGGCGTCGTCGGCTTCGCCAGCCGGGTGCGGCGCTTCAGCCTCGGGCCGCAGGGCCCGGGGCCGGGCGAAACCCTGTTCCAGAGCCGGCTGGGCGCCCATGACAACCTCGAGGGCCTCGCCGTCTGGCGCGACACGGCCGGGCATATCCGGCTGACCATGGTCTCGGACGACAATTTCAGCCTCTTCCAGCGCACCGAACTGGTCGACTACGTCGTTACCGAGTGACTTGACCGGACGGGGCCGGGGCGCTAGGACACCGTGTCCCCTCGGGCAGAGCCGGCGGGACCAAGTCTCCGCGACCTTGCCAAAACGGAATACATCATGATCCGCACCTACCTACCTGGCGTCCTCGCCATGGCCATCGTTGTGGTGGCCTCGAACATCCTCGTGCAGTTCCTCTGCGGCCAATGGCTGACCTGGGGCGCCTTCACCTATCCCTTCGCCTTCCTCGTCACCGACCTGACCAACCGCACCTTCGGCGTGCGCGTGGCCAAGAAGGTGGTGCTGGCCGGTTTCGTCGTCGGCGTCGTCTGTTCGCTGATCGGCACCCAGATCGTCGGCGAATACGGTCCGATCGTCACCCTGCGCGTCGCCGTCGCCTCGGGCACCGCCTTCCTGGTCGGCCAGCTGATGGATGTTGTCGTCTTCAACGCGCTGCGCCGCCGGGTCTGGTGGCACGCGCCCTTCGTCTCGTCGCTGATCGGCTCGGCGCTCGACACGATCATCTTCTTCTCGCTCGCCTTCGCCGGCGCGCTGACCTTCCTCGAGCCGGGCAACGACGTTGCCTGGGCCAACGAGATGCTGCCGCTCTTGGGCCATGGCCCGACGGTGCCGCTCTGGGTCAGCCTGGGGGCTGCCGACTGGATGGTGAAGATGTCGCTCGCCCTTGTTGCACTTGTGCCATACCGCGTCGTCGTCCGGCGAGTCGTCGCACCGGTTGCGTAAAAACTTTTGACAGACACAAGATCTGTGGCACACTTCGAATTAGCGCAACGCAGTGAAAGGAGGTGGTCCAGTGTCGAGAGGGATATTGGAGAGAGGTGTCGGGACAGTCAGGAGGAAGGTGGCCTGAGGGCAGCCCCACAGGCGCACGCCAACTGATTGGGCCTTGATCCTAACTGGCCCATCTCCAGGAACTCGGAGGGCCGCGCGGCTAGCGCGGCCCTTTCCGTTTGGCGCAGCCGGGATGGCAGTGGCTCCCGGGCAGGGCGCCATGCGGCTACGATATGATCGCCCGCTCGGTCGCGTACCAAAGTTGGGATCGGGACAGGTCGACGAACCGTGCCTCGTCTTCCATAAGATCCCGAAGCGCGCGAGCGCCGTCCGGGGTCTCGCGGGCGGCTCGGTGGGCGTCGAAGTTGTCCCACCAGAGTTCAGCGCCGCCGTCGAAATCCACCGGCACCGTCCCCCGTCCGGACTGGATCGCAGCCTGCGCGGCGGGATTGTCCAATGGGACGGTCTGGACATAGCGTCGGATCCCCAGAACCGCGCTGTGGCGCCGTACCAGTGGCCCGTGAATTTCCTTCCAATGGGTATCGAACTCGGCACGGCTGAGATGCGGCAACCGTTTGACCCACATGACAAGCTTCAACATTACAGTGTCCTTGTTGTCTTCCGGGGCGGGACGCTACAGTCTGACAGCACTGTCAGGGTCAATAGGGCATCATGCAGATCGGAGAGCTTTCCCGCGCCAGCGGCGTCAGCGTCAGAATGCTGCGCTATTACGAAGCGCAGGGTTTGCTGAGTCCGGGCCGTAGCGCAGCGGGATACCGCATCTATTCCCGCAACGCGCTCGAAACGGTCCGGCGCATCACCACGCTGAACCGGGCCGGCTTGCCTCTCGACCGGATTCGCGGGCTTCTGGAGTGCCCGTTTCCCGACGCAGCCGGGGCGGAACTTTGCGAGACGATGAAGGAGCAGATCCGCCAGCAACTGTCCGTGCTGGACGACCGGATGGCGGAACTGGAGCAAAGCCGCCGCCTGCTCGCGGCCTATCTGGGCAGCGGTCCGGCGGTTGAAACAACACCCGATGCTGCGGCGTGAACGTTCCGTTCATATCCCTGTTCCGCTCGGCCTTGCCATCGGCTAGCGTGCGGCCATGCTGCGCATCACCGACACCCTGACTCTGGAAGACTGGGAGATGACCGAGAGCTTTTCGCGCTCCTCCGGTCCCGGCGGGCAGAACGTCAACAAGGTGGAAACTGCGGTCGAGCTGCGCTTCGAGGCGGCGCGCAGCCCGCATCTGCCGCAGCCGGTGAAGACGCGCCTCAAGCGGCTCGCCGGTCGCCGATGGACGCTGGATGGTGCCATCGTCATCCGGGTCGAGGACACCCGCAGCCAGGCCCGCAACCGCGAGATCGCGCGCGAGCGGCTGGCCGAACTGGTCCGCTCGGCCCTCACCGCGCCGAAGCGGCGCATCGCCACCCGGCCGACACTTGGCAGCAAGCGCCGGCGGGTCGACAGCAAAGTCAAGCGCGGCCAGGTCAAGGCCCTGCGCGGCAAGCCGGGAGTCGAGGAATGAATGATATCGCGGGTCTGATGGAACGGCGCCGGCGCCTGCTCGGCCCCAACGTGCCGACCTTCTACGAGACCCCGGTCGAGATCGTCCGCGGCGAGGGCGTCTGGCTCTGGGATGCCGACGGCCACCGCTACCTCGACTGCTACAACAACGTGCCCCATGTCGGCCATTGCCACCCGCATGTGGTCGAGGCGATCGCGAAACAGGCGGCGACGCTGAACACCCATACCCGCTACCTGCACCAGGGCATTCTCGATTACGGCGAGCGGCTGACCGCGCTGTTCGGCCATGACCTCGACACGCTGGCGATGGTCTGCACCGGGTCAGAGGCCAATGACGTTGCCCTGCGCATGGGCCAGGCGGTGACCGGCAAGACCGGCATGATCGCGACCGACAACACCTATCACGGCAACACCGCGCTGGTCAGCCAGCTGAGCACGCGGCGGCCGCCGATCGGGGGCTACCCGCCCAATGTCCGCCGGGTGCCGGCGCCCGACAGCCTGCGCCCGGTCGGCGGCGGCCAGGAGGTGCAGGCCCAGGCCTTCGCGCAGAACGTTGCCCGCGCCATCGACGAGCTCGAGGCCGAGGGCCACGGCTTCGCCTCGCTCACCATCTGCCCGTTCTTCGCCAACGAGGGCTTCCCGGTGCTGGAACCGGGTTTCCTCGACCCGACGGTCGAGGTGGTGCGCCGGGCCGGCGGGATCGTCATCGCCGACGAGGTCCAGCCCGGCTTCGGCCGCATCGGCAGCCATTTCTGGGGCCATGAGCGGCTGGGCTTCGCCCCCGACGTGGTGACGCTGGGCAAGCCGATGGGCAACGGCCACCCGGTTGGCGCCGTGGTTGCGCGGCCCGAAGTGATGGCGGCCTTCCGCCAGGCCTTCGGCTATTTCAACACCTTCGGCGGCAACCCGGTCAGCTGCGCCGCCGCCAACGCGGTGCTGGACGTGATCGAAACCGAACGTCTGGTCGAAAACGCCCATGACACCGGCCAGTACGCACTGGCGCGGCTGGGCGAGCTGTCGCATCCGATGATCGCCGAGGTCCGCGGCGCCGGGCTGTTCTTCGGCGTCGAGTTCGTGACCGATGCCCAGCTGACGCCGGCGACCGAATTCGTCGAAACCGTGGTCGAGGCGATGAAGGCGCGGGGCATCCTGCTCAACAAGATCGGCCGCGCCGGCAACACGCTGAAGATCCGCCCGCCGATGCCGTTCTCGCGCGAACATGCCGACCTGCTGGTCGATACCCTGGCGGAGGTTCTGGAGACCCTGCCGGCATGAGCCTGGCCGAGGCACAGCAGGCGCTGGCCGCCTGGGGCGGGGCCGAGGTGCCGCCGCGGCTGATCAAGGATCGCGAGAACGCGGTCTACGAGGTGGTGCTGGCGGGCGGGCGCCGGGCGGCGCTGCGGCTGCATCGCGCCGGCTACCAGACGGCGGCGGCGATCCGGTCGGAACTGGACTGGACGCGGGCATTGGCGGCGGCCGGCCTGTCGGTGCCGGAGCCGGTCCCGACCCTGTCCGGCGTCCTCGTCCACGAACCGGAGCAGGGCCGCGCCGCCTCGGTCGTCGGCTGGGTGGAGGGGACGCCGCTGGGCGAGGCCTTCACGCCGCTATCAGGCTCTGTTCCGGCCCAAATCGCCCGCTTCCGGGCCATCGGCCGCTTGCTGGCCGAGATGCACAACGCGACCGACGCGGTGCAGCTACCGGCCGGTTTCACCCGGCCGCGCTGGGACATCGAGGGGTTGCTGGGCGATCGCCCGTTCTGGGGCCGGTTCTGGCAGAACCCGGCGCTGACCGGCGACGAGCGGGCGCTGCTGCAGCAAGCGCGCGCGGCGGCGCGGCAGGTGCTGGAGGACTTCCGGGCGCGGGGCGGCGATTACGGCCTGATCCATGGCGACCTGATGCGCGAGAACCTGCTGCTGGACGGCGACCGGATCAGCCTGATCGATTTCGATGATTCCGGCTTCGGCTTCCGGCTCTACGATCTCGGCACGCTGATGATCCAGAACCTCGACGAACCCGCTTTCCCCGAGCTGCAGGCCGCGGCGCTGGCGGGCTATCGCGCCGCCCGGCCGCTCGACGCGCAGGACGCCGCATTGCTGCCGATGTTCACCATGCTGCGCTGCCTGGCCTCCTGCGGCTGGGCGGTGCCGCGAATGGCGCCGGACGATCCGCGCCTGCGCGACTACGCCGCGCGGGCCGCCGGGCAGGCGCGGGCGTTCCTGGCCGCGTCGTGAGCTGCGCCGCGAAAACGAACGCCAATTCGTTAACCGTGACTTAACCTCGCCCGAGGCCGAGCAGCCCCGGCAAATCCGCCATCCGGTGAAACACCCGCGCCCCTTCCGCCGCCAGCCTTTCGCCGTCGTCATGCGCGGCGAAGCCGCAGCAGGGGATGCCGGCGCGGCGGGCGGCGATGCAGCCGGTCGGGCTGTCCTCGACGACGACGCAATTCGCCGCCGCGACGCCGAGCGCCTGCGCCGCGTGGAGATAAAGCCCGGGCTCGGGCTTGGGGGCGCCGAGTTCCTGGCCCGAGAACAGCCGGCCTTCGAACCGCGCCATGACGGCGGGATGCTGGCCCAGCGTCACCTGCATTTTCTGCGGCGAGCCGTTCGAGCCCACCGCATAGGGAATCCCGGCCCCGTCGAGCGCGTCCAGCACGGCCTCGATCCCGGCGATCAGCGGCGTGCCCTCGCCCAGCCTCGCATAGAGCCGGACGTAGAACTTCTCGACCCAGTCGTCGGGCAGGCTGGCGCCGGCAGCGCGGGCGCGATGCCAGACCATGCGCATCGTGCCGCCGACATAGTCGCGGGCGACATCTTCGGGCGACAGCGGCAGGCCGTGGCGGGTGAATTCCTCGGCCATCATCTCGAAGGCCGGCGCCTCGCTGTCGACCAGCACGCCGTCGCAGTCGAAAATCACGGCCCGCGGCGTCATTCCGGCGCCCGCAGGATCGTGACCAGGGTGTCGCCGTAGCGGCGCTGGTCGAGCTGCTCGAACCCCTCCGGCACAACCGGCGCGGTGCTTTCCTCCCAGACCACCAGCGCGCCGGGGGCGAGCCAGCCGCCGACGGACGCCGCGGCGAGGGCAATCTCGCCCAGCCCCTGGCCATAGGGCGGATCGAGGAAGATCAGGTCATAGGGCGCGCCGCGATTCTCGCCCAGCCGGGTGGCATCCCGGCGGTAGAGGTCGGTGACGCCCATCGCCCGGGTCTTCTCGATATTCTGCCGGATCAGCGCCCGCGCCTTGACCCCGTCATCGACGAAGGTCACCCGCGCCGCGCCGCGCGACAGCGCCTCGAGCCCCAGCGCCCCGGTGCCGGCGAAGAGGTCGAGCACGCGGGCGCCGGTGACCGGGTCACCGTAACCGCCGTTGATCAGCAGGTTGAAGATCGATTCGCGTACCCGGTCGGTGGTCGGCCGCAGATGCGCACCCGCATCACCCTTGCCGACGCTGGCCAGCGCCAGACCGCGAAATTTGCCGCCGATGATCCTCACGCTTTCAGCAGCGCCTTGATCTCGGTCGCCGGATCGGCCAGCGCCGCCGGGTCGGGCGAGCGCCCGGCCTCGATCAGCCGTTTGCCGACCATGTAGGCGCGCGGGTCGTTCATCGCGTCGACCGCCAGCAGCGTGTCGCCGGCGAAATACCAGAACGAGCAGCCGTCGCCGTCCTGCCGCGAGATCACCCGGTCGTAGCCGGTGTTGAGCCCGGCGATCTGCAATTTGACGTCATACTGGTCCGACCAGAACCACGGCTTGGCAACGTAATCCTTGCCGGCGCCCAGCATGTTCGCCGCCACCGCCTCGGCCTGGTCGATGGCGTTGCCGACGCTCTCGAGCCGGATGCGGCCGCCCTTGTAGGGGAAGGAGGCGCAGTCGCCCGCCGCCCAGATCGACGGGTCCGAGCTCCGGCCCCGGGCGTCGGTGCGGATGCCGTTCTCCAGCGCCAGCCCGGCGGCCTCGGCCAGCTGGGTGGCGGGGGCGATGCCGACGCCGACGATGACGAAATCGACCTCGAGCACCCGGCCGTCGCCCAGTTCGGCCCCGCTGACCCGCGATTCGCCCTTGAGGCGCTTGAGCCCGGTGCCTTCGAGGATCGTCACCCCGTGATCGGCATGGAGCTTGCGGAAGTAGTCCGAGGTCTCGGCCGCCGCGACCCGCTGCAGGATGCGCGGCGCCATCTCGACCAGCGTGACCTCGAGCCCGAGCTTGGCAGCCACCGCCGCGGCCTCGAGCCCGATATAGCCGCCGCCGACCACCAGCAGCCGGGCGCCCTTGCGGAACTCGTGCCCCATCGCGTCGACATCGGCCAGGGTCCGCACGGTATAGACGCCGTCGAGCGTGCCGCCGATATCGGCCGGCAGGCTGCGCGGCTCGGCCCCGGTGGTCAGGGCGAGCTGGTCGTAGCCGATGACCTCACCACCGACGGTCACGGTCTTGTCCTTGGGGTCGATGGCGGTGACCGGCCGGCCGAGGCGCAGCGCGATATCGTTCTCGTCGTAAAATTCGGCCGAGCGCAGGTAGAGCCGTTCCAGCGCCATCTCGCCCAGCAGGTACTGCTTCGACAGCGGCGGACGCTGGTAGGGCGGCTGCGGCTCTTCGCCGACCAGGGTCAGGGCGCCGTCATAGCCGAGCGCGCGCAGTTTCGCCACCAGCGAGGCGCCGGCCTGCCCCGCCCCGATCACGACGATTCCAGACATTTGCCCTGCCCTCCGAAATGCTCTGGTCCGATGCCGTGCCGACCCTATATGGCCGGGCGTGTGAAACGCAACGCGCGAGGAGTGCAAATGACGATTTCGGTTGGGGATGTTCTTCCCGGGGCGACGTTGGTCAGGATGGGGGCCGAGGGCCCCGAGGCGGTGGATGTCGACGTGCTGACCAGGGGCCGCAAGGTGGTGATCTTTGCCGTGCCGGGGGCCTTTACCGGCACCTGCACCACGGCCCATGTGCCCAGCTTCATCCGCACCAAGCCCGCTTTCGATGCCAAGGGCGTGGACGAGGTGATCTGCGTCTCGGTCAACGACCCGTTCGTGATGGGCGCCTGGGGCGAGCAGACCGGGGCCAACGATGCCGGCATCACCATGCTGGGCGATCCGCAAAGCGCCTTCACCGGCGCCGTCGGCATGGCTTTCGACGCGCCGCCGGCGGGGCTGATCGGCCGCTCGAAACGCTACGCGATGCTGGTCGAGGACGGCGTCGTCAAGGTGCTGCATGTCGAGGCGAATCCCGGTGTCTGCGAGATGTCGGCCGGCGAGGCGCTGCTCGAGGCGATCTGAGCGGCGGACGGACAAGAGGCGGGCGCGGGGGAACCTGCGCCCGTTTTTTCTTGTCCCCTTATCAAAAGAGGGGTGCTTCACACCGGCGACGAAGCATGCCCAGCTTCCGCCGCGCTTGCAAAATGGGCTCGCGGCCGATCAGCCCGCACAGTTGCCGATCACTCGCCCCTCAGCCCGCGCGCTCTTCCGTTTCCGCCGGCACGGTCACCATCGTCCGGGTCGGGAACGGGATGTCGATGCCGTGGGCGTCGAAGGCTTCCTTCACCTTGCGGGTCATGTCGGCCTTGTAGGCGAAGAAATCGCCGCTGCTGACCCAGTTGCGCACCAGGAAATCGACCGAGCTGTCGCCCAGGTTCGCCACCTGCACGAACGGCTCCGGCTCGGACAGGCTGCGCGGGTCTGCCGCCAGCGTCTCGCGGATCACCTTCTCGGCCAGGGCGAGGTCGCTGGCATAGCTGACCCCGAAGCTCCATTCGGCGCGCCGGGTCGGGTTGACCGAGTAATTGGTGATCGTGTTGCCCCAGACGCTGGCGTTGGGGACGATGATCTGCAGGTTGTCCGCCGTCGCCAGCTCGATGAAGTTCAGGGTGATCCCCTTGACGGTGCCCATCGTGCCGCCGACATCGACGAAATCGCCCAGCTTGAACGGCCGGAACAGGATGATCATCACCCCGGCGGCGACGTTCGACAGCGTGCCCTGCAGGGCCAGGCCGATGGCCAGGCCGGCGGCGCCGAGCACGGCGAGGATCGAGGTCGTCTGGATGCCGAAGGTGTTGAGCACGAACAGGACCGTGAAGGTCAGGATCGTGTAGCGGCTGATATTGCCGAGGAAGCTGAACAGGGTGGCGTCGAGCCGCTCGTGCATCTCTCCTAGCCGGCTGATGCGGCGATCGGCCCAGCGGCCCAGCAGGAAGCCGATCAGCAGGATCGCGATCGCGGCCAGCACGCTGCCGGCGACCGAGGCGAGGAAGGGGATCGTCACCGCATCGGCCAGCGACTTGCCCTGCACCAGCGGGGTATTCAGGATCGTGTTCAGCATCCGGCAAGCTGCTCCATCTTGGTTGCCAGTTTCACGTCGAGATCGGTCAGCCCGCCCGCGTCATGGGTGGTCAGCACGACCTCGACCGTCTTGTAGACATTGCGCCATTCGGGATGGTGGTTCCACTTCTCCGCCCAGATGGCAACCCGTGTCATCCAGCCGAAGGCGTCGATGAAGTTGGCGAAGCGATAGGTCTTGCCGATGGCGTCGCGATCGTCTGCCGGCCGCCAGCCGAGTTCGGCCAGCTCGGCCAGGGCTTCGCTGCGGGCGGGCTCTGCCAGAAGGTCTGCCATGCGCTGTCCTTTCCGTTGCGGTCGACCCGGGACCCGGGGCCGGCGGGCATGGGTGCAGGATCTAGCATGGTCGTGGCCGGGTGCCAGCGGACCATCGTGCCAACTCTTCCCTCCGCCCGGTGCGCGCGGGAACCGCGCAGGGCAAGCGCCTGCCCGTCCCGGCGGACTGGCGCTTTGGCGCCCGCGTGCAGCGCCCATATTGCAGAGGGACGTGGCTGCCATAAAGCTCGGCGTTCGGCTGTAGCGAGCGCCACCCCACGGGCAGGCGCTCGCCCTGCTTGCGTTGTGCCGGGCAGCAAAACGGCGATCAGGCTGGGGCAGGTGTCGGAAAGGCGTGCCGTTCCCGCTCGGCGCAATGGTCTCAGCGGCGCAGCAGGGTGCCGAAGATCCGGTCCTTGTGCTCGCCCATGTAGAGCCGCAGCCAGGGGGTGAACCGCTCGGGGTGCCGGGCGACCTCGGCGGCAAGATCGTAGAGGCCGACCCAGCGCACGTCGATCACTTCTTCGGGATTGGGCGTGATCACCATGCCGGGCGTGGCATAGGCGATGTAGATGTCGACGACCTCGTGCTCGACCATGCCGTTGCCGACATCGGCGCGGTATTCGACCCGGTCGCGATGGTTGGGGTAGAGCCCGGTGATCCCCAGTTCCTCGCGCAGCCGGCGGATCGCGCAATCGACCGGATCTTCGTCCCACATCGGATGGGTGCAGCAGGTATTCGCCCACAGTCCCGGCGTGTGGTACTTGTTCAGCGCGCGGCGCTGGATCAGCACGTTCTCTCCGTCCAGCACGAAGGTCGACACGGCCTTGTGTCGATAGCCGGCAAGATGGACCTCCATCTTGTTGGCCGGGGTCAGCGTGCCGTTCACCCAGGCGGGGATAAGCTCGTCCATGGTCGGACCCGTTTCGCGTTGGCTCTGCTCCAGCCATAGCGCAGGCGGCGGCGGCTGACACCCCGGCATGGTGACACAGGCAGCAGAGCGGGTAAGACACTGACGGGCAACGCGGTTGACCCAAGCGCCGGCCCGGGTATGGTCGGGTTTCGAAAAAAGGCTAATGCCTTCGCGCCCCGGTTGTCGGGCGACGGAGCCTTGGGGGACAGGATGCCGGAATTCAAACGTCGCCAAGTGATGATGCTGGGGGCCGGTCTGGCCGTGTCCGCCTGCAGCCTGCCGCGCGGGGCGGCGCGCGAATCCGAGATCGTCAAGAACGCCCGCACGGATCAGCTTGAAGGCTTTGCCGTCTACCATGTCACGCGCGGCCTGGTGCCGGTGGTGGCGAAATGGCCGATGACCGGCAGCGGGCCGCGCGGCGGCTGGCTGAGCCATGGCGGCGCCCAGCGCGCGCCGGTGATCGCCATCGGCGACAGGCTGCATGTGGTGATCTGGGACAGCGAATCCAATTCGCTGCTGATGTCGCCCGAGCAGAAGGCGGTGACGCTGAGCGACCTTGTGGTCGATGAGCGCGGCGGCGTCTTCGTGCCCTACATCAAGCACATCACCGTTGCCGGGAAGACCGTGGAAGAGGCGCGCAAGCTGATCCAGGAGAAGATGATCGCCATCACGCCCTCGGCCCAGGTCCAGCTGACGGTCGAGCCGGGGCGGCACAACTCGGTCGAGCTGGTCGGTGGCGTCGGCAAGCCCGGCAGCTATCCGCTGTTCGAACGCGGCGTGACCCTGCTGTCGCTGATCTCGCAGGCCGGCGGCGTCCAGTCCGGGCTGCGCAACCCGATCGTCCGGCTGAGCCGCGGCGGCCGGATCTACGTCACCACGGTGTCCAAGCTCTACGCCAACCCGTCCTTCGACACGGTGCTGCGCGGCGGCGACAAGGTGATCGTCGAGCCCGATCCGCGCAACTTCATCGCCATCGGCGCGGCGCGGCGCGAGCAGCTGGTGCAGTTCCCCAAGGATGACGTCAGCGCGCTGGACGCGGTGGCCGAGATCGGCGGCATCAACGATTTCCGCGCCGATCCCAAGGGGATCCTGGTCCTGCGCCAATACGACCAGAAGGCGGTGTCGAAGACGGACAGCGGCCCGAGCCAGGCCCAGGCGATCTTCATCATCGACCTGACCAGCGCCGACGGGCTGTTCGCGGCGCACCGGTTCCAGATCCATCCCGACGACGTCGTCTATGTCTCGGAAAGCCCGCTGACCACGATCGACACGATCTCGGGCATCCTCGGCACGATCCTCGGCCTCGGCCGCCGGTCGCAGGTGCTGTCCAACAACTGAGCGCCGTGGCGCGCTCGCGCCGCGCCTCAGCCTCAGGCGGGCGGCGCGATCTGCTTGGCCCGGGGCAGCAGGCTGTTGATCTTCTCGATATGGACCTTCAGCGTCGCGGTCAGGAAATCGTATTTCTCGACCACGTCGGCCCGCGCCTGCACCCCGAGATGGGCGAAATCGTCGGGCCGGGCCAGCACCTCGGAGACCTGTTTCGCCAGCGCCTCGGGCTGGAAGAAATCGACCAGCAGGCCGTTCTCGCCATGGCGGATCACTTCGCGCACCGGGGCCACGTCGGAGGCCACGATGGTCGCCTGCATCGACATCGACTCGAGCAGCGACCAGGACAGCACGAAGGGCACCGTCAGGTAGATGTGGCAGCGGCTGAGCTGGATCACCTGCTGGTAGCCTTCAAAGGGCACGCGACCGAAGAAATGCACCCGGTCCCAGTCGACCCGGTCGCCGACCTCGCGCTCCATCTCGGCGCGATAACCGCCCTCGGCGTCGCTGCCCTTGCCATAGGAGACCTCGTTGCCGCCGATGACCAGGGCGCGGGCGTTGGGCCGGGCCTCGAGGATATGGGGCAGGGCGCGCATGAAGGTGTGGAAGCCGCGGGTCGGCTCCATGTTGCGCGCCATGTAGGTGAAGATCTCGTCATCCCGCGTCACCGGCCGTTCGACCCGGCCCAGCTTCACGCTGGCCCCGGGATTGGGCAGCAGCCGATCGGTGCGGACGCCGTCATGGCAGACATAGCTCTTGGCGCCGAATTCGGGCGGGTAGGTATTCATTTGCCATTGCGTCGGGCTCTGGCCGAGATCGACGGTCGAGAGGTTGAGGTAGTTGATCGCGTTGCGGGAATGCATGATGTAGGGCGAGTCGGGCGAGGCCGGGTATTCCGGATCGAACCCGACCGAGCCGCCCTCGGCGAGGAAGTAGTATTCCCAGTAGCCAAGCACCGGCGCCTGCGGCCAGACCTGCTTGACGAAGGTCAGCTCGCCCCAGCCGACATGGCCGAGGATGACATCGGGGGTAAAGCCCTGCTCCTTGAGCTTCCGGCAGGCCACCGCCGCGCCATAGCCGGCGCCGACGCAGTCCTCGTAGTAGCGTGACAGGGCGTAGCTTTCCTTGTCCGCCTTGTGATGCGTGGCGTAGCGGACGATGGTCAGCCCCTGCATCTGCGGCGTGTCGCGGCGCTGGGTCAGGAAGACGATGCGGTGCTGGTTCTGGGCGACCAGCCATTCGACGATCTGCCGGTATTGGCCGGGAAAGTTCTGATGGACAAAGAGAATGTTCATGACGGCAATTAATGTTCCCAAGGCTGTGTCCCCAATCGTTAGGCAAACTCGTCAGGTCCGGCAAGCCATAGTGCACGGCGGCTGGAAACGGCTGGACTTGGCCGCGAGCGGCACGATACTCGGCTGGCAAGCGGCGGGGAACACACGGGCATGACGGGCCGGGCGGCAGCGGAAATCAGGGTGCTGGTCACCGGCGGCAGCGGCCGGCTGGGCCGGATGCTGCGCGCCGCCTGGAGCCGGCAGCCGCCGCCGGGGCTGCGGCCGCTGTGGCAGGGGCGCGGGACGGAGGCCGGGCTTCGCTGGGACATCCTGGACGCACCCTGGCCGGAGGCCGCCCCGGCGCCGCGCGTGGTGCTGCATCTCGCCGGGGTGGTGCCAGGGCCGGGCGCGCGGCTCGCCGACAATACCGCGCTGGCGCTGGCGGTCTGCCGGATGGCGGCGAAACAGGGCGCAGCGCATGTCTTTCTCAGTTCCAGTGGCGCGGTCTACGGGCCGACGCCGAAGGGTGCCGCCAGCGAAGAGGACCCGGTGGCGCCGGCGAACGACTACGGCCGGGCCAAGTTCGAGATGGAGCAGGCGGCGCTGGACTGGCGCCGCGCGGCCGGGCCGGGCGCACCGGGGTTGACGATGCTGCGGATCGGCAACGTCGCCGGGGCCGATGCGCTGCTGGCCCCGGCGCGCGACGCGCTGGTGCTCGACGATTTCCCCGGCCGGCCGGGCGGCCCGCTGCGCTCTTACATCGGCCCCGAGACACTGGCCCGGCTACTGGCGGGGCTGGCCCGGCAGGCAGCGGCCGGGGCGACGCTGCCCGAACGGCTCAACATCGCCGCGCCGCACCCGGTGGCGCTGGCCGATCTGGCTCGGGCCGCCGGCTTGGGCGTCACCCTGCGCCCGGCGCCCGCGGGCGCGGTGCCGCGGGTCGTGCTCGACACCGCCCGGCTGCAGGCGCTGCTGCCGGTGGCCGAGGGGGACAGCGACCCGGAAGAGATGGTGGCCCAGTGGCGCCGCATCGGCGGGAGGAATGCGTGACCTTTTCCAAACGACTGTTCGATATCCTCGCGGCGCTGTTCCTGTCCGCCCTTCTGGCCCTGCCCTTCGCGCTGCTGCTGCTCGTGTTGCTGGTCGTCGAGGGGCGACCGATCTTCTATGTCGCCGAGCGGATGAAAACGCCCGGCCGCGGCTTCAAGCTGTGGAAGCTGCGCACCATGACCACGGCCGCGGGCGAGCGTGGCGTGTCGGGCGGCGACAAGGCGGCGCGGGTGACGCGGGTCGGCCGGCTGCTGCGGCGCTATCGCCTCGACGAGATCCCGCAGCTGTGGAACGTGCTCAAGGGCGACATGAGCTTCGTCGGTCCGCGTCCGCCGCTGCGCGAATATGTCGAGCGTTTCCCCGACATCTATGCCGAGGTGCTGCAGAACCGCCCCGGCATCACCGGCACCGCCAGCCTGATTTTTCACGGCCATGAGGAGCGCCTGCTCGCCGCCTGCCGCTCGCCAGCCGAGACCGATGCGGTCTATTGCCGGCGTTGCATCCCGCGCAAGGCCCGGCTCGACCTGATCTACGCCCGCAATCAAAACCTGTGTTTCGATATCGCATTGATGGGCCGGACCGCCGGCCGGATGCTGCGCCGGCGCTGAACCGTATCGGCACCGCCCCGTCGTGCGGCGGCGTGCGAAAACCCGCTCAAGAGTTGTGCGATTGCCTCAAATGCTTGCTGCAGGGCAACGAATAAGCTACCGCTTCAATATTATTTGCTGTTCGTAGTGAAAGTATATGCGATTCGTCCGTTTGTCATCGGCAGCGGAGGGAAGTGACGAACAGTTTGAGATATGGATTTCAGGTTGCCGAATCTGACGCAAATACACGACGCATTATTCGAGTTCGTGACCAGGACGAGCCGATCGCACAAACGCCTGATCCTGCTCGGGGTCGACCTGCTCACCGCGCCGCTGGCCCTGATGGTGACCTTCGGACTTCTCTACAACACGCTGCTGCCCACTGTCGTCATCGAGCAGACGCTGACCCTGCTGCCGGCGATCGGCGGCGCGGCGGTGCTGACCTCGGTCGCGCTGGGGTTGCACCGGATCAAGCTCAAGGCCTATGAATCCCGCGCCATCCTGAAGACGGCGCTGTTCTCGGCCGTCGTCGCCGGGTTCTACGGTGTGCTGGCGACGCTGTCGGACAGTACCCTGCCGGGCGCGGCCACCGTCCTGTTCGGCATCATCCTGTTCCTGATGTCGGTCGCCACCCGTTTCCTGATGCTGCATTTCGTGCTCTGGATCTATCGCCGCGGCCGGCCGCGGGTCCGGGTTCTGATCTACGGCGCCGGCACCACCGGCATGCAGCTGGCCACCGCCCTGCGGACCCACGAGACGATCGACCCGGTCGCCTTCGTCGACGACAATCCCGGCCTGCACCAGATGACCATCGCCGGGCTGCCGGTCTATCCCGCCGGCCAGATCGGCGAGGTGGTGCATACCCGCGCGATCAACCGGGTGCTGCTGGCGATGCCCTCGGCCTCGACGCCCAAGCAGGCGCAGATCGCCCGTCGCCTGCAAAGCATGGGGCTCGACGTGCTCACCCTGCCGTCCTTCGCCCAGCTGGTCGGGGTCGAGGAACTGGTCGACCAGCTGGCGCCGGTGCGCCCGGGGCGTTTCCTCGGTCGCCAGAAGCTGGATGCCGAGCTGCCGGCGGGGGCCGGCGCCTATACCGGGCGCAACATCCTGGTCACCGGGGCCGGCGGCTCGATCGGGTCCGAGCTGTGCCGCCAGCTGCTGACCTACCAGCCGGCGCGGCTGGTGCTGTTCGATGTCAGCGAACTGGCGCTCTACAATATCGATCGCGATCTGCGCACCGCCGCCGATCTGACCGACACCGAGATCGTGCCGGTCCTGGGCTCGGTCACCGACGCGCGGGTGACGCGGATGGTGATGACCGAGCAGGAGATCGACGTCGTCCTCCATGCCGCGGCCTACAAGCATGTGCCGCTGGTCGAGGCCAACCCGCTGGCGGGATTGGCCAACAACGTGCTGGGCACCCGCACCCTGGCCGATGTCGCCGGAGAGGCGGGGGTGAAGAGCTTCATCCTGATCTCGACCGACAAGGCGGTGCGGCCGGCGAATGTCATGGGCGCCTCGAAGCGGCTGGCCGAGATGGTGGTGCAGGATCTCGCCAAGCGTTCGAAGGACACGGTGTTCTCGATGGTCCGTTTCGGCAACGTGCTGGGCTCGTCCGGCTCGGTCGTGCCGCTGTTCCACGAGCAGATCGCCAAGGGCGGCCCGGTAACGCTGACGCACGAGGACGTCTCGCGCTATTTCATGACCATCGGCGAAGCCGCGCGGCTGGTGCTGCTGGCCGGGTCCTTCGCCCGCGGCAACGACGAAAGCCGCGGCGGCGACGTCTTCGTGCTCGACATGGGAGAGCCGGTGAAGATCCGCGAACTGGCGCGGCAGATGATCGAGGATCAGGGCTATACCGTGCGCGACGCGGACAATCCCGACGGCGATATCGAGATCGTCACCACCGGGTTGCGGCCGGGCGAGAAGCTGACCGAGGAGCTGCTGATCGGCGAGGGGCTGCTGACCACGCCGCATCCCAAGATCCTGCGCGCCGAGGAAAGCAGCCTGTCCGAGCTCGAGGTCGCCGGCGCGTTGCGGGCGCTGCGGGCGGCGCTGGCCAGCGGCGACAGCGAGGCCGGGCTCGCGATGCTGCGGCGCTGGGTCGACGGCTACCAGCCCGGCGGCGTGCCGGATTTGCAGAAAAGCCTCTAGCCGCGACTTCGCCGCGACGCAGGATTGCCCGCGAGTCGGCGACTAACTAGGATACCCGAAATCAGGGAGTTTTCCGCGTGACCCCAAGGCTTTCCGCTGCCCGCCGGATATGGCGAACGGCTTCTTTTCTGACGCTTGTCGCCGCGGCCGCGCCGGTGCATTCGGAGGCGCTGGACGGCGCCCCCAGCCTGAATCTCTATGGCGCGAGCGGCTTGATCGACATGCCTTCGGCCGAGCAGCAGCCCGACGGCACGCTCGGCATGACGGTCTCGCATTTCGCCGGCATCACCCGGACCACGATGAGCTTTCAGATCGCACCGCGGCTGTCGGGCAGCTTCCGCTATACCTCGATCGCGAACTGGAACCCGGGCGGCGGCCTCCCGACCTATTACGACCGATCGTTCGATTTGCGTTACCTGCTGCTCAGGGAGGGCCGCTACCGGCCGGCGGTGACGGTGGGGGTGCAGGACTTCATCGGCACCAGCATCAGCGCCGGCGAATATCTCGTCGCGAGCAAGCGGATGCAGCCGCGGCTGACGCTGTCCGGGGGCCTGGGCTGGGGCCGCTACGGCAGCCATGGCAGTCTCGGCACGCCTTTCGGCGCGCGACCGGCGGTGAAGGTCGGCAAGGGCGGCAAGTTCAATTTCAACGATCTGTTCCGCGGTCCCGTCGCCCCTTTCGCCGGCGTCGAGTGGCGCCCGACGGACCAGCTCGGCTTCAAGCTGGAATATTCCTCGGACAACTACGACCGCGAGGCCGGCAGCCATGACAGCTTCAAGCGCCGCAGCCCGTGGAATCTGGGGATGGAGTATCGGCTGAACAATAGCTACCGGCTCGGCGCCTATTACCTCTACGGCTCCGAGATCGGGGCCCGCCTGAGCATCGTCCTCAATCCCAGGGACCGTCCGACCAAGGGCGTTCTTGGCCCGGCCCCGGCGCCGGTGGCGCTGCGGCCGTCGCGGACGGCGACCCCCGGCGCCTGGAGCACGAGCTGGACCACCACGCCCGGCACGGGCGCGGCGCTGGGCGACGCGCTCGACAGCCGGCTGCGTGCCGAGGGCATGCAGATCGAGGCGCTGTCGGTCACCGCCACGCGGGCGCAGTTGCGCCTGGTCAACAGGCGCTACGAATCCGCGCCCCAGGCAATCGGCCGCGCCGCCCGGGTGCTGAGCCGGGTCATGCCAGCCTCGGTCGAGACCTTCGAGATCGTGCCGGTGGTCAACGGCATACCGATGTCGAAGGTGACATTGCGGCGCAGCGATCTCGAGCGGCTGGAATTCGCGCCGAACGCGGCCGCCGGATTGCGCCGCCGGGTCAGCCTGGGCGATGCCGGCGGCAGCGTGCCCGATGGCGCGATCCGCGAAACCGCGCTGGCGCCGGCCTTCACCTGGTGGCTCGGGCCCTATGGCCGGTTCAGCTATTTCGATCCCGACAACCCGTTGCGCGCCGATTTCGGGGGCCGGCTGCGGGCGCGTTACGCGATCCGGCCGAACCTGTTCCTGTCGGGCTCGCTCACCAAGAAGGTGGTCGGCAATCTCGATCAGTCGACCCGCAAGTCGAACTCGGTGCTGCCGCATGTCCGTTCGGACAGCTACCTCTACGACAAGCACGCCGACCCGGATCTCGAGCGGCTGACATTGGCCTGGTACGGCCGGCCGGGCCGCGATCTCTACAGCCGGGTCACCATGGGCTATCTCGAGCGGATGTATGGCGGGGTTTCGGGCGAGATCCTGTGGAAGCCCGTCAACAGCCGCTTCGCGCTGGGGACCGAACTCAACTACGTCAGGCAGCGCGATTACGGCGGCGGCCTGGGTTTCCTGAGCTACAAGGTCGCGACCGGCCATGTCTCGGCCTATTACCAGTTCGGCAACGGCTATTTCGGCCAGGTCGATGCCGGCCGCTACCTGGCCGGCGACTGGGGCGCGACCGTCACCCTCGACCGCATCTTCGCCAATGGCTGGCGCGTCGGCGCCTTCGCCACGCTGACCAACGTCTCGGCCGCCGATTTCGGCGAGGGCTCGTTCGACAAGGGCATCCGCATCCGGATTCCGATCGCCTGGGGCATCGGCCATCCGACCCGGGTCGGCAGGATGGGCGTGATCCGCCCGCTCACCCGCGACGGCGGCGCCCGGCTCGAGATCGACGGCCGGCTGTATGAATCGCTGCGCGAATACCATGGCTATGCGCTCGACAAGGATTGGGGACGGGTATGGCGATGACCGCGAAAGCGATGCGGGCGGCGCTGGCGCTGCTGGCGGCGGCGAGCCTTGCCGGTTGCGGCTCGGATCTCGGCGGGCAACAGCAGGCCGGCGCGCTCAAGGCCGTGATCGGCGCGCGCGCCAAGGTCGGGCCGACCCATCTCAGCCGGGCGCAGATCCGCGCCGCCGGCGAGCCGCTGCTGCTGGCGGAATCGAGGGCGAAACATCTGCGCGCCTATCTGACCAGGCTGGGCACCAACGGCGCGGTCGTGACCTGGGTCTCGCGCGACGACCGCACGGTCAGCCTCGGCGACGGGTTGCTGGTCCAGACCCGGGGGCTGGGCGAGGACCTGATGTCGGCCGCGCCGCCGTCCTTGGCGGCGTTGCGCCGCGGCCGCGGCACGGTTGCGGCAACCTACTATTTCCTCGACGGCAACGACCAGAGCTACGCGGTGCCGGTGACCTGCCGGCTGACCGACAACGGCCATGAAACGCTGACGATTGCCGAGCGGCCCTATCGGCTGCACCATGTCAGCGCGCGCTGCCGCGGCGGCTCGGTCGGGTTCACCAACGACTACTGGTTCGACACGCGCGGAAGGCTCCGGACGTCGCGGCAGTGGATCAGTCCCAGCCTGGGCGTTTTCGCGTTCACGGACCTCGCACCGTGAGCCTGCAGCGGGTGCGCCCCAGGGTGCGCCTCGGGAGGCTCCCCCGGGCTGCGGGTCAAGCGCATGAAGGGCGCGATACCGGGGCGGTTGGAGACCGGGGGCCGATGACGGAGGACGGCGGATGCTGCAGACAGTGATCGGCGTGGTGCGGATCGTCGGCGACAGCAAGCTGGGGCTGATCGCCGCCGGCGTGGCCTTCTTCGCCATGCTGGCGATCTTCCCCGGCGTCGCCGCCGTCATCGCGCTCTGGGGCTATGTCTACGACCCGTCGGTGATCCTGGGCCAGACCGCGCTGCTGGCCGATTTCCTGCCGCCGAGCGCCTTCGCCATCCTCAAGGGCCAGGTCGAGACGCTGGTCGCGGCCAATAACAGCGCGCTGGGCTGGGCCTCGATCTTCTCGACCCTGTTCGCGCTGTGGTCGGCGCGCTCGGGCGTGGCGGCGCTGATGCAGGGGCTGAACACGATCCACGGCACCCGCGACCGCGGCGGCTTCTGGCACATCGTGGCGGCGCTGGTGCTGACGCTGGTGCTGATCGGCGTGGCGCTGACTGCGCTGGCGCTGGTGATCGTGCTGCCCATCGTCCTTGCCTTCTTTCCGCTGGGCGGCTGGGCCGCGCAGGCGCTGGTGGCCGGGCAATGGATCATGGCGCTGGCGGTGGTGCTGCTGGGGATCGCGCTGGTCTACCGCTACGGCCCCAACCGCGAAGGCGTCCGCACGCCCTGGCTGTCGCCGGGCCTGGCGCTGGCGGTGGTGCTCTGGGCCGTCGCCTCGCTGGGCTTTTCCTACTACATCGCGAATTTCGGCAGCTACAACCGGATCTACGGCTCGATCGGCGCCGTGATCGCGCTGTTGATGTGGTTCTATATCAGCGCCTACGTCATCCTTCTTGGGGCCGCGCTGAACGAGGAGATCGAGGCCGAGCGGCCCCACGCGCGCTATCAGTAGTCGCGCTCGTAGAACACGCCGACCCCGGTATTGCCGTCCGATCCCGCCTTGCCGCGCAGCGTCACCGACTTGCTGACGTCGAGGTTGAGATGGATCTCCGAGGTGCCGTCCTGGCCGACGGTGACGTCGGTATAGAGGTTCTTCGACAGGTATTTCCCGACCTTGACCGAGGTGTTGCCGGTGGCGTCGGTGACGATGTCGAGATCGTCGAGGCCGAAGCCCTTGCGCAGCTTGGTCACGATCCCCTCGCCGCCCTTGCCGGCCAGTGTGGCGACCGCCGAGGCCAGCTGCGCCGCCTGGAAGGCCGAGATCTTCGACAGGTCGCGGCCGAAGAGCAGCTGGGCCAGCACTTCCTCCTGCGGCAGTTCCGGGGTCGAGGAGAAGGTGATCTGCGGGTCGGTGGCGTCGCCGTCGATGGTGACGATCGCGGTGACGCCGTTGCTGGTATTGGCCGCTTCGAGGTGGACGTAGGGCACGAAGCGCCCCTCGAGCCGCAGCTGGCCCTGGGTCAGGTCGAGCCGCTTGCCGAGGATTTCCAGCCGGCCGCGGCGCAGGTCGAAACCGCCGATCGGGACGATGTCGGCGGTGGTGTCGGTCAGCGACAGCTGGCCGCCCAGTTCGGCATCCAGGCCGCGGCCGCGGACGAAGACCTGCGACGGCGCCGAGACGGTGATGTTGAGGCCGAAGGGCCGGCGCGGCGTCTTGTCGGGGCGGCTGGCGGCCGTGCCGACGCCGGCGCGGGCGAGCGTGGCGCGCACGGCGGCGCTCGCGCCCTTCTGCACCAGCCCCTCGGGCATCGCGGCCGACCCGCCGATCCCGGTCGAGGGCACCCGGATCTCGGTCGGTCCCAGCCCCAGCCGTCCGGCGATCTGCGCCCCGCCGGCCAGCGGCCCGGAGATCTTCATGCTGCCCGAGACCGTGGTCGCGAACAGCTCCGGGTCCTTCAGCCCGACGCGGGCGAGGCTGACGGCAAGGTTGCTGGCATAGGGCGGGCTCAGGTCGATCGGGCCGGACAGGGTGACGGTGCCGCCACCGATGGTCAGCTTGCCCGAGACGCTCGCCGATCCGCCCGACAGCGTCACCGCGACATCCATCGGATCGGCGGTCAGGCCGAGCAGCGGCGCGACGAAGCGGGCGCCGTTCAGCGTGACCCGGCCCGAGAGCGAGGATAGTTTCGGCGGCCCGTCCAGCGTCAGGTCGAAGCGCAGCGGCCCGCTGACCGCGCGCGGTTCGATGAAGCTGTTGGCGACCTCGGCCCGGCCGCTGCCGCTGACGCTCAGCTTGGCGCTGGCGAAATCGGCGGCGACGCGGCCCTTGACCGTGGCGTCGATCCCGCCCGGCCCCTTGGCATTGAGGTCGACGGCATAGCCCTTGCCGTCATCGGTGATCGTGCCCTCGGTCGTCACCGGCCCGGGCAGGCCGGGGGCAATGAGGGCGAGGTCGTTCAGCTTGGCGCTCAGGTCGACGCGCCGGCTGGCATCGCCGGCCACGGCCTTGGCCTGCGCCGAAAGCTGCGGGTTGAAGAGGTCGATATGATCGACATGGATCACGCCCTTTGTCCGCCGCGCCTTCAGAGACAGCTTGGTCTCGCCTTTCAGCAGCCGGTCGGCGGTGGCCTGTCCCAGCGCCAGATCGGTACCGGTGCCGTCCAGCGTCAGGCTGCCGGTGCCGTCCGCCTCGACATATTGCGCCTGCGCCTTGAGGCTGCCGCCGTAACCCTTGCCGAGTTGGCCGAGATCGCTGAAGGCGAGGCTGGCGCGCAGGTCGTTGGCGCCGGTCTTGAGCACGCCCTCGGCATCGGCCGACAGGCTGGCGGCGCGGATCGTCAGCTGGCGCAGGGTGGTGCCGGTCGTGTCGCGCTTGGCCGACAGCGCGATATGGCTGGGGCCTTGCAGCAGGGCGTCGAGCTCGGGCTGGCCCGCCTGCAGGCCGGTGCCGTCGATCCGGGCGGTGGCATCGAAACTGCCGGCCAGCAGCGCCGACTTGCCGTCGATCTGCGCCGTCGCCTTGCCGGCGAGCGGCCGCCCGGCGAGAGCGGCGAAGCGCGACAGGTCGTCGGCGCGGGCGCTGGCCTTGCCCTCGACGAACAGCGCGGCACCGATGCCGCTGACGTCAGCGGAGGCGGTCAGCCCGTAATCGGCGCCGGTAAGCCGGAGGTCGGAGAGCTGCAGCGGCTTGCCCTGTTGCCAGCGAAAGCCGGTCGCCGCCTGCAGCGCCGAACCCAGCGCCTTGCCCAGCGCCTGATCTTCCGGCGCGAGGCCGGAGACGGCCACCCGCAGGCTGCCATCCACCGCGCCGGGCGTCGTGCCCTGGTGGGCGATGGTGCCGCTGCCGGTCAGCGTCGCCTGCGCCAGTTTCAGCCCGGGACGCTCCAGCCCCGACAGCGCCAGCCGCCCGCTCCAGCCGTCGCCCTGGCCGGCATCGTATTTCAGCAGCAGGTCGGCGCGGCCGACCCGGGTGCGCTGGCCCGGGATCGGCAGCAGCACCGGCGCGCCGTCCGCCGCCGCCATCTGGCCGGAGATGTCGAGGAATTGCGGCAGCCCGTCGGGCGCCAGCGTCACCTTGCCGGCCAGCGTGATCTGCCTGGCCGTCAGCTGCATCTGGCTGAGCTCGGTCACGCCCGAGGGCAGTTGCGCGCCGGTGACGGCCAACTGGATGTCCGGGCCGAAGAAGGCGCGGTAATCGGGGGCGAAAAGCGGCGCGATATCGCCGCCGATTTCGGCCGAGAAGTGCCGCGTCGTGCCCGCGTCGTCGGTGGAACTGGCCAGCTTGACAGTGCCGGTCAGGCGCTCCTGGCCGTCGGTCGCCAGCCGGATATCGGCGCTGTAATCCTCCAGCGGCCCGGTGCCCTTGGCGGTCAGCTCCAGCGCCGGCGCGCCGGGCAGGCCGATCAGGTTGGTCATGATGCCGTCGGCGCCCTCGCTGACGTTGAGGTCGAGCGCGAGCTGGCGCGAGGCGTTGGCATAGCTGGCCTTGAGCGCGATCACGCCCTCTTTGCCGTCGATCCGCTTGAGCGAGATATCCGTCGCCCCCTCGCCGCCGGCGAGGCTCAGGCTGCCCTGCACCGCGACCGTCGCCGCCTGGCCCAGCACCGGCGCGCCCAGCACCACCTTCTTCGCCTCGATCTTGCCGATCGAGATCGAGACCGGCAGTTCCGGCAGGCTGAAGCCGCTGGCCTCGGCCGAGGGTGGGGCGGTGCTGGCCGGGGCCGAGGATTGCGGCAGCCGCGGCAGGTCGATCTCCGCCGCGCTGAGCTCGTTGACCTCGACCCGGCCGCCCAGCAGGGCGCTGCGCGACCAGTCCAGCGTCACGCCTTTCAGCGTCAGCCAGATGCCCTTGTCGTCGGCGATCGTCAGCTGCTTCATCGTCGCCTTCGACGACAGCGCGCCCACGAAACCCTCGATCTTCACCTGCCGGCCGGCACCCGACAGGTTGTCCTCGAGCAGCGAGGTCAGGTAGCCGCCGCCGTCCTGGCCCCAGGCGAGGCTCGGCAGGAAGAGGAGAAGAAGAACCAGAATACGCATCAGAAGGCCTGCCCGATCCCGACATAGATTTGCACGCCCTTGCCGGTGCCGCCCGAGACCGGCGCGGCGACGTCGAGCCGGATCGGCCCGATCCCGGTGAAGTAGCGCAGCCCCAGCCCGGCCCCGGCCTGCCAGCTGCCGCTGCCATCGGGCAGGCTGGTGGCGCCGACATAGCCCGCGTCGTAGAAGGCGACGGCGCCGAAGGAGGCGGTCAGCTTGGCCCGGACCTCGCCCGACAGGCCGACGAAGCTGCGCCCGCCGCTGCGCTGGGTCGGGCTGATCGCGTAGACGCCGAGCGACTGGTAGGGCTGGCCGCGCACCGTGCCGCCGCCGCCGGAATAGAACAGGTAGTCGCGCGGCGTGTCGGCGATGGGCGAGCGCAGCACGCTGCCCAACTGCAGCCGCCCCGCCAGCACCAGCCGCTTGCCGAGCGGTCGGTAGCCGCGGGCGTCGAGCTTGAGCTGCGCCCCGGTGCCGGTGCCGCCGAAGCCGACGAAGGGCATCACGGCGGCGTCGAGATAGGTGCCGCGCCGCGCGTCCAGCTTGTCGTCGCGGCTGTCATAGGTGGCGCCCAGCGGGAAGGTGACATCGCGATAGCGGGTCAGGCCGGTGGAATCGGTGACCCGCGAGGCCTGGTAGCCGATCCCGGCCGACAGGGTCAGCCGGTCGCTGACGAGCCGGGTCAGGCCGACCTCGGTCGCCGCCCGGGTCTCGGTATAGTCGGTCTCGTCCAGCCGCTCGGCCAGGGCGAGGGCGTAGAGCGTGCTGTCGGCATTGACCACCGCCGGCCGGTCGAGCCGGACCGAGAAGCTGTAATCGGGATTGCCGGCCGCGCCGATGCCGCTGATCTTGCCGTCGAAGCGCAGCCGCTGGGCGTCGTTGAACAGGTTGCGGTGCAGCCAGTAGCCCGACAGGGTCAGCCCGTCGAGGCTGGCGATCTCGGCGCCCACGCCGATGCGGTGCTTCTTGGCGTCGACCAGCGCGGCGGTGACGTCCATGTTGTCGCCCGGCCCCAGTGTGCCCGCCTCGGTCAGCGCGACCGAGCGGAAGGCGCCGGCGCGGCGCAGGCGGGTGGCGACCTTCTCTTCCTTCCTGGGATCGAAGGTCTCGCCGGTCGGGAAGCCGGCGATCTGGCGGATGCGCTTTTCCCGCACCGTCGAGCGGCCGGTGATGATCAGATTGCCGAAGGTGACGCGCGGACCGGGGGCGATGGCGACATCGGCGTTCAGCTTCGCCGCCGGGTGGTCGGCGACGATCCGGCGCTGGCCCGGCGCGGCCTTGGCATGGCCCGCATCGCGCCAACTGCTCACCGCGCTCGACACCGCTGCCTGCAGCACGTCGCTGCGCGCCGGCTGGCCCGGGGCGAATTCGCCGGGCAGCGAGGTTCCGGGCGCCAGCGGCGCGATCCGCGCCTGGCCGAAGGTGAAGGCCGGGCCGGGGGCGACCGAGACGCTGATCTTGCGGATCGCGCGCGGCGCGTCCAGCGGCGCGATCGCCGCCGCCTCGCGCCCGTCGATGCGGATATGGATGACGCCGGAATAGTAGCCGGCCGCGTAAAGCGCCCCCAGCAGCCGGGCGTAATCGGCCCGGGCGGCGGCGAACAGGTCCTGCGGGTCGGTCTTGCCCTCGGCCTCGGAGGTGACCAGCAGCGAGGCGGCGCGCAGGCTTTTCGTCAGGCCGGCATCGGCGCCGGGGGCGGCGAAATCGAGGCTGTCGAGCGCCGCCGCGGGCTGGGCGAGTCCGGCCGCCAGCAGCAGTGCCGCCGCACCGCGCCGTCCCGGGAAACCGAATCTGCCGCTCAATGCCCTGGTCACTGAAATGCCCACCGAAATAGTCCCGCCCAATTCCCGTGAATGTCGCATGGCCGCCCGGGGACGGCAATGTCGCCGGGCAACGGGATGAGAGAAAATTCGCCGCCCGCGCTCATATCCGCGTGTGACGTCCTTAGGGAAGCCAGGCGCCAACGGCGGGGTATTTGGGCTCGGAAGAAAGCCCCGATATCTCTCCCGCCTCTTTCATCTTCATCCAAGTATCCCGGGGGTGTGGGGGCGGCGCCCCCACGCTTTGGGCTTTCCGCAGCGCCGGCGCCATGGTTGAGTGGGCGCGGGAGGAGATCATGAAACGGGCATTGCTGATGGCCGCCCTTCTGGGCGTGGCGACTCCGGCGGGACTTGCGGCGGCCGACAAGGCGCTGCCGTCGCCGATCACCGATTCCGAATACGCGCCGGTGAACATGGACGAGGCCAGGCTCGGCCGGCTGCTGTTCTACGACCCGATCCTGTCGGGCAACCGCAACATCGCCTGTTCGACCTGCCACAACCCGCGCTTCGCCACCGGCGACGGGGTGTCGCTGGGGCTGGGCGAGGGGGGCATCGGGCTCGGCCTCGACCGCCGCCCCGATCCCGAGGACATGCCCGAGCAGCGCATCCCGCGCAACGCGCCGCCACTTTTCAACCTCGGCGCCCATGCCTTCACCCGGCTGTTCGACGACGGCCGGATCGAAGCCGATCCGTCGCGGCCCTCGGGCCTGCGCACGCCGCTCGAGGACGAGATGGTGACCGGTTTTGCCAACGTGCTGTCGGCCCAGACCATGTTCCCGGTGCTGGCCCAGGACGAGATGGCCGGCCATTACCAGGAAAGCGACGTTTCGAAGATGGCGCGCGAGGGCCGGATCACCGGGGCGGGCGGCGCCTGGGACGTGATCTCGAAACGGGTGGCGGCGATCCCGGCCTATCGCGCGATGTTCGACAAGGCCTATCCGCAGATCGCCGCCGGCCGGCCGATCGCCTTCACCGACATCTCGAACGCCATCGCCGCCTTCATCGCCTTCGAATGGCGCTCGGACGAGAGCCCATTCGATGCCTACCTGCGCGGCAAGGGGACGCTGTCGGCGGAGGCGGAGACCGGTATGGGGCTGTTCTACGGCCGGGCGCGCTGTTCCACCTGCCATTCCGGGCCGTTCCAGACCGATAACAAGTTCCACGCCATGGGCGAGCCGCAGCTGGGCCCGGGCAAGGTGGCGCGGTTCGAGCAGGGCCAGCGCGATATCGGCCGGATGCGGGTCTCGAACCGGCCTCAGGACGCCTATGCCTTCCGCACCCCCAGCCTGCGCAACGTCACCCATACCGGGCCCTGGGGCCATGCCGGCGCCCATACCGACCTGGCCGAATTCGTCCGCTACCATGCCGATCCGGTGGCCGGGATGGCGCATTACCAGCGCACCGCGATCCTGCCGAAGTTCAAACCGGCCAAGCCCGACTGGGCGATCATGGACGACCCGGCCGAGCGGCAGGCGATCCTCGCCGCGGTCAAGGCGCCACCGGTGAAGCTGTCGGACGGCGACGTGACCGCGATCCTTGCTTTCCTCGACAGCCTGAGCGATCCGGTGGCGTTGAAGGGCCGGCTCGGCGTGCCGGACAGCGTGCCCAGCGGGTTGCCGGTGGATCAGTAGAGCTTTGCGAGAAGGGCGCCGCCCGGCCGGGGCCGGGCGAAAGGGGAGTTCTGCCTACTCCAGCGGCGCCAGAGCCAGCCCGGAGCCATCCGGCCGCACCGTCAGCTTGGCGTTCACCGGCACCTCGGTCCAGTCGGATGTGCTGCCGTCGGGCCAGACCACCCGCAGCTCGGCCGTCTTCGCCGCGCCCAGCCCGAAATGGATCGGTGTCGCGTGGCCCGAGGCATGGCCGCCGCCGACGGTCACCTCCTGCTGCTGCTCCTGCCCGCCGGCGCGCAATTCGAGCCAGGCGCCGATGGCGAAGCGGTTGGCGCCATTTTCGTGCGGCATGAACTCGACCCAGTTGCCGGTATTCGGCGTCGCGTTCTGCCACAGCTCCATCGGCGCCCGGCGGTTCATCACCACCAGGTCGAGCCGGCCGTCGCCATTGAGATCGACCAAAGCCGCCCCGCGCGACCGCGCCGTGCTGGCGACGCCGGCGACATCCGCCTTTTCGGTGAAATGGCCGTCGGCTTGCTGGATCAGCAGGTTGTTCGGATCCTTCATCGCGTTCGAGGGCATCTGGTCGACATTGCCCTTGGCGATGAACAGGTCGACCCTGCCATCGTTGTTCACGTCGGCGAATTCGGCGTGCCAGCCGGTCGACGGCCGCCCGTCATCGCCCAGGAACGGGCGCTGGGCATAGGTGCCCAGCGAATAGGGCGCGTTGACCAGTACGCCGTGATCGTTGAACTGCAGCAGCTGGTCGCCCATCGAGGTCATCATCACGTCGGGCAAGCCGTCGCCGTTGACGTCGCGGCTGGCGATGCCCATGCCCCAGAGCGAGACATGCTTCCAGCCGTCCTTGGGCCCGTATTCGCGCAAGGGCTTCAGGTGCCACATCTGCTCGTAGCCGCCGCGGACATAGTAGTGGCGGTCGTTCGAGACCCGCAGATCGCGCGTGCCCGTCCGCTTCCAGTCGGTGATCAGCATCGACAGGGCGCAGAAGCCGGGCTTGAGTGTGATCGGCGGGCCGAAGCGGTCGCCTTCGGGGCGGATCAGCTGGTTGGTATCGCAGGCCTCGAAGGGGCCGTTCGGGTCCTTGCGGTCGACATAGTTGCCGACGGCCAGCGTCGGCCAGTGCTCGCCTTTTTCCCAGGTCGCCGAGAAGGCGGTGGTCCAGGCGTCGCCGGGCGGCAGGTGCCAGGCCTTGCTGGCGTCGGTGAACGAGCAGTCCGGCCCACCCTTCAGCACCACGTTCGCCCCGACCCGCATGACGAAGAGGTCGAGCAGGCCGTCGCCGTCGATGTCGAGCGGATAGGCGCCGGTGACATGGGTCAGCTTCGGCAGAGTGCCGAGGCGGAAGCTGATCGGCGCCCCCGGCTTGGCGGTGGTGTTGACGAACAGCCGCGTCGGATTGGCGCCGCCGGCGGCGACGAGGTCGGGATAGCCGTCGGCATTACAGTCGAGCGCGGCGACGCCGCCGCCGACGAAATGCTCCCAGCCGCCGCCATAGACCTGTTGCACCGGCAGGCCCGCGGCACGGTCGATGAAGGCGGGATTGGCGGGGGCGGCGCCGGGCTGCAGCGCCAGCGCCGGCAGCGGCGCGGCGGGGGCGAGCAGCGCAAGGAGGGCGAGCCGTCTCATTGCGCGGCGACCTCCCGCGCCGGGACCAGCAGCGCCTCGGTCACCTCCGACAGCGCCAGCGCCGCGGCGCCGTGGGCCCAGAGCAGATCGCCCCAGGCGTGGATCTCGATCTTGGGCGCGGGGCGTCCGGTGTTCAGCATCAGCGCCTCCATTTCCGCCAGCGTGTCGGCAGCGTAGAGGTAATCATAGCGCATCCGCTCGCCCGAGAGGATGATCAGTTCGGGATCGAACAGGTTGACGACATTGGCCAGCCCGACCGCCAGGTAACGCCCGGCGCGGCGGAAGATCGAGCGCGCGGCACCGTTGCCGGCCTTGGCGTGGTCGTAGAGGCTTTCCAGCAGCACCGTCATCGCCTGGCTGTCCTTGTGGGTCCAGTTCAGCGCCGTCGTCGCCTCGCGCGCCAGGGCGTAGTCGGCGACATAGGCCTCGAGGCAGCCGCGCTGGCCGCAGCGGCACAGCGCGCCGTCGAGCTGCACCTTGGTATGGCCCAGCTCCATCCCCAGCCCGCGCGAGCCGCGGAAGATGCGGTGGTTGATGACGAAGCCCATGCCGACGCCGTGCTCGATGGTGACGACGGCGAAATCAGGCAATTGCCGGCCGACGCCGAACCACAGCTCGGCCAGGGTGACGAGATTGGCGTCGTTGTCGATATGCACCGGCAGGCCGAGCCGGGCCGAGGCGGCGCCGGCCAGCGCCACGTTGCGCTTGTTGAGCACCGAGGACCACAGCACCTCGCCGGCGCTGCTGTCGACGAAACCCGGCAGGCCGAGGCCGAGGGCGCTGAGATCGGCGCGTTTCAGCCCGGCCTCGGCGCAGACCCGGTTCAGCAGGGATTCGGTGACGTCGAGCAGGGTGTCGAGATCCATCGCGCCCGGGCGGCGGCTCAGGCTGGTGCCGGCGATCAGGGTGCCGGCGAAATCGACGATCGCGGCGGTGTGCTCGCGGTCCGACAGCTTGATGCCGACGACGTAGCGCGCCGTGGCCCGTACCTGCAGCGCCACCGCGGGCCGGCCGCGGGGGCTGTCGCCCTCGCGCGGGCCGCTGACTTCCTCGATCAGGCCGGCCTCGATCAGTTCCGAGGTCAGGGTCGTGACCGAGGCGGGGCTGACGCCGAGCTCCTTGGACAGCTGCACCCGCGCGATCTGGCCGGCGGCGCGGATGCGTTCGAAGATCTGCTGGCGCAGCGGCCGCTGGCTGTCCGACAGCGACGGAATCAGCGGCCCGCAGCCAAGGCGAGGGCCGGTTTTCCGGTTCGGGGAGTCCCCTGTCGCTGTCATTTATTCGATCTCCAAACTAAAGATGGCGCTACATGTAGTGGTATCTGGCGAAAATTCTGCGATGCCGCAGAAATTCCGCCTCCTCTAGCGGCGGTTTCAGAATTGACCAGCATTTTTATTTTGACAACTAAAATTATTCTGGCCATCCTGATAACGCGCCGGTGATCCGGACGCACCGGTCTGTGAGGACCGCATTCATTGGGAGGATACAATGCGTAAATCTATTCTGGCTGCCGCCACGGTCGCGGTCGGCCTGACGATTCCGGTGATCGCCAACGCGCTTACCGTCGGCGTGAGCTGGTCGAATTTCCAGGAAGAGCGTTGGAAGACCGACGAGTCGGCGATCAAGGCCGCGCTCGACAAGGCCGGCGCCGACTACATTTCCACCGACGCGCAGTCGTCTTCGGCCAAGCAGCTTTCCGACGTCGAAAGCCTGATCGCCCAGGGCGCCGATGTCCTTATCGTTCTCGCCCAGGACACCAAGGCGATCGAGCCGGCGGTGCAGGCCGCGGCCGACGAGGGCATCCCGGTCATCGCCTATGACCGCCTGATCGAGGACCCGCGCGCCTACTACCTGACCTTCGACAATGTCGAGGTCGGCCGGATGGAGGCCCGCGCGGTCTACGCCCAGGCGCCGAAGGGCAACTACGTCATGATCAAGGGCTCGCCGACCGATCCGAACTCGGACTTCCTGCGCGGCGGCCAGCAGGAGATCCTGCAAAAGGCGATCGACGCGGGCGACATCAAGATCGTCGGCGAGGCCTATACCGACGGCTGGCTGCCGGCCAACGCCCAGCGCAACATGGAACAGATCCTGACCGCGCAGGACAACAAGGTCGATGCCGTCGTGGCCTCGAATGACGGCACCGCCGGCGGCGTCGTCGCGGCGCTGACCGCGCAGGGCATGCAGGGCATCCCGGTCTCGGGCCAGGACGGCGACCATGCGGCGCTGAACCGGGTGGCGCTGGGCACCCAGACCGTCAGCGTCTGGAAGGACGCCCGCGACCTGGGCCGCAATGCCGGCGAGATCGCGGTCGAGCTGGCCAAGGGCACCAAGATGACCGACATCCCGGGCACGGTGAAGTTCAAGACGCCCGGCGGCGCCGAAGTGAACGCCAAGTTCCTCAAGCCGGTGCCGATCACCAAGGACAACCTGTCGGTCGTGGTCGATGCCGGCTGGATCACCAAGGACGAACTTTGCCAGGGCGTGACCAACGGTCCCGCGCCCTGCAACTGAGTCTCGCGCTGCGGGGGGCCCGCGCGGCCCCCTGAACCTTGTCGCGCCGCCCTGTTCGCCGGACCTTCCCGGCCGAACGCTTGCCCGCAAGTCCGCGGCGCGACCCCATTCTCAGGGACATCATCATGTCAGCTACGGTCCAGGCCGCCGGCAACGGCCAGAAGAAGAACCTGCTCGAGTCGCTCGAACTCGACACCCGCCTGCTGGGGATGATCGGGGCCTTCATCGTCCTGTGCATCACCTTCCATCTGGTCACCGACGGGCGCTTTCTGACCCCGCGCAACATCTTCAACCTGACGATCCAGACCGTCAGCGTCGCGATCATGGCGACCGGCATGGTCTTCGTCATCGTCAACCGCCATATCGACCTGTCGGTCGGCTCGCTGCTGGCGACCTGCTCGGCGGTGATGGCGGTCACCCAGACCGATATCCTGCCGCACGTGCCCGGCTTCGATTTCGGCAGCCCGCTGATCGCGCCGATCGCCATCGTCGCCGGGCTGGTCACCGGCGTGGTCATCGGTGCTTTCCAGGGCTGGCTGATCGGCTACCTGACCGTGCCTGCCTTCATCGTCACCCTGGGCGGGCTTCTGGTCTGGCGCAACGTCGCCTGGTACATGACCAGCGGCCAGACCATCGGCCCGCTGGACGAGAATTTCAAACTGTTCGGCGGCATCAACGGCACGCTGGGCGTGCACTGGTCCTGGGTCGTCGGCGTCCTGGCCGTGCTGGCCTCGTTCTACGGCATGTGGAACGCGCGCCGCCGCAAGCTGACCCATGACTTCCCGGTCAAGCCGCTCTGGGCCGAGTATTCCATGGCCGCGATCGTCACCGCGGTGATCTTCGGCTTCGTCGCCGTCCTGAACGCCTACGAGATCCCGGCCGCCCGGCTGCGCCGCATGTTCGCGGCGCGCGGCGAGGTGATGCCGGACGGCTTCACCGCCGGCTACGGCATCCCGGTCTCGGTGCTGCTGCTGGCGGCGCTGGCGGTGTTGATGACCATCGTTGCCAGCCGCACCCGGCTGGGCCGCTATATCTTCGCCGCCGGCGGCAACCCCGAGGCGGCCGAGCTGTCGGGCATCAACACGCGGCTGCTGACGGTGAAGATCTTCGCCCTGATGGGCGGGCTCTGCGGCCTGTCGGCGGTCGTCGCCTCGGCCCGGCTGGGCTTTCACTCGAACGACATCGGCACTCTGGACGAGCTGCGGGTGATCGCGGCGGCGGTGATCGGCGGCACGGCCCTGTCGGGCGGCGTCGGCACCATCTACGGCGCCATCCTCGGCGCGCTGATCATGCAGTCGCTGCAATCGGGCATGGCGATGGTCGGCGTCGACGCGCCGCTTCAGAACATCGTCGTCGGCGTCGTCCTCGTTGTCGCCGTCTATATCGACATCGTCTATCGCCAGCGGCTGGGAGCACTGAAGAAATGATTACGGCAGACGAACAACGCGCCAAGGGCATCCCGCCGCTGGTCGAGATGCGCGACATGCAGAAATCCTTCGGCGGCATCAAGGCCGTCGACCACGTCTCCGTCGATCTCTACCCGGGAGAGGTGGTGGGCATCCTGGGCCATAACGGCGCCGGCAAGTCGGTGCTGATGAAGATGCTCTCGGGCGCGATCCAGCGCGATGGCGGCCAGATCTTCATCAACGGCAAGGAAGCGGTGATCAACAACCCGCGCGACGCCCGCGCCTACAATATCGAGACGATCTACCAGACGCTGGCGCTGGCCGACAATCTCGATGCCGCCTCGAACATGTTTCTCGGGCGCGAGCTGGTGACGCGGACCGGGCTGGTGGACGACGCCCATATGGAGGCCGAGACCCGCAAGATCATGGGCCGGCTGAACCCCAACTTCCGGCGCTACACGACGCCGGTTGCGGCCCTGTCGGGCGGTCAGCGCCAGTCGGTCGCCATCGCCCGCGCGGTCTATTTCGACGCCAAGATCCTGATCATGGACGAGCCGACCGCGGCGCTCGGCGTGGCCGAGACCAACATGGTGGCCGAGCTGATCGGCGAGCTGAAGCGCCAGGGCATCGGCATCTTCCTGATCGACCACGACATCCACCAGGTCAAGCTGCTCTGCGACCGGGCCAGCGTGATGAAGAACGGCCAGCTGGTCGGCACGGTGAATGTCGGCGAGGTGACCGAGGACGACCTGCTGGGAATGATCATCCTGGGCAAGAAGCCGGAGAAGGCGGCGTGACCTTTCTCGGGCTCGATCTGGGAACCTCCGGCCTCAAGGCGATCCTGATCGACGCCGATCAGGCGGTGCTGGCCGAGGCGTCGGCGCCGCTGACCGTCAGCCGGCCGGCCGATGGCTGGTCGGAGCAGTCGCCCGCCGACTGGATCGCCGCCGCCGAAACGGCGTTCGAGGCGCTGGCTGCCGAGCGGTCGCTGGCCGATGTCAGGGCGATCGGCCTGTCGGGCCAGATGCACGGCGCGACCCTGCTCGATGCCTCGGACGAGGTGCTGCGGCCCTGTATCCTGTGGAACGACACCCGCAGTTTCGCGGAGGCGGCCGAGCTCGACGCCGATCCGAGGTTTCGCCAGATCACCGGCAACATCGTCTTCCCCGGCTTCACCGCGCCCAAGCTGGTCTGGGTGCAGCGCCACGAGCCGGCGATCTTCGACAAGGTCGCCAGGGTGCTGCTGCCCAAGGACTACCTGCGGCTGTGGCTGACCGGAGAGCATGTCGCCGAGATGTCGGATGCCGCCGGCACCAGCTGGCTCGACACCGGCGCGCGCGACTGGTCGGACGAGCTGCTGGCGGCGACCGGGCTGAGCCGGGCGGCGATGCCGCGGCTGGTCGAGGGCTCGGAGGTTTCCGGCACCCTGCGCCCGGAACTGGCGCAGCGGTTCGGCCTGTCGCCGGAGGTCGTGGTCGCCGGCGGCGGTGGCGACAACGCCGCCTCGGGCGTCGGCGTCGGCGTGGTCCGGGCGGGCGAGGCCTTCGTCTCGCTGGGCACCTCGGGCGTGCTGTTCGCCGCCAATGACGGCTACCGCCCGGCGCCGGAGACGGCGGTGCACACCTTCTGCCATGCCCTGCCGGGGACATGGCACCAGATGGGGGTGATCCTCGCCGCCACCGATGCGCTGAACTGGTATGCGCGGCTGACCGGCTCGGACGCGGCGGAACTGACCGGCGGGCTGGGCGACCTGCAGGCGCCGACCAAGACCCTGTTCCTGCCCTATCTCGGCGGCGAGCGGACGCCGCTCAACGATGCCGGCATCCGCGGCGCCTTCATCGGGCTGGAGCACGCGACCGACCGCGCCGCCGCCACCTGCGCCGTGCTGGAAGGCGTCACCTTCGCCATCCGCGACTGTCGCGATGCGCTGGCCGCGACCGGGACCACGATCGACAGCCTGCTGGCGGTCGGCGGCGGCTCGCATTCCGCCTATTGGCTGGAGTTGATGGCGACCGCGCTGAACGTGCCGGTGCAACTGCCCGTCGCCGGAGATTTCGGCGGTGCCTTCGGCGCGGCGCGGCTGGCGATCATGGCGGCGACCGGCGCCGGGGCCGAGATCGCCACCGCCCCGGCCATCGCCCGCACCTTTGAACCCGACCCGGCCCTGACCGGGGCTTTCGATGCCGCGCATGCCCGCTACCGGGCGGCGCAAACCGCGATCAAGGATCTGACATGACCGATTTCTTCAAGGGCATTCCCCAACTGCGCTACGAGGGGCCGGAGAGCGATAACGAATTCGCCTTCCACCACTACAATCCCGACGAGATCGTGATGGGCAAGCGGATGGAGGACCAGCTGCGCTTCGCCGTCGCCTGGTGGCACAGCTTCGCCTGGGAGGGCAACGACCCGTTCGGCGGCGCCACCTTCATCCGGCCCTGGCACCCGCAGGACACGATGGCGCATGCCCGGCTCAAGGCCGACATCGCCTTCGAGATGTTCCGCATTCTCGGCCAGCCGTTCTTCTGCTGGCACGACGCCGATATCCGGCCCGAGACCGGCAATTACGCCGACAACCTGCGGACCCTGAACGAGATCACCGACTATATCGGCGGCAAGATGGAGGAGGTCGGCACGCGCCTCCTTTGGGGCACCGCCAACATGTTCACCCATCGCCGCTGGATGGCGGGGGCGAGCACCAATCCCGACCCGGACGTCTTCGCCTTCGCCGCCGCGACGGTGAAATCCTGCCTCGACGCCACCCACAAGCTGGGCGGCGAAAACTACGTGCTGTGGGGCGGGCGCGAGGGCTACGAGACGCTGCTCAACACCGATCTGGGGCAGGAACTCGACCATATGGGGCGGTTCCTCACCATGGTGGTCGAGCACAAGCACAAGATCGGCTTCAAGGGCACGATCCTGGTCGAGCCCAAGCCGCAGGAACCCTCGAAGCACCAATACGATTACGACGTCTCGACCTGCTACGCCTTCCTGCAGAAATACGGCCTCGAGAACGAGGTGAAGATGAATATCGAGCAGGGCCACGCGATCCTCGCCGGGCACAGCTTCGAGCACGAGATCGCCACGGCGGTGACGCACGGCATCTTCGGCTCGATCGACATGAACCGCAACGACTACCAGTCGGGCTGGGACACCGACCAGTTCCCCAGCAACGTGCCCGAGGTGGCGCTGGCCTATTACGAGATCCTCAAGGCGGGTGGCTTCACCACCGGCGGCACCAATTTCGACGCCAAGCTGCGGCGCCAGTCTCTCGATCCCGAGGACCTGGTGCTGGCCCATGCCGGGGCGATGGACGTCTGCGCCCGCGGCCTGAAGGCGGCGGCGGCGATGCTCGAGGACGGCTCCCTGGAGGCGGCGCGCAAGGCGCGCTACGCGGGCTGGGAGACGGCCGAGGCCCAGGCGATGCTGAACTCGTCGCTCGACGAGATCACGGCGAAGGTGCTGGGGCGGGACCTGCGGCCCAAGCCGCAATCGGGCCGGCAGGAGCGGCTGGAGAACCTGGTCAACCGGTTCGTTTGAGGCGAACGGCATTTGACCTGAGAGTGCGGGGTGGCTAGGGTGTTCCTATTATGTTCACGGAACACGCGATGGCAGATCAAATGAGCGAAGGTCCCATCCATTTGATCGAAGACGAGGACACAGGAGACCGTTTCCTCGTTTACGCATCCAACAAGGGTATTCAACTCGACATCAAGTTCGAGGGCGAAACGCTGTGGATGACGCAAGCACAGATGGCCGAGATGTTCGGGCGGGATCGGACGTCAATTACCAAGCACATTCTTAACATCATCGAGGAAGGGGAGCTTGATGAAGAGACTTGTGTGAAGAAAGTGCACACAAGTTATGGGCGTCCTGCTTCGATATACAGCCTCGATATGGTGATCTCGGTCGGCTACCGGGTTTCCTCGGCGCAAGCGACGCTATTCCGGCGCTGGGCGACGGGTATCCTCGTCCAATACGCTAAGAAGGGTTTCGTGATTGACGCCGTTCGGCTGAAGAACCCGGAAAACGCCGACCGCATTGCCGAACTACGCGAAATCATCCGCGACATCCGCTCGGACGAAGCGAATGTCTATCGCGAGCTGCGGCGCATTTGCGCGATGTGTCAGGACTATGATGGCAGTTCGTCAGCTGCGCTGGACTTCTTCCAAAGGACACAAGCGAAGCTGGTCTATGCCGTCACGTCTCACACGCCATCCGAGATTGTCGCCACGCGCGCCGATCACGAGGATGAAAACATGGGCCTGCAGAGCTGGGCGAATGATAACATCCGCAAGTCAGACGTGACTGTGTCCAAGAACTATCTTGTGGAAGGGGAGATCCGGGAGCTTAACCGGTTGACGACGATCCTGCTGGACATTTTCGAAGACCAGCTTTCTGTCGGGCGTCTCGTCATGATGAGCGATGCGCGTGAACTTCTCGACCGGCAGTTGGCGCAGCTGGGACGATCTGTGCTGACAGCTGGTGGCAGCGTCTCCACGGAGGCCGCAAAGAACAAGGCCCACGGAGAATATGCCAAGTGGAATGTTGAGCGCAAAGCGCAACGTCATCGCGTGGCAGACGAAAGTATCGCAGCCTTGGCCAAGGAGGCCAAGAAGCTGCCAAGGCGCTAGACACTCACGTCGCCTACTCCCCCTTGCAGACTCGTCCCAAGATGCGTATATCGACCTCAACAAGCGGCGCTTGGGGGTCCAAACCTCAGGCACCACCGGAGACGTGTGACGGGCCGCAGCGCCCGTTTTTTTATTTCCGAAAGACCCGTATGACCGACCTGATCGCGAAAACCGCCATCGACCGGCGCCTGGCCGAGATCGTCACCCCCGCCATCGAAGGGCTGGGGTTCGAGCTTGTCCGCCTGCGCCTGATGGGCGGCAAGACGCGGACCCTGCAGATCATGGCCGACCGCCCCGAGGGCGGGATCGAGGTCGATGACTGTGCCAGGATCTCGACCGCCGTCTCGGCGGTGATGGATGTCGAGGACCCGATCGAGGACGCCTATGTCCTCGAGGTGTCCTCGCCCGGCATCGACCGGCCGCTGACCCGGCTGAAGGATTTCGACATCTGGCAGGATTACGAGGCCCGGATCGAGACCACCGAGCTGATCGACGGCCGCCGCCGCTTCAAGGGCATGCTGCGTGGCATCGAGGGCGACGAGGTGCTGATCGAGATCGTCGAACACGGCGAGCCGGTCACCATCGGGCTCAAGTTCGACTGGCTCTCCGATGCCAAGCTGATCCTGACCGACGAGCTGATCACCGAGATGCTGCGCCAGAAGAAGGCCGGCGGCGCGATCGACGAGACCCAGTTCGACGAGATCGAAACCGACAACAACGACGACACCGCTTCCGAGGAGGAGTGACCCATGGCGATTACCTCTGCCAACCAGCTCGAGCTTCTGCAGACCGCCGAGGCGGTGGCGCGCGAGAAGATGATCGACCCCGACCTGGTGATCCAGGCGATGGAGGAAAGCCTCGCCCGGGCCGCCAAGTCGCGCTACGGCGCCGAGATGGACATCCGGGTCGCCATCGACCGCAAGACCGGCCGGGCGACCTTCACCCGCGTCCGCACCGTGGTCGAGGATGACGCGGTCGAGAACTACCAGGCCGAGCTGACCGTCGACCAGGCCAAGCAATACCTGGCCGATCCGCAGGTCGGCGACGAGATCGTCGACGAGGTGCCGCCGGTCGACATGGGCCGGATCGCCGCCCAGAGCGCCAAGCAGGTGATCCTGCAGAAGGTGCGCGAGGCCGAGCGCGACCGCCAGTTCGAAGAGTTCAAGGACCGCAAGGGCACGATCATCAACGGCATCGTCAAGCGCGAGGAATACGGCAACATCATCGTCGATATCGGCCGCGGCGAAGGCATCCTGCGCCGCAACGAGAAGATCGGCCGCGAGAGCTACCGCCCGAACGACCGCATCCGCGCCTATATCAAGGATGTCCGGCGCGAGGCCCGCGGGCCGCAGATCTTCCTCAGCCGCACCGACCCGCAGTTCATGGCCGAGCTGTTCAAGATGGAAGTGCCGGAAATCTACGACGGCATCATCGAGATCAAGGCCGTGGCCCGCGACCCGGGCTCGCGCGCCAAGATCGCCGTGATCTCCTATGACGGCTCGATCGATCCGGTCGGCGCCTGCGTCGGCATGCGCGGCAGCCGGGTGCAGGCCGTCGTCAACGAGCTCCAGGGCGAGAAGATCGACATCATCCCGTGGAACGAGGATCAGGCGACCTTCCTGGTCAACGCGCTGCAGCCGGCCGAGATTTCCAAGGTCGTCATCGACGAGGAAGCCGGCAAGATCGAGGTCGTGGTGCCCGACATGCAGCAGAGCCTCGCCATCGGCCGCCGCGGCCAGAACGTGCGCCTGGCCAGCCAGCTGACCGGGCTCGACATCGACATCATGACCGAGGCGGACGAGAGCGCCCGCCGCCAGGCCGAGTTCGCCGAGCGGACCCAGCTGTTCATGGACACCCTTGATGTCGACGAGATGATTGCCCAACTGTTGGTGGCCGAGGGCTTCACCAGCCTCGAGGAAGTGGCCTATGTCGAGATGGACGAGCTGCTGGCGATCGACGGTTTCGACGAAGGCACCGCCGAGGAGCTGCAGGCCCGCGCCCGCGATTGCATCGAGGAGATGAACCGCAAGGCGCTGGAGCACGCCAAGGAACTGGGTGTCGAGGACAGCCTGGTCGCGTTCGAGGGCCTGACCCCGCAGATGGTCGAGGCGCTGGCCGAGGACGGCGTGCTGACGCTGGAAGACTTCGCCACCTGCGCCGACTGGGAACTGGCCGGCGGCTGGACCACGGTGAACGGCGAGCGGGTCAAGGACGAGGGCGTGCTGGAGAAGTTTGACGTCAGCCTGGAAGAGGCGCAGCATCTGGTGATGACCGCGCGAATCCTGCTGGGCTGGGTCGATCCGGCCGATCTGGAAGCCGAGGCGGAGGATGCGCCCGGCGAAGGGGAGGCCGAAGAGGAGGCAGAGGCCTGAGCCGGGGGCGCGCGGTGACCCGCGGCGGCCACAAGAGCCAGGGCGACGGCCCGGAACGGCGCTGCATCGCGACGGGCGAGACCGGACCCAAGTTCGGCCTCATCCGTTTCGTGGTGGCGCCGGACGGGCGCGTGGTGCCCGACGTGCTCGAACGCCTGCCCGGACGGGGCATCTGGGTCTCGGCCGATCGCAAGGCGCTGGAAAAGGCCGTCAGCAAGGGTCTTTTCGCACGTGCGGCAAAGCGGCCGGTGACGGTGCCTGACGATCTGGCCGACGAGACCGAGGCGGTGCTGGCCCGGCGCGTGGTCGAGCTGGTCTCGCTCGCCCGCAAGGCCGGGGAAGCGGTTTGCGGCTTCGAGAAGGTCAAGGACTGGCTGGCCAAGGGCGAGGCCAAGATTCTGTTGCAGGCCTCGGACGGTTCCGCCCGGGGAAAGTCCAAGCTCTGGACCCCCGAGGGCGGGCGCTATTTCGACTGCCTCACGGCCCAGGAATTGGGTTTGGCATTTGGACGTGAACATGCGATACACGGCGCGCTTGCCGCTGGTGGACTCGCGTCCCGTGTTGTACAGGATGCGGCAAGACTCGCCGGATTGCGCGGTGGGATCGGCGGCAAGGCCGTCGGGAAGGATACGAAAGACGTATGAGCGATACAGACGGTAAGAAAACCCTTGGTCTTGGCGGCGCCCGTTCGGGGCAGGTGAAGCAGAGCTTCAGCCACGGCCGGACCAAGAGCGTGGTGGTCGAGACGAAGCGCAAGCGCGTTGTCGTGCCCAAGCCGGGTGCGCAGTCGTCCGGTGGCCAGGGTTCCGCGCCGCACCGCGGCGATCCCTCGAAGCGCCCGGGCGGCATCAGCGATGCCGAGATGGAGCGCCGTCTGAAGGCGGTTCAGGCCGCCAAGGCGCGCGAGGCCGACGAGGCCGCCAAGCGGGCTGCCGAGGAGAAGGCGCGCGAGGAAGAGCGCCAGCGCCGCCGCGAGGAAATCGAGGCCAAGGAACGCGAAGAGCGCGAGCGCGAAGAGGCGCTGCGCCTCAAGGCCGAGGAAGAGGCCCGCGCCAAGGCCGAGGCCGAAGCCCGTGCCAAGGCCGAGAAGGCCAAGAAAGAGGCGCCTGCGGCTCCCGCTCCGACGCCGGCCGACGCCGAGGCGGCCGAGCAGCAGCAGCAGCGTGGCGGCGGCAAGGCCGCCCAGCCCGCGCGCAAGGCCCGCAGCCGCGATGAGCGTGCCGACCGTGCCGACCGCGGCAAGAGCAAGGGCGGCGACAACCGTCGCTCGGGCAAGCTGACGCTGAACGAGGCGCTGTCGGGCGAAGGCGGGCGTCAACGCTCGCTGGCCGCGATGAAGCGCAAGCAGGAACGCGCCCGGCAGAAGGCGATGGGCATGCCCCAGCGCGCCGAGAAGCAGGTGCGCGAGGTTCAGCTGCCGGAAACCATCGTCGTGCAGGAACTTGCCAACCGGATGGCCGAACGGGCCGCCGACGTGGTCAAGTCGCTGATGAAGATGGGCATGATGGTCAACATGAACCAGACCATCGACGCCGACACCGCCGAACTGGTGATCGAGGAATTCGGCCACAAGGCCGTGCGTGTCTCGGACGCCGATGTCGAGCAGGTCATCGACCAGGTCGAGGACAAGCCCGAGGACCTGCAGCCGCGGCCGCCGGTCATCACCATCATGGGCCATGTCGACCACGGCAAGACCTCGCTGCTCGACGCGATTCGCAACGCCAATGTCGTCTCGGGCGAGGCCGGCGGCATCACCCAGCATATCGGCGCCTACCAGGTGACGACCGAGAGCGGGGCGGTGCTGAGCTTCCTCGACACGCCCGGCCACGCGGCCTTCACCTCGATGCGCGCCCGCGGCGCCAACGTGACCGATATCGTGGTCCTCGTTGTCGCCGCCGACGATTCGGTGATGCCGCAGACCATCGAGGCGATCAACCACGCCAAGGCGGCCGGGGTGCCGCTGATCGTGGCGATCAACAAGTGCGACAAGCCCGAGGCCGACCCCCAGAAGGTGCGCACCGAGCTGCTGCAGCACGAGGTGATCGTCGAGGAGCTGTCGGGCGAGGTCCAGGACGTCGAGGTGTCGGCCAAGACCGGCAAGGGCCTTGACCAGCTGCTGGAAGCGATCGCGCTGCAGGCCGAGATCCTCGAGCTCAAGGCCAACCCGAGCCGGGCCGCCCAGGGCGCGGTGATCGAGGCGCAGCTGGATGTCGGGCGCGGCCCGGTGGCCACCGTCCTGGTCCAGAACGGCACGCTCAAGCGCGGCGACATCTTCGTCGTCGGTGAACAATGGGGCAAGGTGCGGGCGCTGATCAACGACCGCGGCGACCGGGTCAACGAGGCCGGGCCGTCGGTGCCGGTCGAGGTGCTGGGCCTGAACGGCACGCCCGAGGCCGGCGATGTGCTCAACGTCGTCGAGACCGAGGCCCAGGCGCGCGAGATCGCCGAGTACCGCCAGGAGGCCGCCAAGGACAAGCGTGCCGCCGCCGGCGCCGCGACCACGCTGGAACAGCTGATGGCCAAGGCCAAGGCCGACGAGAACGTCGCCGAGCTGCCGGTGCTGGTGAAGGCCGACGTGCAGGGCTCGGCCGAGGCGATCGTCCAGGCGCTCGAGAAGATCGGCAACGAAGAGGTGCGCGTGCGCGTGCTGCATTCGGGCGTCGGCGCCATCACCGACACCGATGTCGGCCTGGCCGAAGCCTCGGGCGCGCCGATCATCGGCTTCAACGTCCGCGCCAATGCCTCGGCCCGGAACGCCGCCAACCAGAAGGGCGTGGAAATCCGCTACTACAGCGTGATCTACGACCTCGTCGACGACGTGAAGGCGGCGGCCTCGGGCCTGCTGTCGGCCGAGATCCGCGAGACCTTCATCGGCTATGCCGAGATCCGCGAGGTCTTCAAGGTCTCCGGCGTCGGCAAGGTGGCCGGCTGCCTGGTCACCGAGGGTGTCGCCCGGCGCTCGGCCGGCGTGCGCCTGCTGCGCGACGACGTGGTGATCCACGAAGGCACGCTGAAGACCCTCAAGCGCTTCAAGGACGAGGTCAAGGAAGTGCAGTCGGGTCAGGAATGCGGCATGGCCTTCGAGAATTACGAGGACATCCGCGTCGGCGACGTGATCGAGATCTTCGAGCGCGAGGAGGTCGAGCGCAACCTGACCTAGGGTTGCCTCGTCCTGTCGTCCGAAATGAAAAAGGGCCGGAGCACACGCTCCGGCCTTTCTTCGTGGTGGTGGCAGTTGTGATGGCGGCGCTGTCCCCTCCGCCGCCCTCCATGCCCGCCATGCCTGCGGCGGGCGGGTCGCTTGATTACGCGGCCTTCTTGCTGATCGGATAGCCGACGAAGGTCTTGTCTCCGACCCGCACGGCGATCTTGCCATTCGCCATGTTGCGAACGAAAGTCCCCTGCACCGAGACGCAGCTTCCCAGCGTGATCGTCCGAAGCATGATGTTTCCTTCCCCAAAGAAACCGATGTCACAATATTATCGTAATCACGTTAAGAAATCATCAATAATTGGTATGTACTGCCTCACTCTTTAGCATAGTTTGAACATCTCGCCGCCGGGCCGGCCCTACCCGGCGATTGCGCTGGGGTGGCCCAATGCGCTCTTTGATGGAACTTCGGCCGGGCCGCGCCGGTCAGAGCCAGTCGCGCAGGATCGGGATCAACGGGATGTCGGCCGGGGGCATCGGGTAGTCGCGCAGGTCCTTCGCCCGCACCCATTTCAGGGTCTGGCCCTCGTGGCCATGCGGGATGCCCTCCCACTTGCGGCAGGCGAATAGGGGCATCAGCAGGTGGAAATCGTCATAGCCGTGGCTGGCGAAGGTCAACGGCGCCAGGCAGCTGGCCCAGGTGTCGATCCCGAGTTCTTCCTTGAGCTCGCGGATCAGCGCCGCCTCGGGCGTCTCGCCCGGCTCGACCTTGCCGCCGGGAAATTCCCACAGCCCGGCCATCGACTTGCCCTCGGGCCGCTGCGCCAGCAGCACGCGGCCGTCGACGTCGATCAGGGCGACGGCGGAAACCAGCAGCACTTTCATCAGGACCGGTAATCCGCGTTGATGTCGATATAGCCGTGGGTCAGATCGCAGGTCCAGACCGTCTGGGCGGCCTCGCCCAGCCCGAGATCGACCGAGATCACCAGTTCGTCGCGCTTCATGTAGGCGCTCGCCTCTTCCTCGCTGTATTCCGGCGCGCGCCAGCCCTTCTCGGCAACCAGGATGTCGCCGAAGCGGATCGTGAGCCGGTCGCGGTCGGCCTTGGCGCCGGACTTGCCGACGGCCATGACGACGCGGCCCCAATTGGCGTCCTCGCCGGCGATGGCGGTCTTGACCAGCGGCGAATTGGCGATGGCGAGCGCGACCTTGCGGGCATCCGCCGGGCCGGCGGCGCCGGTCACGCGCACCTCGACGAACTTGGTCGCGCCCTCGCCGTCCCGCACCACCTGATGGGCGAGATCGGTCATCACCTCGCGCAGCGCGGCTTCGAAGGCCTTGGCATTGGTGCTGCGCAGGTCCTTGATCTCGGTCGCGGCGCTGCGGCCGGTGGCGGCGAGGATCAGCGCGTCCGAGGTCGAGGTGTCGCTGTCCACGGTGATGGCGTTGAAAGTGTCGCCGACATTGCGCGACAGCATCTTCTGCAGCGTGGCCGGGGCGATCTTGGCGTCGGTGAAGATATAGACCAGCATCGTCGCCATGTCGGGTGCGATCATGCCCGAGCCCTTGGCGATGCCGGCGATGCGGATCGGGCCGCCCTCGGCCTCGATCTCGGTGCTGGCGCCTTTCGGGAAGGTGTCGGTGGTCATGATCGCCCGCGCTGCCGGCTCGATCGCATCGGCGCTCAGCCCGGCCTTCAGCTCGGCGATCCTGGCGGTGATGCGGTCATGCGGCAGCGGCTCTCCGATGACGCCGGTCGAGGAGGAGAAGACGCGTGTGGCCGGCATGTCGAGGGCTTCGGCCACCGCCCCGGTGACGCGATCGACCGAGGCCTGGCCGTTGGCGCCGGTGAAGGCGTTGGCGTTGCCGGAATTGACGATGATCGCGGCGCCGGCGGCGCTATCGACCGGCCCGGCCAGCTTGGCCTGGCAATCGAGAACGCAGGCGGCGCGGGTGGCCGAGCGGGTGAAGACGCCGGCGATGGCGGTGCCGGGGGCCATTCGGGCCAGCATCACGTCGGTCCGGCCGGAATAGCGCACCCCGGCCGCGACGGTGGCGAACTCGACCCCGTCGATCACCGGCAGCTCGGGAAAGCCGCCGGCGGGGGCGAGGGGAGAGACGGCGGGCGCGGCCTTGGCCGGCTTGGCTTCGGTGGCGTTCTCGGCGCGCAGCTTCTTCAGCTTCGCCTTGAGTTTCTTCGCCTCGGCCTTCCAGTTCCGGTCCTTCTTGGCCATGCCGTCTCTCCTGAGGGATCAGTCCTTCAGGAGGGTTTGATCCTTCAGCACGGCCGGGTCAATGCCCTTGTCGTTCTCGGTGATCTTGGCGCCGTCCTTGAGCTTGGCCAGCTCGGCGGCGACGGCCTCCTGGCCGATCTTCTTGCTCAGCTCGCCGCGCACGGCGTCCAGTTTCGGCGGCTTGGTCGGGCGGGTGTCCATCAGCTTGATCAGGTGCCAGCCGAACTGGGTCTTGATCGGGCCGACCACCTCGCCCGGCTTCATCTTGGTGACCGCGTCCTCGAAGGGCTTGACCATCATGCCCTTGCCGAACCAGCCCAGATCGCCGCCGCGCTTGGCCGAGCCCGGATCCTTGGAATCTGCCTCGGCCAGCTTGGCGAAATCGGCGCCGCCGTCGATCTTGGCCTTGAGATCCTCGGCCTCTTTCTCGGTCTTCACCAGGATGTGGGCGGCGTGATACTCGGTGTCCGGCTTGAAGTCGGCGTATTTCGCGTCATAGGCCTTCTTCAGCGCGTCCTCGGTGATCGCGGCCTTCTCGACCCGGTTCAGCATGGTGCTGGCGATGAAGGCACGCTCGCTGTTGGCCAGCGCGATCTTGTCCTTCTTGGTCAGCTTGCCCTTGGCCGACTGGGCCAGAAGCTCCTGCTGGACCAGTTGGTCGAGGATGCCCTTGAACAGCACGTCGTCGGGCAGTTGCTTGTACTGCGCCGGGAGCTGGTCACGCAGCGCGATCATGCTGCCCAGGGTAATGTCGGTGCCGTTGACGGTGGCCACCACGGTATCGGCGGTCGGGGCTTTGGCGTCGGTCGTCGTGGCAGCCGTGTCGGCCAGCGCCGGTGCCGCCAGAGACAGCGACAAAGCAACCCCGAGCCAGAATTTCGCCTGTTTCGACATCTCAGTCCTTTCCTGCGATCGCCGCGCGGTCCCGCGACGTTGACACTGTTCCGGCAGCCCCTTACATCGCAAACGTCGCGTGGCATGGACTTCCGGCCTGCACTGCCCTTCTAGGCAAGGCCGGACGGACCGGCAAGGCGTAGTTGCCACACGATGCTGTCAGGAACCGCCAAGCGGAGAAAACATGCTCGGGTTCGGAAGTCTCGCCAAGAAGGTGCTCGGCACCGCCAATGACCGCAAGGTCAAGGCCACCCGTCCGCTGGTCGCGAAAATCAACGCTCTTGAGCCCGAGTTCGAGAAGCTCTCGGACGAGGAGATCGTCGCCAAGACGGAAGAGTTCAAGCGCCGCTACCAGGAAGGCGAGAGCCTCGACAAGCTGCTGCCCGAGGCCTTTGCCAACTGCCGTGAGGGCGCCAAGCGGGCGCTTGGCCTGCGCGCCTTCGACGTCCAGCTGCTGGGCGGCATCTTCCTGCACCAGGGCAACATCGCCGAGATGAAGACCGGCGAGGGCAAGACCCTGGTCGCCACCTTCCCGGCCTATCTGAACGCGCTGGCCGGCAAGGGCGTGCATGTCGTCACGGTCAACGATTACCTGGCCAAGCGCGACGCCGACTGGATGAGCAAGGTCTATGCCCAGCTCGGCCTGACCACCGGCGTCGTCTATCCCTACCAGCCCGACGAGGAAAAGCGCGCCGCCTACCAGGCCGACATCACCTACGCCACCAACAACGAGCTGGGATTCGATTACCTGCGCGACAACATGAAGTCGTCGGTCGAGGAAATGACCCAGCGCGATCACTTCTACGCGATTGTCGACGAGGTCGACTCGATCCTGATCGACGAGGCGCGCACGCCGCTGATCATCTCGGGGCCGAGCCAGGACCGCTCGGATCTCTACGTCACCATCGACAAGTTCATCCCCGAGGTGACGCCCGAGCATTACGAACTGGACGAGAAGCAGCGCACCGTGACCTTCAACGAGGAAGGCAACGAGTTCATCGAGCAGCGCCTGCACGACAGCGGTCTGCTGCCCGAGGGCCAGTCGCTCTACGACCCGGAATCGACCACCATCGTCCACCACGTCACCCAGGCGCTGCGCGCCCACGTGCTGTTCCTCAAGGACAGGGACTATATCGTCCGCGACGGCGAGGTGATGCTGATCGACGAATTCACCGGCCGGATGATGAAGGGCCGGCGGTTGTCGGACGGTCTGCACCAGGCGATCGAGGCCAAGGAAGGCGTCGAGATCCAGCCCGAGAACGTGACCCTGGCCTCGGTGACCTTCCAGAACTACTTCCGCCTCTACGACAAGCTGGCCGGGATGACCGGCACCGCGCTGACCGAGGCCGAGGAATTCGCCGAGATCTACAAGCTGGGCGTCGTCGAGGTGCCGACCAACAAGCCGATCGCCCGGATCGACGAGCACGACCAGGTCTACCGCACCACGCGCGAGAAATACGACGGCATCATCGAGTCGATCAAGGAAGCCCATGCCAAGGGCCAGCCGATCCTGGTCGGCACCACCTCGATCGAGAAGTCGGAAGAGCTGTCGAACCTGCTGACCGCCGCCGGCGTGCCGCATAACGTGCTCAACGCCCGCCACCACGAGCAGGAAGCCAAGATCGTCGCCGATGCCGGCAAGCTGGGCGCGGTGACCATCGCCACCAACATGGCCGGCCGCGGTACCGACATCAAGCTGGGCGGCAATGTCGAGATGCAGGTGATGGAGGCGCTCGACGCCGATCCGGAAGCCGACCCCGACGAGGTCCGCAAGCGGATCGAGGCGCAGCATGCCGAGGAAGAGAAGAAGGTGATCGAGGCCGGCGGCCTCTACGTTCTGGCCACAGAGCGGCACGAGAGCCGGCGCATCGACAACCAGCTGCGCGGCCGTTCCGGCCGCCAGGGCGACCCGGGCCGCTCGGTCTTCTTCCTGTCGCTGGAAGACGACCTGATGCGGATCTTCGGCTCGGAGCGGCTCGATTCCGTGCTCTCCAAGCTGGGCATGAAAGAGGGCGAGGCGATCGTCCACCCCTGGGTCAACAAGTCGCTCGAGAAGGCGCAGGCGAAGGTCGAAGCGCGCAACTTCGACATCCGCAAGCAGCTCCTGAAGTTCGACGACGTGATGAACGACCAGCGCAAGGTGATCTTCTCGCAGCGGCGCGAGATCATGGAATCCGACGACCTCTCGGACGTGGTCGAGGACATGCGCCACCAGGTGATCGACGATCTGGTCGACATCTACCTGCCGCCCAAGACCTATGCCGACCAGTGGGACAGCGACGGGCTGCACAACGCCGTCATCGAGAAGCTGTCGCTGGACGTGCCGGTCAGCGATTGGGCCGACGAGGAGGGCGTCGACCAGGAAGCGATGCGCGAGCGGCTCTACGAGGCCTCCGACAAGATGATGGCCGAGAAGACCGAGGCCTTCGGCGCCGAGACCATGCGCAACATCGAGAAGCAGTTGCTGCTGCAGACCATCGACGCCAAGTGGCGCGAACACCTGCTGACGCTGGAGCACCTGCGCTCGGTCATCGGGTTCCGCGGCTATGCCCAGCGCGACCCGCTGAACGAGTACAAGACCGAGTCCTTCACCCTGTTCGAGTCTATGCTCAACAGCCTGCGCGGTGACGTCACCCAGCAGCTGTCGCAAGTGCGGCCGCTGAGCCAGGAAGAGCAGGAAGAGATGATGCGCCAGTTCGCCGAGGAGCAGGCCCAGCTTGGCGGCATGCCCCCGGGCGAGCCCGAGCCGGTCTCGCCGCCGGGCCCGCAGCGCCTCGGCTTCGACGAGAACGACCCGTCGACCTGGGGCAATCCCGGCCGCAACGATCCCTGCCCCTGCGGCTCGGGCCGGAAGTTCAAGCACTGCCACGGCCGGCTGGCCTGAGCGGAGCGGGAAACGCGGGCGGGCCCGGCGGGGGCCGCCCGGATCTGGCGTCCGCGGGGGCGTCCGGAATCGGGCGAAAGCGTGACACGCCCGGCGAGCCGGATGCATAATCAATTGGAATAATTAAAGAATTATGCCTCTGCGGCGTCGGGAAACGGTCTGTTTCCTGACACGGCCGGGTCATCGCCACGCCGTGATCGCTGCCTAGTCTGAAGAGAATGTCAGATGGGCAACGGAGGCAGCAATGAAGCTGATTCGGAAGGTTTCCCTGGTCGCCGCGACGTTTTTCCTGGCCGCGGCCACGGGACAGGTCATGCAGACGATGCAGCAGGGCGATCCGGCTCCGAAGCCGTCGGCCTCGACGGCATCTGTCATCAAGGCGCCGGTCAAGGCCCCGGTGGCGATGGCTCCGGTCGCGAAAAGCCCGGCCGCGCCCGCCGCCGCGACCAAGGTCGCCGATGCGGTGACGGCCGATGCCGTGACGCAAGGGGCGGAGATCAAGGTCGAGCCGCTCTCGGCCCAGGCGACGGCACCGATGCCGATGCCGGTGATGCCCAAGTTCATTTCGAGCCCGCCGCCGGCCCTGCGCGCGCCGGTGGCCCCCGCGCCGCATGCCGCCGACCAGCCGGTCGGGCCGCTGCCGGGCGGGACGGTCACGCCGGCGCCGTTGACGGCCAGCTGCGCGCCGGCCAAGGCGTCTCTGACCGTCACCCCCGGCGCGATGCTGAGCCTGACGCTCGCGGCGCCCTGTCACGCCTCCCAGCGGGTGGTGATCCGCCATGGCGGGCTGGCCTTCACCGCGCAGACCGACGCCAAGGGCGCGCTGACGGTCCAGCTGCCGGCGATGACCGAAAACGCCGAGGTCACGGTGCGGTTCGCCGGCGGTGACACGGTCGCGGCCAGCGCCGAGGTGCCCGAGCTGTCGCTTTACGACCGGGTCGCGGTGCAGTGGATCGGCGATGACGCCTTCGACCTGCACGGGCTGGAATTCGGCGCCGAATACGGCGGCCCGGGCGACATCTCTGCCGCCAATCCGGGCTCGGCCGCGCCGGCGACCGAGCCCGCCGCCGGCTTCCTGGTCTCGCTGGGCGATGCCTCTGTCGAGCTGCCGATGCTGGCGCAGGTCTATACCTACCCGACCCGGCTGAGCGCCAGGGACGGCGCGGTCAAGATCGCCATCGAGGCCGAGGTGACCGACAAGACCTGCGGCCGCGACATGCTGGCCGAGACCCTGCGGACGCGGCCGAACGGCGATCCCGTGGTCAAGGACCTGTCGGTCTCGATGCCCGGCTGCGACGCGACCGGAGGCTATGTCGAATTGACCGGGCTGCTGCCCGATATCCAGGTTGCCGGCAACTGAGTTTGCCGGATGGGCGGGGGACGGGCGCGGCCAGGTGGGGCCGCGCCCACTTTCGTTACAGGTAGCCCGAGGCGCGAAAGCTCAGCTCCTGCGATTTGCCGATGATCAGGTGGTCGTGCAGGGTCAGCCCCAGGGTCTGCGCCGCGGCGTCGATCTGCCCCGTCATCGCGATATCGGCCTGTGACGGCGTCGGATCGCCCGAGGGGTGGTTGTGGACCAGGATCAGGGCGCTGGCGTTCAGCTCCAGCGCCCGCTTGACGACCTCGCGCGGGTAAACGGGCACGTGGTCGACGGTGCCCTGCCCCTGTTCCTCGTCCGCGATCAGCACGTTCTTGCGGTCGAGGTAGAGGACGCGGAACTGTTCGGTCTCGCGATGCGCCATGGCGGTGTGGCAATAGTCGAGCAGCGCCTCCCAGCCCGACAGCACCGGCCGGTGCATCACCCGCGCCCGCGCCATCCGCTGCGCCGCCGCGGCGACGATCTTGAGCTCCTGCACCACGGCATCGCCGACCCCCTGGACCTCGGCCAGCCGGTGGGCCGGGGCGGCGAGGACGCGGTTGAAATCGCCGAAGCTGTCCAGCAGGCGGTGGGCGAGCGGCTTGACGTCCTGCCGCGGGATGGCGCGGAACAGGACCAGTTCGAGCAGCTCGTAATCCGGCATCGCCCCGGCCCCGCCCTCCATGAACCGCGTGCGCAGCCGGCGGCGGTGATCCTTGATGTAGGAAGGCAGCTTTCCCGGCCGCGCCGTGGCCTCGGCCTCGTCGGGGTCGAAGAGCGGCAGGGGGATCTCGTGAAAGGCGCGCGACATGGCGGCGAGGGTAGGGAGAGGACGGTGAAGGAAGGGTTAAGGGCGGCGCCCTCGATTCCGGGCCATTGGTGACCCGAAGCCGAAAAAGGTGCTCTTGCACGTCTTGCAAAAGAAAAACGCCCGGCGCAGCGGCCGGGCGTCGTTCCAAGTCCAGGGGGCAGGGCCTCAGCCCTTCATTCCGTCCCAGAACCCCTTGACCTTCGAGAAGAAGGAATTGCTCTCGGGGTTGTTGTCCTCGCTGAGTTCGTCGAACTCGCGCAGCAGTTCCTTCTGGCGGCTGGTCAGGTTGACCGGGGTCTCGACCGCCAGCTCGATCAGCATGTCGCCCGAGCCGCCGCCGCGCAGGGCCGGCATGCCCTTGCCGCGCAGGCGCATCTGGCGGCCGGTCTGGCTGCCGGCCGGGATCTTCACGCGGCTACGGCCGCCGTCGATCGTCGGCACTTCCAGGTCGCCCCCCAGCGCCGCGGTGGTGATGCCCACCGGCACCCGGCAGTAGAGGTTGACGCCGTCGCGCTGGAAGATCGGGTGGTCGCGCACCTCGATGAAGATGTAGAGATCGCCGGTCGGGCCGCCGCGCAGCCCGGCCTCGCCCTCGCCGGCCAGCCGGATCCGGGTGCCGGTCTCGACCCCCGCGGGGATGTTGACCGACAGCGCCCGCTCCTTCTCGACGCGGCCGGCGCCGCCGCAGGCCTTGCACGGGTTCTTGACGATCTGGCCGATGCCGCCGCAGGTCGGGCAGGTCCGCTCGACGGTGAAGAAGCCCTGCTGGGCCCGCACCTTGCCCATGCCCGAGCAGGTCGGGCAGGTGGCCGGCTCGGCCCCGCCCTCGGCGCCGGTGCCGTTGCAGACGGTGCAGGAGACAGCGGTGGGCACGGTGATCGTCTTCTGAACGCCGTTGTAGGCCTCCTCGAGCGTCACCCGCAGATTGTAGCGCAGGTCCGAACCGCGCTGGGCCCGGCTGCGGCCGCCACCGCCGCCGCGGCCACCCATGAAGTCGCCGAACAGGTCCTCGAACACGTCCGAGAAGGCGGAGGCGAAATCGCCCTGGCCGCCCATGCCGCCGGGCCCGCCGCGGGCCCCGCCCATGCCGCCCTCGAAGGCGGCGTGGCCGTAGCGGTCATAGGCCGCCCGCTTGTCGGCATCCTTCAGCGCGTCATAGGCCTCGTTCACTTCCTTGAACTGGTTCTCGGCGTCGGGATTGTCCGAGTTGCGGTCGGGATGCAGTTCCTTCGCCTTGCGGCGGTAGGCTTTCTTGAGCTCTTCGGCAGACGCGCCGCGCTCGACCCCCAGGACCTCGTAGTAGTCGCGTTTAGCCATCGAAACCCCCTTCCGGGAACGCCGAGACCGGCCCGGTTACCGGGCCGGTCCCTACGCATTCCATACGCGCGGTTACGACCGCTTCTTGTCGTCGTCGAGATCCTCGAAATCGGCATCGACGATGTCGTCATCGACCGAGCGCGGCTCGTCCGAATCCGCGGCCTCTTCCGAGCCACCCTCGGCTTCGGCCTGCTGGGCCTTGTAGATCGCCTCGCCCAGCTTCATCGAGGCTTCGGTGAGGTTCTGGATCGCGCCCTTGATCTTGCCGGCGTCGTCCGAGTTCACCGCCTCTTCCAGCGCACCGACGGCCAGTTCGATCGCCTCGACGGTCGACGGGTCGACCTTGTCGCCGTGCTCCTCGATCGACTTCTTGGTCGAGTGGATCAGGCTTTCGGCCTGGTTCTTGGTCTCGACCAGTTCCTTGCGCTCCTTGTCGGCATCGGCATTGGCCTCGGCATCCTTGACCATCTGCTCGATCTCTTCGTCCGACAGACCGCCCGAGGCCTGGATCGTGATCTTCTGCTCCTTGCCGGTGCCCTTGTCCTTGGCGCTGACCGAGACGATGCCGTTGGCGTCGATGTCGAAGGTCACCTCGATCTGCGGCAGGCCGCGCGGCGCCGGCGGGATGTCCTCGAGGTTGAACTGGCCCAGCAGCTTGTTGTCCGCGGCCATCTCGCGTTCGCCCTGGAAGACCCGGATCGTCACCGCGTTCTGGTTGTCCTCGGCGGTCGAGAAGATCTGCGACTTCTTGGTCGGGATCGTGGTGTTGCGGTCGATCAGCCGGGTGAACACGCCGCCCAGCGTCTCGATGCCCAGCGACAGCGGGGTGACGTCGAGCAGGACCACGTCCTTGACGTCGCCCTGCAGAACGCCGGCCTGGATGGCGGCGCCGAGCGCGACGACCTCGTCCGGGTTGACGCCCTTGTGCGGCTCCTTGCCGAAGAACTTGGTGACCTCTTCGATCACCTTCGGCATCCGGGTCATGCCGCCGACGAGGACGACCTCGTCGATGTCGCCTTTCGACAGGCCGGCATCCTTGAGCGCGGCGTCGCAGGGCTTCATCGACTTCTTGATCAGGTCGCCGACCAGGCTTTCCAGCTTGGCGCGGGTCAGCTTCATGACCAGGTGCAGCGGCGTGCCCGAGTTGGCGTCCATCGAGATGAACGGCTGGTTGATCTCGGTCTGCGACGAGCTCGACAGCTCGATCTTGGCCTTCTCGGCAGCTTCCTTGAGACGCTGCAGGGCCATCTTGTCCTTGGTCAGGTCGACGCCGTGCTCTTTCTTGAACTCGTCGGCCAGGTAGTTGACGATCCGCATGTCGAAGTCTTCGCCGCCGAGGAAGGTATCCCCGTTGGTCGACTTCACCTCGAACAGGCCCTCGTCGATTTCCAGGATGGTGATGTCGAAGGTGCCGCCGCCGAGGTCATAGACCGCGATCGTCTTGCTGTCCTTCTTGTCGAGGCCGTAGGCCAGCGCGGCGGCCGTCGGCTCGTTGATGATGCGCAGCACTTCCAGGCCGGCGATCTTGCCGGCGTCCTTGGTGGCCTGGCGCTGGGCGTCGTTGAAATAGGCCGGGACGGTGATGACCGCCTGGGTGACGTCCTCGCCAAGGTAGCTCTCGGCGGTTTCCTTCATCTTCTGAAGGATCATGGCCGAGATCTGGCTGGGCGAGTATTTCTCGCCGCGGACCTCGACCCAGGCGTCGCCATTGCCACCGTCGACGATGTTGAAGGGGACGAGCTTCTTGTCCTTCTCGACCTCGGCGTCGCTGGTGCGGCGGCCGATCAGGCGCTTGACGGCGAAGACGGTGTTGGTCGGGTTGGTCACGGCCTGGCGCTTGGCGGCCTGGCCGACCAGCCGCTCGCCTTCCGTGAAACCAACGATCGAGGGCGTGGTGCGCGCCCCTTCGGCATTCTCGATGACCCGCGGCTGCGACCCGTCCATGATGGCGACGCAGGAGTTGGTGGTCCCGAGGTCGATCCCGATAACTTTGGCCATATTTATCTACCTCTTCCTTCGGCGATATTGTGGAGCGCGGATCCGTTCGCGGCCTCCGGCTCCGATCCCAGGGTTTGACCGGGGAGGCCCCCCGGTCCAGCTTCTTGGCGTATATAAGGAGGGGCCGGGGACCCTGCAAGCGTCCGTGCGGGGCGAAAACGGGAGGATTTCGTGAATCATCGACACGGATCGGCATCGCGGCCGGACGCGCCGCCGCCCACGCTGCGGTTGCGCGGGGCCGAGGTCTGGCAGGGTTGGCTGGACGGCGCGGCGCAGGCGGCGCTGGTCGAGGATCTGCGCGGGCTGATCAAGGCGGCGCCGCTGTTCTCGCCCACCACCCGCTGGGGCAAGCAGATGAGCGTGCAGATGACCTCGGCCGGGCGCTACGGCTGGTTCTCGGACCGGCGCGGCTATCGCTATATCGACCGCCATCCCTCGGGCACGCCCTGGCCGCCGATCCCGGAACGGGTGCTGGCGATCTGGCGGGCGCTGGTCAGTGCCGAGCGGATGCCGGATTGCTGCCTCGTCAACCTCTACCGCGAGAGCGCCAGGATGGGCCTGCACCAGGACCGCGACGAGGCCGATTTCTCCTGGCCCGTGCTGTCGGTGTCGCTGGGCGACGACGGGCTGTTCCGGATCGGCGGCACCGAGCGCGGCGGCAGGACCGAGAGCCTGTGGTTGAAATCCGGCGACGTGCTGCGGCTGGGCGGCGAGGCGCGGCTGGCCTATCACGGCATCGACCGGATCCGGCCGGGCAGTTCGACCCTGCTCAAGGGGGGCGGCCGCATCAACCTGACGCTGCGGGTGGTGGACTGAGGCCCCGCTGCCGGCAGCACCGGGGCTGACAACACCGGGGCCGGCCTTACCGTGCCCCGTAATACAGCCCGACGACATGCTCCGCCTCGGCGAAGAACAGCCAGCGGGCGGCGAAGGCGCCCATGAGGTGCAGCGCCACGGCCAGCGCCACGGCGGCGAGGCTGTGCGGCAGGGTCAGCAGGATCAGCCCCGGCAGCACCGCGGCGAACAGCACCGCGATCGCCCGCAGCTTCTGCGAATGCTTGCGGCCGACGACATGGATCATCTCGCGCATCAGGTAGTTGCTGTTGGTATGCGGCGGCTCGTAGAGCCGCACCTTGCCGATCCCGCCCAGCCCGGTCGCCGTTTCCATCGTCGTGCCGCTCTCGGCCAGCGCCTTGTCGCCGCGGCGGAAGCTGACGACCAGCAGCACCGCCAGCAGGATGCACAGCAGCACCGCGATCAGGCTGCGGCCGGACAGCATCGCGCCGCCGGTCAGGGCGAAGGTCAGGAACAGCGCCGGCGTCACCCACTGGTTCCAGCGCGGCACGGTCTTGAGCTGGGCATAGATCATCGAGGTGCAGAACACCGTCACCAGCGCCAGCAGGGCGCCGGGCAGGCCGAAGGTGGCCGGGGTGAAGCCGGCGAAGATCGCCGCCAGCGCCGCCGGCGCCATCAACAGCAGCGTCGCCACCGAGGTCCAGGCCTCGCGGCTGAGCCAGCTGGTGCGCCATTGGGTGAAGGCGCGCCAGGCGCGCTGCGGATTGCCGAGGTGGAAGGTCGAGGCCAGCAGGCCGGCGACGGCGAAACCGTAGGCGAGGCCGTAGAGCAGGAAGGCGGCGAGGCCCGAGACCGGCACCGCGCCGAGGCCGAGGAAGGCGAGGAAGCCGAAACCGAGCCCCGACAGGGTGGTGAAGACGATGACGGATGGTGCGGGATGCATCAGAACTTCTCCAGAAGGCGGTCGAGCCAGCCGGCAACGCCGGTGGCCTTGACATCGGCGATGGGCTCGAGGGCCGGCGCGGCGGGGCGGTCCTTGGGCCGCGGCGGCAGGTACTTGTTGACCGGCTTGGTGCCCATCTCGGGCATCAGGTCGAAGCCGCCGCGCTCGGCGACCAGCCGGCTGACATCGCTGCCGGGATCGCCGAGATCGCCGAAATGGCGCGCCCCGGCCGGGCAGGTGCGGACGCAGGACGGCACCCGGTCGATCTCGGGCAGGTTGTCGTTATAGATGCGGTCGACGCAGAGGGTGCATTTCTTCATCACCCCGGCGGCCTGATCCATCTCGCGCGCGCCGTAGGGGCAGGCCCAGGCGCAGAGGCCGCAGCCGATGCAGGCATCCTCGTTGACCAGCACGATGCCGTCGTCTTCGCGCTTGTAGCTGGCCCCGGTCGGGCAGACGGTGACGCAGGGCGCGTCGTCGCAATGCAGGCAGGACTTGGGGAAATGGACGGTCTGGGCGCAGCCGCCGCTCTCGGGCTGGACCTCGAAGCTGTGGATGCGGTTGAGGAAGGTGCCCGAGGGATCGTCGCCATAGGCGTCGATGTCGGACAGCGGCACGCCGTAATTCTCGGTGTTCCAACCCTTGCAGGCGGTCACGCAGGCATGGCAGCCGACGCAGATGTCGAGGTCGATGACCAGTCCCAGCTTGCGCTTGGTGCTTTGCGGCAGTTCGGTCATTCCTCGGCCCCCTGCAGACGGTTCTTCGGCGCCGGCGGCACCGGCGAGTTGATCGGCGGGAAGACCGGCTCGGATTCATGCCGCTGCGCCACCCGCTCGATCCTGACGCGGAGGTCGAACCACGCCGCCTGCCCGGTCACCGGGTCCGAGTTCGACCAGCGCAGCCCGTCGCCCTTGGGCGGCAGCAGCTCGTGGATCAGGTGGTTGAGCAGGAAGCCCTTGGTCGCCTCGGGCGCGTTCTCGTCCAGCGCCCAGGCGCCCTTGCGCTTGCCGATCGCGTTCCAGGTCCAGACCGTGTTCTCGTTCAGCCCGGCCTGATGGGCGACCGGCACCACGATCTCGCCATGCGGCGAGGTGACCTTGGCCCAGTCGCCGTCCTGGAAGCCGTTGGCCTCCCAGATCTTGGTCGGCAGGTAGAGCGGGTTGCGGCCGTGGATCTGGCGCAGCCAGGCGTTCTGGCTGCCCCAGCTGTGATACATCGCCATCGGCCGCTGGGTCAGGGCGTGGACCGGGAACGCCTCGGCGCCCTCGTCGCCGAACGGCGTGTACCATGTCGGCAGCGGGTCCATCGCGAGTTTCAGCCGGTCGCGCAGATGCTCGGGCGGCTGGCGCTCGCCATGGCCTTCGGCGGCGAGCTGGAAGCGCCGCATCGGCTCGGAATAGAGCGTGAACAGGTAGGGCGCCGGCTTGTCGTAGAGGCCGAGGCCGACCGCCCAGTCCTGATAGGCGAGGTTCCACGGCTTGTAGAACTCGGCCTCCTCGGGAATATGGGCGACGAAGAAGGCGCCGTTCTCGATGTATTTCTGCAGCTGGTCCGGGTTCGGCTTGCCGCGCCCTGCCTCGTCGCCATTGCCGCGGAAGCCCATCAGCGGGCCGACGCCCGGCCGGCGCTCATGGCTGACGATGTAGTCGGCGTAATCCTTGTACTTGGCGCTGCCGTCCTCGTTGACGAAGCCGGGCAGGCCGAGCCTTGCCCCCAGCTCGATCAGCACGGTCTGGAAGCCGCGCACGTTGCGGTCGGGCTCGACCACCGGCCAGCGGATCGCGTCCGCGGCCGCGTCGGCCTCGCAGATCGGCCGGTCGAGCAGGCTGATGCAGTCGTGCCGCTCCAGATAGGTGGTGTCGGGCAGGATCAGGTCGGCATAGGCGACCATCTCGGAGGAATAGGCGTCGGAATAGATGATCCGCGGGATGACGTATTCGCCGCTGTCGTCGGTGTCGGTCAGCATCTCGATGACCGCGCGGGTGTTCATCGAGGAGTTCCAGGCCATGTTGGCCATGTAGAGGAACAGCGTGTCGATCTTGTAGGGATCGCCGGCATGGGCGTTCGAGATCATCATGTGCATCAGCCCGTGGGCCGACATCGGGTTCTCCCACGAGAACGCCTTGTCGATCCGCGCCGGGCTGCCGTCCTCCTTGAGCGCCAGATGCTCCGGCCCCAGCGGATAGCCCAGATGCGGGCCGTCCAGCGGCTGGCCCGGGGTGACGCCGCAATGCGGCTTGGGATGGCCCTCGACCGGCTTGGGGTAGGGCGGTTTCATCCGCCAGCCGCCGGGGGTCTCGACCGAGCCGAGCAGCACCTGCAGCATGTGCAGGGCGCGGGCGGTCTGGAATCCGTTGGAATGGGCCGAGACGCCGCGCATCGAGTGGAAGCTGACCGGGCGGCCGATCATCTTGTCATGCTTGTCGCCGCGGAAATCGACCCATTCGCGGTCGAGCACGATCTCTTCCTCGAAGGCGACGCGGGCCAGTTCGGCCGCCAGCCCCTTGATCCGCTCGGCCGGGATGCCGACGCGGTCGGCGACCTTTTCGGGCGCGTAGGTGTCGGCGAGGTATTTCTCGGCCATGTGCTGGAACACCGTCCGGGCGCCGTTATGGCTCGCGCCGAGATCCGGTTTGACGCCGGGGGTGTCGAAGGCGACGGGCTTGCCCGAATTGCGGTCGATCACCAGGAGCTTGCCGTCACCATCGCGCAGCAGCAGGCCCTTCTCGGGGCCTTCTGCTTCGTTCACCAGGCAGGGCGAATTGGTGAACTGGGCGAGGTAGTCGAGATCGACCTTGCCGGCCTTGAGCAGTTCGTGCACCAGCGCCAGGATCAAGAGCCCGTCGGCGCCGGGCGTCACCCCGTACCAGTCGTCGGCCACCGCGTTGTAGCCCGAGCGGATCGGGTTGACGCCGATCACCTTGCCACCGTTGGTCTTGAGCTTGCCGATGCCCATCTTGATCGGGTTCGAATCGTGATCCTCGGCAACCCCGAACAGCACGAACAGCCTGGTCCGGTCCCAGTCGGGCTGGCCGAATTCCCAGAACGCGCCGCCGATGGTGTAGATGCCGCCCGCCGCCATGTTGACCGAGCAGAAGCCGCCATGGGCGGCGTAGTTCTGCGTGCCATAGGCCTGGGCCCAGAAGCCGGTCAGGCTCTGCGACTGGTCGCGGCCGGTGAAGAAGGCCATCTTCTCGGGGTCCGCGTCGCGCAGCGGCTTGAGCCAGCTGACCGCCAGTTCCATCGCCTCGTCCCAGCTGATTTCCTCGAACTGGCCCGAGCCGCGCGGCCCGACCCGTTTCATCGGATGGCGCAGGCGCGACGGCGCGGTCACCTGCATGATCCCCGAGGATCCCTTGGCGCAAAGCACCCCCTTGTTCACCGGGTGGTCGCGGTTGCCCTCGATATAGGCGACGCGGCCGTCCTTGATGTGCACGTTGATGCCGCAACGGCAGGCGCACATGTAACAGGTGGTCTTGCGGATCTCGTCCGACACGCGGGGCGAGGTGTCGAGCGCGGGCTGGCGATAGGTCATTACGTGCAGCTCTCCTCCCGGCCTCACATGCAGGCCTAGAAATATCATAATCAGTAATTTTCGTTCGCGCCAAGCCGGACTCACGTTGCTGTGTTCCGTGGCGGCAGCTTGTGGGCCTGCAGCGCGCCGCGCAAGGCCCTGGCTTCGCCTTGACCCGCCGCCGCCAATGGCTAGGGTGCGCGCGATCACCGCAACAGGAGCCCGCGATGACCCAGCGCCTTCACCTTGTCTTCGGCGGAGAGCTCGTCGACCCGCAGAAAACCGTCTTCCGCAATGTCGGGGATATTCACATCGTCGGCATCTACCCGGATTACAAGAGCGCCTATAACGCCTGGAAGGCCGAGGCGCAGCGCACGGTCGATGACGCGCATACCCGGTATTTCATCGCCCACCTGCACCGGCTGCGCGACGAGGAAGCGGCAGCCAGTGCGACCGAGGAACTGGGCGACTAAACCGGGGCAAGATGGCATTTCCGCTCGGGCTGGGCCTGTATCTGCTGTTCACCGCACGGCGCGCGCATAGCGCGCCCGGGGAGGAACCGCCGCGTCCCGAGCGTCCGCCGGGGCCGCTGATCTGGCTTCACGCCGCGCCGGAGCAACCGGGCGGCCATGGCGCCCTGGCCGAACTGGTGCGGCGGTTGCGGGCCCTGCGACCCGGACTGACCGTGCTGATCTCCGCCAAGGGGGACAGCCATTGGCCCGAGGGCAGCCGCGTCGTGCCGCCACCACCCGAGACCCTGCCCGACATCCACGCCTTCGTCAGCCATTGGCGCCCCGACCTGGCGGTGCTGTCCGGCGCCAGCCTGCCGCCGGCGCTGATCCACGAGACCGACCGCTGCGGCGTGCCGATCTACCTGGTCGACGCGGTGCCGCCGCCGCCCGGCCGGCGGCCGCGCTTTCCCGGGGTCGTGCGGGCGCTGCTCTCCCGGCTGGCGGCGATCCTGGCCCGCGACGCCGAGGCCGGCCGCGGCCTGCGGCGTCTCGGGGCTGCGCCGGCGCGGCTCGATATCGCCGGCAAGATGCAGGAAGAACCGGCGGTGCTGCCTTATGTCGAGGCCGAGCGCGAGGCGCTGGCGGGGCTGGCCCGCAGCCGGCCGGTCTGGCTTGCCGCCGGGCTGCCCGAGGTCGAGGAGGCGGCCGTCATCGCCGCCCATCACGCGGCGTTGCGGCTGGCGCACCGGTTGCTCCTGATCGTCGTGCCCGAGGATCCCGAGCGCGGCCCCGCCTTGGCCGCGCGGGTGGAGGCCGAGCAGGGCTGGACCGTCGCCCTGCGCTCGGCCGACGAGGAGCCGGGCGAGGAATGCCAGGCCTATGTTGCCGATACCGAGGGCGAGCTGGGGTTGTGGTATCGGCTGGCCTCGATCAGCTACATGGGCGGCAGTCTGCAGGGCGCGGGCAGCACCCGCAGCCCCTACGAGCCGGCGGCGCTGGGCTCGGCGATCATCCACGGTCCGCGTCCCGGCGACCATGCCGGCGCCTACGAGCGGCTGGTCGAGGCCCGGGCGACGCGCGAGCTGCGGGTGCCCGGCGACCTGGGCGAGGCGCTGTCGGACCTGATCGCGCCCGACCGCGCCGCGCTGATCGCCCATAATGCCTGGGAGGCCTCGACCGCCGGGGCAGAGGTGACCGAACGGGTCGCCGCCCTGCTGCTGGCGGCGCTGGACGAGCGGGCGCCGGCGGAGGAGGAGAGCTGATGCGCGCGCCCGGTTTCTGGTTCACCCCGCCCGACCGCCCCGGATGGCGCGCCCGGCTGCTGGCGCCGCTGGGCCGGCTCTACGCCGCCGGCACCGCAAGGCGGCTGGCGCAGGGCGGCGCGGGCTATGCCCCGGGCGTGCCGGTGATCTGCGTCGGCAACCTCAACGCCGGCGGCACCGGCAAGACGCCGACCGCGATCTACCTGCAGCAATACCTGACGGCGCGCGGCATCGCCGCCCATGTCGTCTCGCGCGGCTATGGCGGGCGGCTGGAGGGGCCGGTGCAGGTCGACCCGATGCGCCACAAGGCGGACGATGTCGGCGACGAGCCGTTGTTGCTCGCCGCCTTCGGCCCGGCCTGGGTGGCGAAGGACCGGGCCGCCGGGGTCAAGGCGGCGAAGGAGGCCGGGGCACAGGCGATCCTGCTCGACGACGGCTTCCAGAACCCGGCCGTGGCCAAGGATCTCTCGATCGTCGTCGTCGATGCCGCCAAGGGCTTCGGCAACGGCTATTGCCTGCCCGCCGGGCCGCTGCGCGAGCCCGTGGCCACCGGCCTCAGCCGTGCCGACCTGTTGCTGTCGATCGGCGCGGCGGCGGCGCAGGAGAGCTTCGCCGCGACCTGGCGCGAGGCGATCCGCCTGCCGCATCTGAAAGGCGCGCTGGAGCCGTTGCAGACGGGGATCGACTGGCAGGACCAGGACGTGCTGGCCTTCGCCGGCATCGGCCATCCCGAGAAGTTCTTCGCCACCTTGCAGGGGCTGGGCGCGACCCTGCTGCGGGCCGAGGCGCTGGAGGACCACCAGCCGCTGACCGAGGCGCTGCTGCGCCGGCTGGAGACCGACGCCGCGGCGCTGGGGGCGCAGCTGGTGACGACGGAAAAGGACGCCGTCCGGCTGCCCGGCAGCTTCCGGCCCAAGGTTCTCACCCTGCCGGTGCGGTTGCAGATCGCCGAAACGGCGGCGCTGGATGCGGCGCTGGATCGGCTGTTTCCCTAGGCGAGAAGGGCGGCGCCCGGCGTGCCGCCGGGCGAAACGGCGGTTCCGAGTGCCCTATTCCGGCAGCAACAACTCGGCCAGCGTCAGCGCCATCACCCGCGCCGAATCCATCATGTCCTCGATCCCGATCCACTCGTCGGGCTGATGCGCCAGGTCGAGGATGCCGGGCCCGTAGGCGATGCAGTTCTTCAGCCGCCCGATCCGGTCGATATGCTTCTGGTCGTAGGTCCCGGGCGAGACGACATAGCCGGCCTCGCGCGACAGCACCTTTTCGATGGCCGAGGCGACCGAGCGCACCACCGGCGCCTCGCGGTCGGTCATCGACGGGATTACCTCGAACAGGTCGCGGATCTCGTAGTCGAAGCTCGGCCGCTCCGCCTTGACCTTCTCCAAGAGCGCCGAGACCTCGCGCTTCACCTCGGCCAGGTCCTCCTCGATCAGGAAGCGGCGGTCGAGGACGATGCGGCAGCGGTCGGCGACGCAGGGGGCCGGCAGCCCGGTATAGCCTTCGTCCTGCTCGGCCTCGCCGCCATGGATCGAGTTGATGTTCAGCGTCGACTGCTTCGCCCCTTCCGGGATCACCGGCATCTCGGTGCGCTTGGTGGCGAGCAGGGGATAGAGGGTTTCCTCGATCTCGTTCAGCACCGCGCCCATGTGGCGGATGGCGCTGTCGCCGAGGAAGGGCATCGAGCCGTGGGCGATGCGGCCCTTGGTCTCGATCTCGGCCCACCAGACGCCGCGATGGCCGAGGCAGATGCGGTCCTTGTGCAGCGGTTCGGGGATGATGACGTGCTGGACCCGATCCGGGCTGAAATACCCCTTCTCGGCCAGGTAGGCGACGCCGCCGAAGCCGCCCGATTCCTCGTCCGCCGTGGCGCTGATCTCGATCGCGCCGGCGAAATCGGGATGGGCGGCGATGAAGGCCTCGGCGGCGATGATGGAGGCCGCGATGCCGCCTTTCATGTCGCAGGAGCCGCGGCCGTAGATGCGGCCGTCCTTCACCTCGGCCCCGAAGGGGTCGACCGTCCAGCCGTGCCCGACTTCGACCACGTCGTGATGGCCGTTGAAATGGACGCAGTCGCCCGGCCGCGTGCCCTCGCGCCGGGCGACGATGTTCCAGCGCGGATGGGCGTTGCTGTCGGCCAGCGCGCCCTCGGCCCGGACCCTCTCGACGCTGAAACCGGCGGCGGTGAGATAGCCGTCGAGGTAGTCGCAGATCTCGCGGTAGTTGCGCCCCGGCGGGTTGAGCGTCGGGATCCGGATCAGGTCCTGCGTCAGCGCGATCAGCGCGTCGCGGCGGGCATCGATTTCCTGGGCAAGGCGGCTGTCGCTGGGCATGGCCGCAGCCTAGGCGCGGAGCGGCGTTGCCGCAAGCGGGATGCCGGCAGGGCACAAGCGCGCGGCGCCCCGGGACCGGGGCGCCACGGCCTTCCATGGCGGGCGTTGGTCTCAGCCTTTGCTCGGCAGGGGCAGCCGACCGCTGGCCAGCAGCACGCCGAGGATCGCGACGACGACGCCGGCGACCTGCGACAGCCCCGGCATCCGGCCACAGGCGGCGGCGACGAAGAGGGCGGCGACCGGGACGAGGTTGAACAGCACCGAGGTCGCCCCGGGGCCCCGCACCGCGATGCCGAGCTGCCAGAAGATGTAGGACAGCACCGAGCCGACCAGCGCCATGTAGACCACGATCAGCTGCGCGGCGGGGCCGGAATGCAGCAGGTCGTGCACCGGGCTTTCCAGCGCGAAGGCGATCGCCACCAGGCCGATGGCTCCGAAGACCATCGTCCAGGCGGCGGTCTCGATCGCGGCGGCCTCGCGCACCCAGCTGCGGCAGCCGATGGTGTAGAGCGCCCAGCCGAGGCTGCCGATCAGGATCAGCAGGTCGCCCGGGGCGAAACGGGTGCCCGAGAAGGCGCCGACGGTCAGCGCGACGCCGAGCAGGCTGATGGCCATGCCGAGCAGGGCGACGGCTTTCGGCCGCTGCCAGTGCAGCAGCGCATCGAGCAGGTTGGTGGTCAAGGGCGTCGTGCCCATGATCAGCGCGGCGGTGACCGGGCTCGAGGTCTTCATGCCGAGGAACAGCGCCGCGTTGAACCCGGCGACCCCGGCGATGCCGAGCCCCACGAAGGCCGGCCAGTTGCGGCGCAGGACGCGCAGGTTCAGCCCGCGGCTGAGCCACAGCCAGACGAGGATGGCGACCGCGGCGATGGCGAAGCGGCCGGCGGCGGCGGTCCAGGGCGAGAGGTGTTCGAGCGCCACGCGGGTGGCCTCGAAATTCGTGCCCCAGAAGATCGCGGCCAGCGCGCTGAGGGTCAGCGCGCCGCCGTCGGACAGGGCCGGTTTGGCGGGCGGGAAGTCGATTGCGGACATGGGAACCTCATCCGATGGAAAGACCGGCCCTGTTTGCGCTTTCCGGTATCGCAAAAGTAGTGCAAATATCGGCGTATCATTTTTCGGAAACGGAAGATCATGGAGCGGCTGAACTGGGACGATACCCGCGTCTTTCTCGCGCTGGCGCGGGCGGGGACGCTGTCGGGGGCGGCGCAGGTGCTCGGCGGCGGGGCGGCGACGGTCTCGCGCCGGATCGACCGGCTGGAACGGGCGCTTGGCGTGCCGCTGTTCCTGCGCCATCAGAGCGGCTACCGGTTAACCGACCAGGGCGAGGCGCTGCTGCCACGCGCCGAGGCGGCGGAACAGGCGATGCAGGGGCTGCAGGCCGAGGCCGGGACCCAGGACGAGGTGACCGGCCTCGTCCGCCTTGCCAGTTTCGAGAGCCTCGTCGCGCCGGTGATCGTGCCGGCACTGGTGCCGCTGCTGGCCCGTCACCCGCGGCTGGACGTCGAGATCCTGTTCAACACCGCCACCGTCAACCTGCATCGCCGCGACGCCGATCTCGCGCTGCGCATGGTGCGGCCGGAGCAAGGCCATCTCGTGGTGCGGCAGGTGGGCATGCTGGGCATCGGCCTCTACGGCCCGCCGGGCGGGGGCCGGCCCGAGCGGTTCGTCACCTGGCCCGAGCAGGAGGCGGTGCAGATGCAGCTCGACTGGGCGCGCGCCTTCGGCGCGGGGCGGGCGCCGCGGCTGGCGGTCAATACGCTGGCGGGGCAGGTCGAGGCGGTGGCGCGCGGTGCGGGCGTCGCGGTTCTGCCCCATCTGCTGGCCCGTCCGGCCGGCTTGACGCTGCTGGCCGCGCGCCTGCCCGACGGCGCGGCGATGGCGCGGCCGATCTACCTTGCGATCCACGCCGACCTCGCGGCCTCGCGCCGGGTCCGCACGGTGGCCGACGCGCTGGTCGCGGCGATCGGCGAGAGGCGGGCGGAACTGGCCGAGCCCTGAAGCGCGGCCTAGTCAGCCGGCCCCCGGGCCGGTCCGCGACGGCTTGCCGAAGGCGGCGAGGACCGGGCGCGCCTCGGCCTCGATACGGTAGGGACTGGCCGCCAGCCGGTCGGTCAGCTCGGACAGGGCGGCTGCGTCGCGGGTGATGACCTCGATCGTCGCATCCTGTGGCCCGGCAATCGACCAGACCTGGCGCACCTCGGGCTGGCCCATGAGATAGTCGAGCGCGGGCGCGCAGGGCCGAACGCCGATCCGCGCCATCAGCAACGCGCGCTGGCCGTCCTCGTCACCCGGCATGTGGATGTCGGCGTGGTAGCCGCGGATCGCGCCGTTGTCTTCGAGCCGGGCGATACGGGCCTGCACCGCGGGGCGCGACAGGTGCACCCGGCGGGCGAGTTCGGTCATCGAGATCCGCGCATCCGCCGACAGGGCGGCGAGGATCTTGCGGTCCAGCGCATCGGGCAAGCCGTCTGGCTTCATGAGCGTCTCCAACTTCCGGCGATCCGCAGGCGAAGTCCGACGGACCGCAACTTCCGCGGGGGGCCGCGGGGGGCTATGACGCGCTCAGGAAAACGCCGAACCGGGGCGGCTTGCAAGCCGTGGCGTCCGGTCGGCCCGGCAAATGGAGACGCCAAGATGCATCGCTTCGATCCCGCGGCCCTCGCCGGCGCGCTGTTGTTGATCGACTTCCAATGCGGCTTCGACCATCCGCGCTGGGGCGCGCGCAACAACCCGGGCGCCGAGGCCAACGCGCTGCGCCTGCTGGCGGCCTTCCGCGCCGCCGGGGCGCCGGTGATCCATGTCCGCCATCTCAGCACGGAGGCGGATTCGCCCCTCGCCGGGGCCGGCGCCGCACTCAAGCGCGGGTTCGAACCGGCCCCGGGCGAGCCGCTGATCGAGAAGTCGGTCAATTCGGCCTTCATCGGCACCGACCTCGAGACCCGGCTGCGGCTGGGCGGGATCGACCGGCTGACCATCTGCGGACTGACGACGCCGCATTGCGTCTCGACCACCACGCGGATGGCGGCAAATCTCGGCTTCGCGGTGACGCTGGTCCACGATGCCTGCGCCGCCGTCGCCCGGAACGCCGATGCCGGCTTCGACGGCGGCCCGGACTTCAGCCCCGCAGAGATCCACCGCGCCGCGCTGTCTCATCTGCACGGCGAATTCGCCGAGGTCGTCGCGACCGATGCCGCGCTTCGGCGGATCGGCAGAGCGCGCCGCGCGCCCGAATCCGAAGGAGAAACCCATGTTCATCGTCTCGCTGACCTATGAGGCCGCCTTGGCCGAGATCGACGCGCATCTTGCAGAGCACCGCGCCTTCCTCGACCGCCATTTCGCCAGCGGCGCCTTCCTCGCCTCGGGTCCCAAGGAGCCGCGCACGGGTGGCGTGATCCTCGCGACGCTCGCCGACCGCGCGGCGCTTGAGGCGATCCTCGACGAGGACCCGTTCCGCCGGCTCGGGCTCGCCCGCTATGCCGTAGAGGCGTTCCGGCCCACCCGCTTCGCCGACGCGCTGCCGGAAGCCTGCCGCCAGCGCCTGGGCGCAGCCGACTGATCCGCGCCGCGGCCGCTCACATATCCGTGATGCGAGATCCGGCATCTTGGCGATCACACGCGCGCCTGCGCATGTGATCGCGGTTTCAAAACGTAGAATCGAACCCCTCGCCATGAATTTCGCCCCGCTCTTCGCCGCCCCGCCGGCGATCATCGTGCACGCCCTGGCGGCGATGACCGCCTTCGTGCTCGGAACCGTCCAGCTTGCAGCGCCGAAGGGCACGCTGCCGCACCGCACCATCGGCTGGATCTGGGTCCTGCTGATGGCAACGGTCGCGGCCTCGTCCTTCCTGATCCACACCATCTGCCAATTCGGCCCGTTCAGCGTGATCCACGGGCTGTCGCTGGTGACGCTGGCGGCGTTGCCGGTCGCGGTGCTGCACGCGCGCAATCACCGCGTCGGCCAGCACCGGCGGGTGATGGTGCTGCTGTTCCTCGGCGCGCTGGTCGTCGCCGGGCTCTTCACCCTCTCGCCCGGCCGTATCATGCACGACGTGGTGTTCGGCACCTCGACGACCCACGGCGCCTGCCGCTAGCGTCAGGCACGACGCCCCGGCCCGACGAGAAGGACCGCCGGTCCAGCCGGAGCCTGCGCTAGGTCACCGGGGCAGGTTCTGCCGACACGGAAACGGCCCGGTCGGGCGATTCGCCCGCGGAGGTCGCGAACAGCTTCTGCACGGCCCCGAGCAGGGGGCCGTGGTCATGGGCGCGCCACAGGGCGTGGAGCGTGACGCGCATTGGGAACCACGGCACCGGATAAAAATCGATCGCGGGGTCCCTGAGGCGTTCGGCGCTGAGTTGGAGGAAGGCACAGCCGCGACCCGCGGCGACGAGCCGGCGCACCAGGCTCTGGTCGGCGGCCTCGTGGCGGATGTCGGGAATGAAGCCGCATTCCGCGCAGCGCTCGAGGAAGCGATCGCGCAACACCGGACTCATCGCCTTGGGAAAGGCGATCCACGGCTGGCGATCAAGTTGTGCGGGTTCGATCGGCTGCTCCGGTGCGAATGTGCCCTTCGGTGCCGCCAGGACCAGGGGTTCGTCGGTGACGAGGCGGGTTTCCAGCCGCGCATTGCCCTCGGGCGGGAGCGAATAGGCGAAGCCGAGGTCGATCTCGTGCTGCTCGAGAGCCTCCCATTGCGCCTGCGACCGCATCGGCCGGAATTCGAGCTGGCGCGCCGCCGCGTCGTCCAGCGCCGTCAGCCCGTCGATGACCCGGCCGATGAGATCGGTGGTCACCGCACCCTCGACATAGCCGATTCGCAGCCGCCCGGTGGTGCCGCCGGCGATGTCGCGGGCGAAGGCGTCGAGCGCCCTGGCCGACGCCAGCAGGGCGTTGGCGCGCTTGAGAAAAGCCTGGCCCTCGCGGCTCAGCACCAGCCGCTTGTTCACCCGCTCGAAGAGCTGGAAGCCCAGGGTTTCCTCGAACTGGATGATCTGGCGGCTGAGCGGCGATTGCGAGACATGCAGCTCTTCCGCGGCCCGGGCGATGCTGCCGGTCTGGGCGACGGTGACGAAATAGCGAAGCAGGCGCAGATCGAGCATAAGACCTCGTGTGTCCGATAATGGATATATTAAGTCATTTTGTGACTTAATTGAAGCCTTTAGAAGCGGTCACGTTCTGACCGGCAGAACGCCATTCTGGAAACGTGACGCGATGCAACACTACCAACACCTGATCGACGGAAGCTGGATCGAGCCCGCCTCGGGCGCCTATTTCGACAGCGAGGAGCCGTTCTCGGGCAAGGCCTGGGCCCGCATCGGCCGCGGGACCGAGGCCGACGTCGACCGCGCGGTTCGCGCCGCCCATGCTGCCTTCACCTCGGGCCCCTGGTCGCGGATGACGGCGACCGAGCGCGGCGCGCGGTTGCGCGCCCTTGCCGACCTGCTGGAAGCGAATGCCGAGCGCATCGGGCTGATCGAACAGCGCGACAACGGCAAGCTGATCACCGAGGTGGCGGGCCAGGCCCGGGGCGCGGCGCAGTGGTTCCACTACTACGCCGGACTGGCCGACAAGGTGCAGGGCCAGGTCGTGCCGATGCCCAAGCCGGGCGTGCTCAACATGGTCAAGTACGAACCGCTCGGCGTCGTCGCCGCGATCACCCCCTGGAACTCGCCGCTGTCGCTGACGACCTGGAAGGTCGCGCCGGCCCTCGCCGCGGGCAACACGGTGGTGATCAAGCCCTCGGAATTCACCTCTGCCTCGATCCTCGAATTCGCCGCGCTGTGCGAGGCGGCGGGCATCCCGCCCGGCGTGGTCAACGTCGTCACCGGCTTCGGCGCCGAGGTCGGCGCGCCGCTGGTCGGCCACCCGCTGGTCGCCAAGGTCGCCTTCACCGGCGGCGACATCGCGGGCCAGAAGGTCTATGAGGCCGCTGCCGCAGACTTCAAGAAGGTCACGCTCGAACTGGGCGGCAAGTCGCCCAACATCGTCTTCGACGACGCCGATCTCGACCAGGCGGTGAAGGGGGCGATCGCCGGCATCTTCGGGGCGACGGGGCAGACCTGCATGGCTGGATCGCGCCTGCTGCTGCAGGACACGATCCACGACAGCTTCGTCGAGCGGCTGGTCGAGACCGTCGCCCGGGCCCGCATCGGAGATCCCTCCGATCCCGAGACCCAGATCGGGCCGATCGCCACCCGGCCGCAGTTCGAGAAGATCCTGTCCTATATCGAGATCGCAAAGGCCGAGGGCGCCCGGCTGGTCCATGGCGGCCATGCCCTGAGCGGCGAAGGCTACGGCCAGGGCCAGTTCGTCGCTCCCACCATCTTCACCGAGGTGACGAACGGCATGCGGATCGCCCAGGAAGAGGTCTTCGGCCCGGTGCTCTCGGTGCTCCGCTTCCACGACGAGGACGAGGCGGTCGCGATCGCCAATGACGTCAATTTCGGCCTCGCCGCCGGGATCTGGACCCGCGACCTCGAGCGGGCGCTGACGGTCTCGGACCGGGTCAAGGCGGGCACGGTCTGGGTCAACAACTACCGCGCGACCAGCTTCGCCACCCCCTTCGGCGGCTACAAGCGGTCGGGGATCGGCCGCGAGGGCGGCACCGAGGCGATCAAGGAATACCTGCAGCCGAAGAGCATCTGGATCACCCCCCGCCCGAACCGGGCCAATCCCTTCGTGCTGGGCTGAGCCATGACCGATCCCGCGACAGACCCGCTCGCCGATGCCCGTGCCTGGTGGCGCACCGCGATCATCGACATGGAGCCCGACCATATCCGCCTGCGCGGCTACCCGATCGAGCAGCTGATCGGCGCGGTCACCTTCCCGCAGATGATCTGGCTGATGACGCGGGGCGAGCTGCCCTCGCGGTCCCAGGCCGATCTGCTGCAGGCGGCGCTGGTCGCCTCGGTCGATCATGGCCCGCAGGCGCCCTCGATCGCCATCGCCCGGATGGCGATGACCTGCGGCATCGGCCTCAACAACGCGATGGCCTCGGCGGTCAACGTGCTGGGCGACGTGCATGGCGGCGCCGGGCAGCAGGCGATGGAGCTTTACGCCGCCGTGCTCGACATCGCCGATGGGGGCGCCATCGAAACGGCCGCCCAGGCCGAGGTCTCGGTCCGGCTGGCCCGCAAGCAGATCGTGCCCGGTTTCGGCCACCGCTTCCACCGGGTCGATCCCCGCGCGACGCGGCTGGCGCGGCTGATCGACGGCGCGGTTGCGGCGGGAACCGTCGACGGCCGCGCCCTGGCCGCCGCCCGCGCGGTGGAGGCGGCGCTGCGGGCGCGTAAGGGCAAGCCGGTGCCGATGAACATCGACGGCATCACCGCCGCGGTCTACGCCGAACTCGGCTTCTCGCCGCTGCAGGGCCGCGGCCTGTTCATCTTGTCGCGGGCGGTCGGGGTGATGGCCCATGCCTGCGAACAGGCAGGGCAGGGCGGCCGGATCAAGGGGCCGATGCCGGTTTCCGTTCCCTATGCCTACGACGGCCCGGCCGAGCGGCCCGTGCCGGGAGGGCAGTCATGAGCCTGCAACCTCTCGACGGGCTGACGGTGCTCGACTTTGGCCACACCGTCATGGGCCCCTGCGCCGGGATGATCCTGGCCGATCTGGGCGCAGAGGTCATCAAGGTCGAACCCGCGCCCGAGGGCGAGCCGACGCGTCGGCTCAAGGGCTTCGGCACCGGCTATTTCGGCTACTTCAACCGCAACAAGCGTTCGGTCGCGCTCGACCTCAAGACGCCCGAGGGGCTGGCCGCGGCCGAGGCGCTGGTGGCGCGCGCCGACGTGCTGATCGAGAATTTCGCCCCCGGCACAATGGACCGCCTCGGCCTGGGCGCCGGGCGGGCGAAAGAGATCAACCCGCAGCTCGTCTACGCCAGCCTCAAGGGCTTCATGCCAGGCCCCTACGAGAACCGGCTGGCGCTGGACGAGGTCGTGCAGATGATGACCGGTCTGGCCTACATGACCGGACCGACCGGCCAGCCGCTGCGCGCCGGCAGCTCGGTGATCGACATCGTCGGCGGCATGTTCGCGGTGATCGGCATCCTCGTCGCCCTGCGCGACCGCGATGGCAGCGGGCGCGGCCGCCATGTCCAGTCGGCGCTGTTCGAGAGCAGCGTTTTCCTGATGGGGCAGCACCTGTGCTATGCCGCCCAGAGCGACAGGCCGCTGCCGCCGATGCCCGAGCGGGTCTCCGCCTGGGCGGTCTACGAGACCTTCACCCTGAAGGACGGGCGTCCGTTCTTCCTCGGCATCACCACCGACAGCCACTGGCGCCGGTTCTGCGAGGCGCTGGGGCGCGATGACCTGCTGGCCGATCCCGGCCTTGCCACCAACAACGACCGCATCGCCGCCCGCCCGCGGCTGATCCCGCTGGTGCAGGAGATCTTCGCCAGGCTCGGCCTCGACGAGGCGGTCGTGCTGTGCGAGGCGGCGCGGCTGCCCTTCGCCCCGGTGGCCCGGCCCGAGGACCTGTTCGACGACCCGCATCTGCAGGCGACCGGCGGGCTGCTGCCCACCACCTTGCCGAACGGCACCCGCACCCGGCTGCCCCGGCTGCCGCTGACCCTCGATGGAGAGGGGTTCGACCGCCTTGAGGACCCGCCGGCGGCAGGCGCCGACACCGCCGCGATCCTGCGCGCCTGCCGGGGCGCCGCCGCGGCCGAAGACACTGATCAATCCCTGGGAGGAACGACCCGATGACCGAGACCAAGATATCCGACCTGCTGATCGTCGGCTGCGGCGTTGCCGGGCTGTCCGCGGCCGTGACCGCGTTGCAGGCGGGGCTGTCCGTGACACTGCTCGAACGCGCCGATGCCGAGAACTTCGGCGGCAACTCGCGCTGGACCGAAGCCTATATGCGGATGAAGAACGACGCCGAGATCGCCGACGACTTCGAAGAGCATTTCGCCGAGAACGCGGGCTGGAACATCGACCACAACGTGCTCGACGCGCTGGGCCGCTCCTACGAGGACTGGCCGGCCAATGTCCGCGCCCATTCGCTGCCCGATCCCGAGGTGATCTCGACCTTCGCCGGGCAGGTGCCGGAGACGCTCGACTGGCTCAAGGGGCTCGGGCTCAGCTTCGGGCCGCAGCCGATCTACCTGCTGACCCAGAACACCAGCCGGATCGCCGCGATGGGCGGTGGCCTGGGCATCATCACCCGGCTGATGGAAGAGGCGCAGGCGCTGGGGGCCGAGGTCCTCTACCGCACCACGGCGACCGATCTGTTGCGCGGCCCCGACGGCACCGTCTGCGGCGTGCAGGCGAACGGCCCGGAGGGCACCGTGCGCGACATCCCGGCCAAGGCGGTGGTGCTGGCCAGCGGCGGCTACCAGGGCAATCCCGAGATGATGACCCGCTACATCGGCCCCAAGGCGCGCCACATCCGGCCGGTCGCGCCCGGCGGCTACTACAACCGCGGCGAGGGCATCCGCATGGCGCTCGACCACGGCGCGGCGCCGGCCGGCGAATTCGGCTCGTATCACGCCGAGCCGGTCGATCCGCGCTCGCGCCAGCCCGAGGCGGTGGTGTTCATCTATCCCTACGGCATCCTGGTCAACCGCGACGGCAGGCGCTTCGCCGACGAGGCGCCGGGCACGGTGGATGCGCATTACGACAATATCGGCCGCTCCTTCGCCGATCAGCCCGACGGCATCGCCTGGGTGATCTTCGACGCGCAGGTCGAGGACATCCCGCGCTGGAAGACGGCGATCCGCTCGGACGTTCCGCCGGTCGAGGCCGCCAGCATCGAGGCGCTGGCCGCGGCGATCGGTCTCGACCCGGCGGCACTGGCCGGCACCGTCGACGACTTCAACGCCGCCTGCCCCGGGGACGACGGCGGTTTCGATCCCTTCGCGCTCGATCACCGCCGGGCGGCACTGACCCCGCCCAAGAGCCATTGGTCGCGGCCCATCGTCAAGGCGCCGTTCCGGGCCTACCCGATCATCTCGTCCAACTGCTTCACCTTCGGCGGGCTCAAGACCGACCCGTCCGCCCGGGTGATCGACGTCGACGGCAAGATCGTCCCCGGCCTCTACGCCGCCGGCGAGACCCAGGGGATCTACCACCGGGTCTACACCGGCTCGACCTCGGTGCTGCGCGGGCTGGTCTTCGGCCGCCAGGCCGGGCGCCATGCCGCCGGCCTCAACTGAAGCCGCCAATCACAGGAGCATCCGATGCAGTTCCTCGTCGTTTCCCGCCGCCGCACCGAGAGGTTCAGCGAGGCCGAGATCGCCCCCAAGCTCGAACCCGAGGCGCAGATGGCGCGCGCGCTCTATCTCGAGGGCTTCATCCGCCAGATCTGGCATCGCGACGACGCGCCCGGCGCGGTGCTGCTGATCGAGGCGGCCGACCGCGCGGCGCTCGACGCCGGGCTGGCGCGGCTGCCGATGTACCAGGCCGGAATGCTGGAAGCGGTGCAGATCGTGCCGCTCGCCCCCTATCGCGGCTTCGGGCCGCGCTAGGCGGTCCGGGGCCGGCGAAATTCCGCACGAAAACAACACCAAGGGAGGACTTGAAATGAAATTGCGTACAGGATTTGTCGGATTCGCGGTCGCCGCGGCGCTGGCCATGGCCTTGCCGGCCCGGGCGGACGTCCGCATCGCCCAGCTCGACGGGTTGTCGGGCGCTTTCGGCAATGTCGGCGAGCAGCAGCGCGCCAGCCTGCAGGCCTCGATCGACGCGGTGAACGCCGCCGGCGGGGTCAAGGGCGAGAAGCTCCGGCTCGTCTCGATCGACGGCAAGGGCAATCCGCAGGAAACGCTCAAGGCCTTCCGCGAGGCGGTCGATCAGGGCATCCGCATCGTCACCCAGGGCAACTCGTCCTCGGTCGCGGCCGCGCTGGTGAAGGCGGTCGACAAGTACAACCGCCGCCACCCGGACGATCCGGTGCTCTATCTCGACCATTCCGCGCTGGACAACGATCTGACCGGCAAGGATTGCAGCTTCTGGCACTTCCGCTTCGACGCCAGCGTCGCGATGAAGACCCGCGCGGTGATGAAGAAGCTGGTCCCCGACCAGAGCGTCCACAAGATCTACCTGATCAACCAGAACTACGCGCTGGGGCAGCAGGCCTCGGAGGACGCCAAGGCCGAACTCGCCAAGCTGCGGCCCGACGTCAAGGTGGTCGGCGACGAGCTGCACCCGGTCGGGCAGGTGAAGGATTTCGCGCCTTACGTTTCGAAAATCGCCGAAAGCGGGGCCGATACCGTCTTCACCGCCAACTGGGGCAACGACCTGTCGCTCTTGGTCAAGGCGATCAAGGATGCCGGGCTGAAGCTGCATATCTACACCTTCTACGGCTCGGGCTACGGCGCACCGGCGGCGATGGGACCGGCGGCGATCGGTCGGATCTATGTTGCCAGCGAGTGGAACCAGAACATCCAGCCCGATCCGATCGAGGGCTTCATGGATGTCTACCAGCGGAAGACCGGACACGACTGGCTGTTCCAGCGCATCCGGACGATGGTCTTCCTGCTCGATGCCGCGATGGAGAAGGCCGGCACCAGGGACGTGAAGGCCATCGCCTATGCGATGGAAGGCCTGCAGGTCGACGCCGGCACCGGCCCGGCCTGGGCGCGCAAGTCCGATCACCAGATGTTGCAACGCCTCTACATCTCGCGCGCGGTCAAGACGGCGGCGGCGGGCGGCCCGGCCGACGCCAAATACGACGCCGAGCATTCCGGCACCGCCTTCGTCACCGACATGGTGCTCGAGCCGCAGCAGACCGCGGTCGAGACGTCCTGCCGGATGAAACGCCCCTGAGCGGACAACATGCCGGGGGGCGGGCTGGTCCTGCCCCCGGCCTCGCAGGGAGGGAGAGATGGATTACTTCGCGATCAGCCTGCTGCACGGGCTGTCCTACGGGCTGCTGCTGTTCATGCTGACGAGCGGCCTGACGCTGGTCTTCAGCCTGATGGGCGTGCTCAACTTCGCCCATGCCAGCTTCTACATGCTGGGCGCCTACCTGGCCTACACGCTGATGCCCCATCTGGGCTTCGTCCCGGCGCTGATCGTCGCGCCGCTGCTGGTCGCGGGGCTGGGTATGGCGGTCGAGCGGTTCCTGCTGCGCCGGGCGCATCGCCACGGCCATGTCGCCGAACTGCTGCTGACCTTCGGGCTGGCGCTGCTGATCGAGGAGGGGGTCAAGCTGATCTGGGGCACCGCCTCGGTCTCCTACCAGTTCCCCGCCGCGCTCAGCGTCCCGTTGCTCCGCGTCGGCGGCACCGGCTTCCCGGTCTACAAGGCGCTGATCGCGGCGATCTCGCTGGGCATCGTCCTCGGGCTGCACCTGCTGGTGCGCCGTACCCGCGTCGGCCTGGTGATCCGTGCGGCGCTGCGCAATCCCGGCATGGTCGAGGCGCTGGGCCACAACGTGCCGCGGGTCTTCATGCTGGTCTTCGGCCTCGGCGCCGGGCTGGCGGGACTGGCCGGCGTGCTGGGCGGCGCGGCCTTCGTCACCGAGCCGGGCATGGCCAATGCCGTCGGCACCATCGTCTTCGTCGTCTGCGTGCTGGGCGGCATGGGCTCTCTGCCCGGCGCCTTCCTCGCCAGCCTGCTGATCGCACTGATCCAGACCTTCGCAGTGGGCATCGACGTCTCGCTGGCCGACGGCTTTCGCGCGCTCGGTGTCTCGCTTCCCGATCTGCCGCTGGCCGGGATGACCCTGTCGCAGATGGCGCCGTTCCTGCCGTTCCTGCTGATGGTCCTCGTTCTCGCCCTGCGTCCCGCCGGCCTGCTTGGAAAGGCTTCCCAATGACCTCCGCGCTCCGCTGGAACATCGTGGCCGCCGCGATCGGCGCCCTGCTGCTGATCGCGCCCTTCGTGCCGGGCGGCGACGCGACGGTGAACCTCGCCTGCATGATGGCGACGATGGTGGTCGCCACGCTGTCCTACAACATCCTGCTGGGCCAGACCGGGCTGCTGTCCTTCGGCCACGCCCTCTATGTCGGGCTGGGCGGCTTCGCCGTCGCCAACCTTGCCAACATGGCCGAGGCCGGCGGCTGGAGCTGGTTCTCGATCGCCTACGCCCCGCTTGCCGGCGGTCTGCTCTCGCTTGCCGTCGCCGCGGTGCTCGGGCTGCTCAACACCCGCCGCACCGGCGTCGTCTTCGCCATGATCACCCTGGGCTTCGCCGAGATGGTCCATGCCTATGCGCTCACCCGCGACGGCTTCTTCGGCGGCGATGCCGGCGTCTCCTTCGACCGGACCTCGGGCGGCCGCTTCCTCGGGTTCGACTTCGGCCCCCAGGTCGAGGTCTACGGGCTGATCGCGGTCTGGCTGGTCCTCGTCCTGGTCCTGGTCGCGGGCTTCCGCGCTTCCGTGCTGGGCGACCTGTGCCGGGCGGTGCGCGACAATGACGAGCGGGTCGAATTCCTCGGGCTGAGCGCGCAGGGCATCCGCTATCGCGCCTTCTGCCTCTCGGCCTTCGTCGCCGGGATCGCCGGGGCGCTGATCGCGATCAATTTCGAGCTCGTCTCGGCCCAGATCCTGTCGCTCGACCAGTCGAGCGCCATCCTCGTCGCCACCTATATCGGCGGCGTCGGCTCGCTGGCCGGCAGCGTGGTCGGGGCGCTGGTCTACGTGATCTTCTATTCCGTCGTCTCGTCGCTGACCGACGCCTGGCCCTTCCACCTTGGCGTGATCTTCGTCGCCACCGTGCTCTTCGCGCCGGGCGGGCTGTCGGGCTTGGCGGCGGCGCTGCCGCAGCGGCTGCGCCAGCGCCGCGAGGCGATCGGCCTGGCGCGGCTGGCGCTGGAGGCGGCCGCCGTGCTGTCGGCCGCGGCGCTTTATGTCGTGCTGGTCGAAGAGGCCTATGCCGTTGCCCGTGGCGCGGCCGGGACTCTGAGCGGCCCGCGCGGCTGGGGGCTTCTGCTCCTGCTCGCCGTCCTCGCCGCCGCGCCCTTCTTGCCCTTGTGCCGGAAGCCGTCGGCGGCCTGCTCCCGTGAAGCCCTGGAAAGGTGAGGCCATGACCCCCGCGCTGCAACTGACCGACCTGTGCAAGTCCTTCGGTCCGACCCGCATCTTCGACGGCGTCAGCCTGAGTGTCGCCCCCGGCGAGCGCCACGCCGTCATCGGCCCCAACGGGGCGGGCAAGTCGACGCTGTTCCACCTGATCAGCGGCCGGCTTTCCCCAAGCTCGGGGTCGATCCGGCTTTTCGGGCGAGACGTCGCCGGGGCGCCCCCGGCGCGCATCTTCGCCTCCGGGCTGGCGCGCAACTTCCAGATCAACAGCCTGTTCGCCACCTTGTCGGCGCGCGAGAACCTGCGCTGCGCCGCGCTGATCGAGACCGGCCACCACCGCGCGCTGTGGCGTCGGGCGGCGGGGATCCGCGACCTGGCCGACAAGGTGACCGAGATGCTCGACAGGATCGGCCTCGGCCGTCGCGGCGATATCCCCTGCGACCAGCTCAGCTATTCCGAGCAGCGCGCGATCGAGATCGGCATGGCGGCGATCTCGGGGCGGCAGGTGGTGCTGCTCGACGAACCCACCGCCGGCATGAACCATGCCGAGACCGATCGTTTCATCGACCTGATCCGGGGCCTGACCGAAGGCCGGACGCTGATGGTGGTCGAGCATGACATGGGCGTCGTCTTCTCTCTGGCCGACCGCATCACGGTGCTGGCCGCCGGGAAGGTCGTCGCCAGCGGCGCGCCCGACGAGATCCGCGGAAACAACGAGGTGCGCGAGGCCTATCTCGGGCAGCACGCACCGGCCGGGAAGGAGGGCGCGGAATGCTGACGATCCGCGACGTGGAAGCGTTCTACGGCAAGAGCCAGGTCCTGCGCGGGGTCTCGCTCTCGGTGGCTGGCGGCGAGATCGTCGCGTTGCTCGGGCGCAACGGCTCGGGCCGCTCGACCCTGGCCAAGGCGATCGTCGGGCTGGTCGAGCGGCGCGGCTCGATCCATCTGGGCGCAGAGGAACTGATCGGCGAGAAGACCTTTCGCATCGCCCAGCTCGGCGTCGGCTATGTGCCCGAGAACCGCGACGTCTTTCCGGAGCTGACGGTCGAGGAAAACCTGCGCCTTGGCGAATCCGCGCGCGCGGCAAAGGTCTGCTGGCGCCACGAGGACATCTTCGCGCTGTTCCCGCGGCTGAAGGAGCGGCTGAAGGTGCCGGCCGGCGTGCTGTCGGGCGGCGAACAGCAGATGCTGACGCTGGCCCGCGCCCTGCTCGGCAATCCCGACGTTCTGGTGATCGACGAGCCGACCGAGGGGCTGGCGCCCAAGGTGATCGAACTGCTGGCCGAGTTCTTCCACGCCGTGCGGGCGCGGGGCGTCGCCATGCTGCTGATCGAGCAGAAGATGTCGCTGGCGCTCGACGTCGCCACCCGCGTCGCGGTGATGGGGCATGGCCGGATCGTCTTCGAGGGCAGCCCGCGGGAGCTGACCGAGAGCTCTGACATCACACGGGAATGGCTCGAGGTATGACGGATTTTCCCTATATCCGCAGCGATGCCGACGGGGACCGCTACGTTGACGTCGCGGCGCTGTTCGCGGCCCATGGGCAGGATGCGGGGCAGGTGCCCCGGACGATCCGCCTGCTTGCCGAAGCCGCCGCACGGGCCTGCGCCGAAGGACGGCTGTCGGCGGCCGAGCTGGCGACGGCGGTCGGCTGGACCCCGCAGGCCGCCGGCACGGGGCAGGAGCTGCGCTTTCCGGTGGGCCGGGTCGTGCTTCAGGATGCGTCCGGCCTGCCGCTGCTGACCGACCTGGCCGCGCTGCGCGATGCCGTCCGGCGGGCAGGGGGCGACGCTGCGCAGGTGAACCCCGCCGTGCCCGTGACCATGGTGATCGACCACTCGGTGACCATCGAGCAGAACCGCGGCCCCGGCGCCTTCGCCCACAATCTGAAGCGCGAGGCGGAGGTCAATGCCGAACGCTACCAATTCGCCCGTTGGGCGGCGGCGGCCTTCGACAACCTGTCCATCGTGCCTCCGGGGAACGGCATCATTCACCAGATCCACATGGAGACCCTGGTCGAGGTGGTCAGCCGCCGCGATGGCTGGCGCTTCAGCGATCTGGTGATCGGCACGGATTCCCATACCACCATGATCGGCGGGCTCGGCGTCCTCGGCTGGGGCACGGGCGGGATCGAGGCCGAAGAGGCGGTGCTGGGGGGCTTGCTGTCGCTGCCTGCGCCCGAGCTCGTCGAGGTCGAACTCTGCGGCAAGCTGCCGCCGGGGGTCAGCGCGACCGATGCCGCCCTGACGCTGACGCAGTGGCTGCGGCGCCAGGGCGTTGTCGGGGCGCTGCTCGAATTCCACGGTCCGGGCGTTGCCGCGCTCGGCATTGCCGACCGGGCGACCATCGCCAACATGGCGCCGGAATACGGGGCGACCTCGGCGCTGTTCCCGCTCGACGCGGAGGTCCTGACCTATCTCGAGCGGAACGGCGCCCCCCGGGAACACCTGCAGACCATTCGCGCGCATCTCCTGACCGACGTGCAGCCCGGCGAAGGGGTGGCCTACAACCGGCGCCTGCACTTCGACCTGGACCTTGTCATCCCGTCGGTGGCCGGACCCTCGCGCCCGGATCAGCGGCTGCCGCTCGCCGCCTTGCCCTCCGTGATCGAGGGGCCGGGTTCGCCCGCCGCCTTGCCGACCGCTTCGGACGAAGGCTTGCGTGCCGGCGATATCGTCATCGCCGCGATCACCTCGTGCACCAACACCGCCAATCCCGACGCCATGATCACCGCCGCTCTGGTGGCGCGAAACGCGCTGCGGCGCGGGATGAAGGTTCCGGCCCATGTCCGGACCTCGCTGGCGCCGGGGTCGCGCCGGGTGGCCGAATACCTCGGCCAGCTCGATCTGCTCGCCCCGCTGGAGGCGCTGGGCTTTGCCGTCTCGGCCTTCGGCTGTGCCACCTGCGTCGGAAATTCGGGCCCGCTCGCCCCGCAGATCAGCCGCCAGATCTCCGGGCGCGGTCTGAATGTCGCCGCGGTCCTGTCGGGGAATCGCAACTTCGAGGCACGGATTCACCCGCTGGTGCGCTCGAATATCCTGATGAGCCCGGCGCTGGTCGTCGCTTTTGCCCTTTGCGGGACCCTGTGCCGGGACCTGACACGGGACCCCGTCGGCACGGATGCCGCAGGCCATCCTGTGCTGCTCTCCGATCTCTGGCCCGACGAGGCGGAGGTCAGGGCCCTGCTCGGCAGGATCGGTTCCGGGCCGGCCCATTTCGTCACCCCGGAAAGCTGGACGGAACAGGCCGGGCCCGTCGGCCCGTTCTGGCCGTGGCAACCCGGCTCGACCCATTTCATCGAGCCGCCCTTCTTCGCGCCGGGCTTCTCGGCCCAGGTCCGGGAACTGGCCGGGGCGCGGCCGCTTCTGGTTCTCGGCGACGGGGTTACGACCGATCACATCAGCCCGGTCGGGCCGATCGCGAGCGAAAGCGAGACCGGCCGGTACCTCGCGGCCAAGGGCGTGGCAACGGGGAGGCTGGGCACCTATGCCGGTCGTCGCGGCAACCACGAGGCGATGCTGCGCGGCACCTTCGCCAATGCGCGGCTGCGCAACCTGCTGGCCGACGGGCGGGACGGGCCGTGGACCAGGCATATGACGAGTGGCGAGATCGTTCCGGTCACGTCGGCAGCCGCGCGCTATCGCCGCGACGGGGTGGCGGCGGTCATTCTCGCCGGGGACGGCTACGGCATGGGCAGTGCCCGCGACTGGGCGGCGAAGGGGACCCGGCTGCTCGGGGTGCGCGCCGTCGTCGCCCGAAGTTTCGAGCGCATTCATCGAACCAACCTGATCCGTGTCGGCGTCGTGCCGCTGCGTCCCGTAACGGGCGGGCTCGAAGGGATCGACCTGACGGGAGAGATCGAGATCTCGAGCACCGGCCTGACACCTCTGCACCAGCCGGGGCAAGCGGTCACGCTGACGATCACCTCGGCCGCGGGCACGGCCACGCTGGACTGCGTCTTGGAGGCCCGGACGGAAACCGAGCTGGACCTGCTGCGTGCCGGGGGCCTGTTCGAACGCGTGCGCCGCGATTTCCTGGCCAATGCCGCGGGGCCGGAGCAGGATGTCCCTGAAAGCGCCGGCATGCCGCCGGGCCGGGCGGCCGTCGCAGATCCCGAACGGAAGATCGTCCAGGATGGCTGACGCGACTCCGGATAGCTCCGACGACCAACCCACGGGGGTCGCGGCCGTCGACCGGGCCTTGTCGATCCTGCTGTGCTTCGACCAGGAGCGCGAGCCCCTCTCCCTGGTGGAGTTGAACCGCCGCACGGGTCTCTACAAGAGCACGATCCTGCGCCTGCTGGTCTCTTTGGAGCGGGCGGGGCTGGTGGAGCGTCTGGACAGCGGCAACTACACCCTGGGCTGGTCGATCGGGCGCCTGGGGGCGAGCTATCGCCAGGCCTTCGGCCTCGAAGCCCGGATCCGGCCCTTCCTCAGGGCGCTCCGGGAAGAGACGGGGGAAAGCGCCTCCTTCTACCGTCGCATCGGCGAGGCACGGGTCTGCCTTTTCCGCGAGGAATCGCGACAGATGGTGCGCGATCATGTCGAGGAGGGCGCGATCCTCCCGCTCGGGCTCGGGGCCGCAGGCCATGTCCTGACAGGGGGCGAGCGGCCCGGTGGCCAGGGCACGGGCCCCGCTCGCCCGGCCCTGCCCGCGATGTCGTTCGGCGAGCGCGATCCCGATGTGGCCGCCCTGGCCGTGCCGGTCTTCGGGGAAGGCAACGTGCTGCTCGGGGCCCTGACGGTGTCGGGGCCGATATCGCGCCTGACGCCCGACAGAGCGCGCGCGATCTCGGGGTTGCTGATCAGCAAGGGGAAGGTCCTCTCACGTCACCTGGGTGCGCCCCGGCCGCTCGGGACGCCCGAGTGACAGGCCTCCAACTGTCGGACGAAGGAAACGCATCTCGGGGAACGCCGCGTCGTTCGGGCCGGCCGGAGCGGCAAGGTGGTGGTGCCCAAGCCTATATCGCCGACCTGTTCGCCGCGGTGCCGGAGCCGATCGAGAAGCTCTGAGGCCTTTCGCGACGCCAGTGCCTGCGGTCAGCATTCCTGCGGCATCCGGGAGGATCTTGTGACGGAGGGTTTCCGGCTTGCCGCGACCACCCGGGAGTGGAGATGCGACAGAGACTCGAAAGCGCGCACTCTTCTGCCCCATTGGCAACGGCCGTCGAGAGATGGTGACCCCGGCAGGACTTGAACCTGCAACCTATCCCTTAGGAGGGGATTGCTCTATCCAGTTGAGCCACGGGGCCGCTGCGCCTCTTTTGCGGGGAAACCGCGCGTCGTTCAACCCGCTGGGACGGGCCGGGAGCGAAAAATGCGCGTTTCAATCGACCGGGACCCAATCGGCGGGCAATCCATGGGCCGGCCTTTCGGGAAAGCACCGGGCGAACGCCTCTCTCTGAATACGCGCCCTCCAGATCGGGCCGCCGACATGCCAGGCGGCCGGCTCGGCGCCGGAATCGGCGGTCAGCCGTTCGGGAATGTGCTGTTCCGCGTCCCAGGCCGCGATGACCTCAAGCGCCTGTATCTCGGGATCGCGGGCCTTTGTATCGTGGAGGGGGTGCTCCATGTCCCAGATGGTTACCGTCGTGGTGAACGGCGGCCATTGCACCACCCGGCGCGCGGTCGCCACCGCTTGGCTGATCGCGAATCGCCCCAGTTTCTTCCACCTGCCCGAGCGCAGCGCCCGTGCGATTGACGGGGGCGCGACAAAGACCAGGGACATGACCGGCGAGGACAGGACGGAGTTTGCATCCGCGATGGCGCGGTCGCGCCGCTGGAAGAAGGCGACAAGCCGGTGCGGATTGACCTGTCCGTAGTAGATCCAGCCGGGCTTGCCTGTGACGGCATAGAGCGTGCCGGCAGTCAGGTCTGCCCTTGCGTTGGGTTCCGGGGCGAAAATCGGCATTCGCACTGGGCTCTCGGCCGCACGTCCCGCCACGATCATGGCTTGAAGGGGCAAGGGAACCAGCCGTTTCGGCTTTCTGGCGTCCATGCCGGGCCGCAGGCAAAGAAAAAGGGGGAGTGAATTTGGCCCGCCACTCCCCCCTTGGGTCCGGGCGTCGCGCTTTGAGAGCTTGCAGGACAGGCCGGATATCGCCGGCGCCACGCGCCGTTAGCGTTAACATAGCCGCATTGCGGGGCTTGGACAAGCGAAAGCTTTGGCGCTAACAAGGGATCAGACCCAGCGACAACAGAGTTCACCGGTGACCACACAGCAGCCGCCCGTCCCGCGCCGCACGCTGACCCTGCGCGACGTCTCCGAAGCCTCCGGCGTCAGCGAGATGACCGTCAGCCGGGTGCTGCGCAACCGCGGCGACGTCTCCAAGGCGACGCGCGAGAAGGTGCTGAGCGCGGCCAAGGCGCTGGGCTACGTGCCCAACAAGATCGCCGGCGCGCTGGCCTCGCAACGGGTCAACCTGGTCGGCGTCATCATCCCGTCGCTGTCCAACATGGTCTTTCCCGAAGTGCTGGCCGGCATTTCGGCGGTGCTGGACGAGACCCCGCTGCAGCCGGTGGTCGGCGTCACCAACTACCGGCCCGAGAAGGAAGAGCGGGTGCTCTACGAGATGCTGTCCTGGCGGCCCTCGGGGGTGATCATCGCCGGGGTCGAGCACAGCGCCGCCTCGCGGGCGATGCTCGAGAATGCCGGCATCCCGATCGTCGAGATCATGGATGTCGACGGCGAGCCGGTCGACTCGATGGTTGGCATCTCGCATCGCCGCGCCGGGCTGGAAATGGCGCGGGCGATCATTGCCGCCGGCTATAGCCGGATCGGTTTCCTCGGCACCAAGATGCCCGACGACCACCGGGCGCGGAAACGGATGGAAGGGTTCGAGGAGGGGCTGGCCGAGGCCGGGCTGGCGCTGGAGGATCGCGAATTCTACTCGGGCGGCTCGGCCCTGCTGAAGGGGCGCGAGATGACCGAGGCGATGCTGGCGCGCTCGCCCGATCTGGATTTCCTCTATTACTCCAACGACATGATCGGTGCCGGTGGGCTGTTGTGGTGTCTCGAGAAGGGCATCGACGTGCCGGGCCGGCTGGGGCTGGCCGGTTTCAACGGGGTCGAGTTGCTCGACGGCCTGCCCTGCCAGCTGGCGACGATGGATGCCTGCCGGCGCGAGATCGGGCGCAAGGCGGCCGAGATCATCGCCGGCACCGCGCCCGAGGGCGCGGCGGGGGTGCGCCTCGAACTGACACCGCGGCTGGAGCTGGGCGACACGATCCGCAAACCGGGACAGACAGCATGACGGAAGAACGCAACCCGATGCGGCCGGGCGAGGTTGCCCTGGCCTTCGATCCGGCCGAGCGGGCCGAGGCCGGGATCACCTTCATCGGCCGGCTGCGCACGCCGTGGAAAAAGGGCGACTGTCCGCGCAACCTGCGCAAGGCGCGCGAGCGCGGCGGCGCGTTTAGCGTCGAGCTCGACCCGGCCTATCGCGACGGGCTGACCGGGCTGGAGCCGGGCCAGGCCATCATTCTGCTCTACTGGATGAATCAGGCCCGGCGCGACCTGATCGTGCAGACCCCGGGCCATGCCGACGGCCCGCGCGGCACCTTCGCCCTGCGCTCGCCGGTGCGGCCCAACCCGGTCTCGCTGGCCACGGTGCGGATCACCGCGCTGGAGCTCGAGGAGGGGCGGATTTCGGTCGACGCGCTCGACTGTTTCGACGGCACGCCGCTGGTCGACATCAAGCCCTGGCGCGACACGATCGACGTGCCGCCCACGTCCTAGGGAATGGCCGAAGCCGCCGCCCGCCGCACCGCGCTGCCCTCGGCCATCGCCCTGCGGCTGTTCGCGGCGGCGATGGTCGCGGCGATGTCGGCGCTGGTTCACGGCCTGGGCGGCAGGGTCGAGCTGGGCCAGGTCATCTTCTGGCGCTCGGCCGTGGCGCTGCTGCCGATCGGGCTCTATGCCGCCTGGCGCGGCGGCTTCTCGGCGCTGGCGACGCGGCGGCCCGGGCTGCATGTCGCCCGCGGGGTCCTCGGTGCGCTGGCCATGGGGTGTTACTTCTTCGCTCTCACCAGGCTTTCGGTTGCCAATGCCCAGGCGCTTTCCTTCCTCGCGCCGCTGTTCAGCCTGCCGCTGGCGGCGCTGCTGCTGGGCGAGAGGCTGGGCCGCCGGGTCCTGCTGGCGGCGCTGCTGGGGTTCGGCGGTATTCTGGCGATGCTCTGGCACGCGCTGAGCCTGCCCGGCGGCGGGGCGCTGGCCGGGGTGCTGGCCGGCCTGGGATTCGCCGCGGTGATGGGGGTGCTGCGGGTCCATATCCGGGCGATGACCGTGACCGAGCCAGCCGTCGCCATCGTCTTCTGGTTCGCCCTGGCGACGACGCTGCTCGGGCTGGCGACGGCCCCGTTCGGCTGGTCCGTGCCCGCCGCGCGGGACATGGCGGCGCTGGTCGGCACCGGGCTGGTCGGCGGCATCGGCGCCATTGCCATGACCGAGTCGGCGGCGCGGGCGCCGGTCGCGCTGCTCGCGCCCTTCGACTATTCGGCGCTCGGCTGGGCGCTGCTGATCGACGCCGCGATCTTCGGCACGGTGCCGGGCGCGAACGGGGGGATCGGGCTGGCGGCGATCACGATGGCCGGGTTGCTGGTCGCGCAGCGACGCGGCCGCGCACAAACGCCCGGCGGGGAAGGCTGACCCTTCCGCCGGGCGTCGTGCCGGCCGGCCCGACCGTCTCTGGCGCGCTACTGCTGCTGGATCGACTCGAGATACATCGCCAGCGACAGGATGCGGCCGCGTGCCTCGACCACGCTCTGGTAATCCTCCGGGCCGCGCATCGCGCTGTCCGAGAACACCCGGCCGAAGACCGGCATCGCCCCGCCATGGGCCCTCACCCCGGTGCGGCCGTCGATGACATGGATGACGTTCAGCATCGGGAACGTGCCGCCATTGTTCTTGGCCAGCAGCGTCAGGTTCGAGGCCGGGATCGTCATCACGCCGGACATGTCGCCGTCGCCCTTGCCCTGATCACCGTGACAGGTGGCGCAATAGTCCATGTAGAGCCCCTTGCCGAGTTCGGCATCCTGCGCCCATGCCGCGCCCGCGCCGAGAACCGTCATCGCGAGCGCCGTGAAAATCGCCTTCCCCTTCATGCCTTCCTCCAAAATGAACCGCAGTAACGCCGTTCAGAATGACACCGCTGCGGCGACTGGCATTGACGCGCGTCAAGGCGGATTCCCGAGGGACAGAGGCGGGATCGGCGGGAATCGGGCGCTCAGGCGGTCAGGCGCTGGCCGTTGATGCCGGTGATCGCGGCGGTGACGATCCGGCCCTCGGGCTGGTCGGCGGCGAATTCGACCTCGGCGAATTGCGGCGTGCGGCCCAGGCGCGGGCCCTCCATCAGCACCGCGTGGCTCTGCCCCAGCTGGGCGGCCAGGTGGGCCGTGACCTGCGCTTCGCCGGCCGCCCGCAGCCGCGCCGCGCGCTCGCGGATCGCCGGGCCGGGCACCTGCGGCATGCGGGCGGCCGGGGTGCCCTTGCGCGGGCTGTAGGGGAAGACATGCAGCCAGGTCAGGCCGCAGTCCTGCACCAGCCTGAGCGAATTCTCGAACATCTGTTCGGTTTCGGTCGGGAAGCCGGCGATGATGTCGGCGCCGAAGGCGATGTCGGGGCGCAGCTTGCGGGCTTCCTCGCAGAAGGCGATGGCGTCGTCGCGCAGGTGGCGGCGCTTCATCCGCTTGAGGATCATGTCGTCGCCGGCCTGCAGGCTGAGATGGAGATGCGGCATCAGCCGCGGCTCGGTGGCGATCGCCTGCATCAGCATCTCGTCGGCCTCGATCGAATCGATCGAGCTGATCCGCAGCCGGGCCAGGTCGGGCACCAGCTTGAGGATTCGCATCACCAGGTCGCCCAGCTTGGGCTGGGCCGGCAGGTCGGCACCCCAGGAGGTCAGGTCGACCCCGGTGAGGACGACCTCGTTGAAGCCGCGATCGACCAGCCGCTTGATCTGTTCCACCACCACCCCGGCGGGGACCGAGCGCGAATTGCCGCGGCCATAGGGGATGATGCAGAAGGTGCAGCGGTGGTCGCAGCCGTTCTGGACCTGGACATAGGCGCGGTGGCGGCCGAAGCCGTCGATCAGGTGGCCTGCGGTCTCCTTCACCGACATGATGTCGTCGACCTGCACCTTCTCGGTCTCGCCGATCAGGTCCGGGGTCGCCATCGCGGTCCAGGTGCCCGCCTGCATCTTCTCGACATTGCCGATCACGCGGCTGACCTCGGGCATCGCGGCGAAGGTCTCGGGCTCGGTCTGGGCGGCGCAGCCGGTCACCACCAGCGTCGCGTCGGGATTGTCGCGCCGCAGCCGCCGGATCTCCTGCTTGGCCTTGCGCACCGCCTCTGCGGTCACGGCGCAGGTGTTGACCACGACCATGTCGCCCAGGCCGGCGGCCTGCGACAGCTCCTTCATCGCCTCGGTCTCGTAGGCGTTGAGCCGGCAGCCGAGGGTGGCGAAGATCGGCGGATTGCTCATGCCAGGCCCGCGAGGAACGCCGGCGTCAGCACGCCGTCGAAGACATGGGCGGTGGGGCCTGTCAGCCAGACCCCGTCGTCGCGCCAATCGACCTCGAGCCGGCCGCCATCGACATCGACGAGGACGCGCCGCCCGGTGAGGCCGCGCCGCGCCGCCGCCACTGCCGTGGCGCAGGTGCCCGAGCCGCAGGCCAGGGTGATGCCGGCGCCGCGCTCCCAGACCCGCATCCGCAGGTGATCGGGCGCGACCAGCGCCGCGAACTCGACATTGGTGCGTTCGGGGAACAGCGGGTCATGCTCGAATCGCTTGCCCTCTGCGGCGACGTTCACCGCCTCGGCATCCTCGACGAAGAAGACGCAATGCGGGTTGCCCATGCCGACGGCGACGGGTGCGCCCGGCAGCGGCAGCTCCAGGGTGTCCATCGCACGGGCCAGCGGCACCTCGGTCCAGTCTAGCTGCGGCGCCCCCATGTTGACCCGGGTCAGCCCGTCGCCGGCATCCTCGGCCAGCAGCAGCCCGCGCTCGGTGCGCAGCGTCAGGCGCTCGGCCCCGGTTTCGCGCATGACATGGGCGGAAACGCAGCGGGTGGCGTTGCCGCAGGCGCCGGCGATCGAGCCGTCGCTGTTGTAGAAGGTCAGCCGGATATCGGCCTCGTCATCCTCCTCGATCACCGCGAGCTGGTCGAATCCCACCCCGCGATGGCGATCGCCGAGTGCGCGCGCGAGTCCGGCCGAGACACGGTTCTCCCGCCCCCGCTGGTCGATGACCACGAAGTCGTTGCCCAGCCCGTGCATCTTCATGAAGGGCAGGCCCTGGGGGGAAGCGGCGTCTGTCATGGCGGGCGATATAGGCCGCGCGGAAACTTTTTGCCAGAGCGTGCGGTTTTTTCCGCGAACGCCCTTGACCACCCCGGGCGTTCTTTCTAGAGAAGCCGCCGTGAGTGGGCCGTTAGCTCAGTTGGTAGAGCAACTGACTTTTAATCAGTGGGTCACAGGTTCGAATCCTGTACGGCTCACCACTGATACCAAGGGCTTGGCCAGAAAATGGCTGAGCCCTTTGTCTTTCTCTGCTATGCTGGAGCTGTTGCGAATCCCCGATTCAGGTCTTGCAAGGGCGGGCCGGGGCGGTCGGATGAGCTGCGAATCATCATCAAGTGTGCCACGCTGCCCGAATAGTTGGCAGGATCGCTCAGATCGGGCTTGTCAGGGCTAGCCGGCAGTATCACAAATGGTTAATGATGCGATGGTCTCGGTGTTGCTGATTTGGCGACAATGGGCGGCATCGAGATTCGGTGGGGGGTATTGCGGGCGTATTATTAAGTACGCGAAACCGCAAAAAAGTACGTATACTGCATAATTTTTTCAGTAAACCCGCAGCTTGGTGGGCAGACGGATGATGTTCAAAGAGCTCGATATTTCTGATCGGCTTCGCATGCTCATGACGCATGAAAAGATGACTGTTGCGGATGTGGCAGCAGCGGCGGGCGTCTCAAAGAGCGCGATGGAAAAGTACCTTGCCGGGCCGAGTTCGCCGCGCGCGATCGCGATCGCCTCTTTGTGCACGAGCCTCGGTGTCAGCGTCGAATGGCTTCTCTTCGGCGAAGGCGACGACGATCGGCTGAAGAACCGCGACCTTGCGACCCGGGTGGTCTTTCAGCTCCTGCAGGATCTCAAGTCTCCCGGCCCGATGCGCGATCAGTTCGAGCAATCCGAGCCCGGGAGCCCGGAATTCAACGCCTTCGCTTTCAGCCTCGCGACCGAGCGGGCCGAAGAACTCGGCGGCAAGCTGGGGGATTCGCGGCAGCGTGCCCTGCGCGCGGCCACGGCAGGGTTGAAGGATGCGGCGAAGCTGCATCAGGAAAAGCTGGATGCGCAGCAGGCCGTCCCCGGTGGCGGGAAAGATGCCCTTCGCCGCTTCCGCAATCAGCTTCGCCGCTCTCCGCGCGACAAGTGACCCCCGGCGGGTCGCGGCCGCGAGATCGGGGCGCGGGGCCGCGATTCCGTGCCCTGTGCCGTGTCTTCTCGAAGCGCAGGCCATGACGTGGCCTCCCGGCCGGGCCAGGCCTCGGGGCGTCGGACAGCCCGCCGCGGTTGCGTGGCGCGCGCCCGCGGGCTAAGCCCGGAGGCGGGCCGGGCGTTGCCGGCCGCGATGCCGAGGGAGACCCGATGACCAACGCCCGCCGTCCCGTCCGCCTGCTCGCGGCGCTCTGCGGTCTCGTCCTGCTTGCCGCCTGCGCCGGCAAGGGCGATCTCGACCAGCCGCCGCCGCCGCTCGGGCCGTTCAAGCTCGGCCTCAACATCGTCGTCGCCAAGAACGCCCAGAAGAGCCCGGTCTCGCGCTCGGCCACGGCCGCGGAATGGGAGGCGGCGCTGAAACAGGCGATGGTCGACCGCTTCGGCCGCTACAAGGGCGACAAGTTCTACGACTTCGGCATCAATGTCGACGGCTACGCCCTGGCGCCACCGGGCATCCCGATCGTGCTGTCGCCCAAGTCGGTCCTGGTCATCACCGTCAACATCTGGGACGACCCGGCGCAGAAGCTGCTGAACGAGAAGCCCAAGCAGATCACCGTGCTCGAGGGGCTGAACGGCGAGACGCTGATCGGCTCGGGGCTGATCCGCAACAAGAAGAAGCAGATGGAAGTGCTGTCCTACAACGCGGTCAAGGCGATCGAGAAGTGGCTGCTCAAGCACCCGGAATGGTTCGAAGAGCCGGCAGCCGGCTCTGGCACGGGCGCTGCCGCGAGCGACGGCGCGAAGACCGACAGCGCCGCGAGCGCGACCGGCGCCACCGGGACGGGCCAGACAGGGCAGGCGACGAAGAAGACCGGCGAGGCGACGAGAACGGTTATCGTCGCAGCGCCGAAGCTGCCGGCATCGGGGCCCGCAAACGGCAACTGACGCTTGATTTTCTCGCTCCCAGTGAGTAAGTGGCGCGCGATGCTGAATCGGGTCCGCCGGGACCCCCCAAACCATGAGGCGATCCGCGAATGGCAAAGGCAAAGTTTGAACGGACGAAACCGCACGTC
>NZ_JBHRSK010000030.1:0-518 GCF_042643245.1 Acidimangrovimonas pyrenivorans
TCACTGTCGTTAGATCGGTTCCTTTCTTCACATATTGCCTTAAAAGACCGTTCGCATTCTCATTAGCACCACGCTCCCAAGAACTGTACGGATGAGCAAAGTACACATCAGCCTTTAATTCTTTTGCGATGGTTTCATGACCTGCAAACTCTCGCCCGTTATCTGCCGTAATGGTATGGACATGTTTCTTATAGGGCTTCAGTAGCTCTATTGTCGCTTTGGTGACATCATCCGCTGACTTAGATGGCACTTTCTTTACCACGTAAAATCGAGTCTTACGCTCTAAAATAGTCACCATTGCACCTGTACCATGCTTACCTAGCACAGTGTCGATTTCCCAGTCACCAAACCGCTCCTTACTGTCAACGATGCTTGGTCTATCATCAATCGAAACGGCATTTTTTATCGCTGGAGCTTTCTCTTGTTTACCTCGGCGATACCGCTTATGACCTTGTCTCAAGTGACGATATAACTTACCGCCCAAGCGTTTATCTTGAGCAACAAAGCGATAGATCCAC
>NZ_JBHRSK010000031.1:0-540 GCF_042643245.1 Acidimangrovimonas pyrenivorans
CTACGGCAGCTTCGCCGTGAACGCGGATACCGGCGTCTGGAGCTACACGCTCGACAACGCCGCGGCGGCGGTTCAGGCGCTGGCCGAGGGCGAGCAGAAGACCGAGAGCTTCACCGTGACCGTCACCGACGACCAGGGGGCGACCGCGACCCAGCAGGTGGCCATTACCGTCACCGGCACCAACGACGCGCCGAAGATTGCCGGGATGGCCGGGCTCGATTACGTGCAGGAAGACGCCACTCTGACCGACACGGCGCAGATCGTCGCCGAGGATCGCGACAATGGCGCGGTTCTGACCTATTCGGGCGATGCCGACGGTGTTTACGGCCATCTTGCGGTCGATCCCACGACCGGGGCCTTGACCTACACGCTCGACAACAGTTCGGACGAGGTCCAGGCCCTTGGCGCCGGCGACGTGGTGCACGAGACTTTCACCGTTTCTGCCACCGACGAGTTCAACGCGACGACCAGCCAGGACGTCACCTTCTCGGTGCTGGGCACGAACGACGCGCCGGTGGTGGACGCGGTGCAGACCACGGC
>NZ_JBHRSK010000032.1:0-544 GCF_042643245.1 Acidimangrovimonas pyrenivorans
CTGGGCGCGAAGGAGCTGTGCCGCAAGCACGGCATCAGCGACGCGACCTTCTACAAGTGGCGCTCGAGATATGGCGGCATGGAGGTGTCGGATGCGCGGCGGCTGAAGGCGCTGGAGGCCGAGAACGCGAAGCTGAAGAAGATGCTGGCGGAGCAGATGCTCGACGTCGCGACGCTGAAGGAGATGCTGGGAATGGGAGCAGGCGAACGCCATGCGTTCGAGTGAGCCTGCGGACGCTTCTGAGGCCCGGTTCGAGGCGGCGTGCCGTGGACTGGGCCATGAAGGAGAAGAGCTACTCGCAGCGGCGGGCCTGTGCCCTGGCCGGGATCGACCCGCGCGTGTATCGGCGGCAGCCGACCAGGCCGGAGGACCGGGAGTTGCGCGAGCGGCTGCGGGAACTGTCCGGCGAGAGGCGGCGGTTCGGCTATCGGCGCCTGCACATCCTGCTGAAGCGGGAAGGCTGGGCGCTGAACTGGAAGAAGCTCTATCGCATCTACCGCGAGGAAGGCCTCACCGTGCGCAAGCGTGGGGGCCGCAAGCGGGC
>NZ_JBHRSK010000034.1:0-769 GCF_042643245.1 Acidimangrovimonas pyrenivorans
CCTTCGAGCCGCAATCGAAACGCTGGCCGCGGAAGCGGAAGCCGTAGACCGGCCGGCCGGCCGCGATCTCGTCGGCGATCGCGTCGGTGAGCTGGATCTCGCCCGAAGCGCCCGACTTCATCTTGTTGAGGTTCCCCATCACCCGCGGCGTCAGGATGTAGCGCCCGATCACCGCCAGGTTCGACGGCGCCTCCTCGGGCTTCGGCTTCTCGACCATGCCGCGCACCGAGACCATCGCCCCCATGTCCTCGGCGACGTCGAGCACGCCGTAGGCCGAGGCCTTCTCGGGCGGCACTTCCATCGCCGCCACCACGTTGCCGCCGGTCTCGGCATGGGCCTCGACCATCTGCTGCAGGCAGGGTTTCTCGGCCGCGATCACGTCATCGGGCAGGATCACCGCGAAGGGCTCGTTGCCGATCAGCCGCCGCGCGCACCACACCGCGTGGCCGAGGCCGAGCGCCTTGTGCTGGCGGATATAGGCGATCGCGCCGTCTTCCATATTGGTCGATTTCAGCGTCTGCAGCAGGGCGTCCTTGCCCTTGCGCCGCAGCTCCGCCTCGAGCTGCGGATTGCAGTCGAAGTAATCCTCCAGCGCGCTCTTGCCGCGCGAGGTCACGAACAGGAATTCCTTGATCCCGGCCGCCCGCGCCTCGTCGATCGCGTATTGGATCAACGGCCGGTCGACCAGCGTCATGATTTCCTTCGGCACCGATTTCGTCGCCGGCAGAAACCGCGTTCCCAATCCCGCGACAGGGAAAACTGCCTTCGT
>NZ_JBHRSK010000035.1:0-825 GCF_042643245.1 Acidimangrovimonas pyrenivorans
CCCTCGAGCAGCCCGAGCTGTCACCCCGGGAGCTCGCCGTCCACTTCACCGACAGTCGGCGCTACTTCGTGTCGGAAGCCAGCGTCTACAGGGTTCTGAAGGCACATGACCTGGTCACCAGCCCGGCCTTCGTGGTCATCAAGGCAGCAAACGAGTTCCACGAGAAGACGACCCGACCGAACCAACTCTGGCAGACCGACTTCACCTACCTGAAGGTCATCGGCTGGGGCTGGTTCTACCTCTCGACCATCCTCGACGACTACAGCCGCTACGTCATCGCCTGGCGGCTCTGCACGACGATGAAGGCGTCGGATGTGACCGCGACACTGGAAGATGCCCTGGTCGCCTCGGGCTGCAATCAGGCCACGGTTGCCCACCGGCCCCGGCTGCTCAGCGACAATGGCAGCAGTTACATCTCCGGGGAACTGGCCGACTGGCTTGCTGACGAGGGCATAGATCACGTCCGGGGCGCTCCCCGCCACCCTCAGACCCAAGGCAAGATCGAGCGCTGGCACCAGACCCTCAAGAACCGCATCTTGCTCGAGAACTATTACCTGCCCGGCGCTCTGGAACAGGCGATCGGCGACTTCATCGACCACTACAACCATCACCGCTACCACGAGAGCCTGGGCAACCTCGCGCCCGCCGACGTCTATGTCGGCAGGGCCGAAGCCATCCTGAAAACACGAAAGGAGATCAAAGCCAAAACCATCGAGAAGCGCCGCTTGCTGCATCGCCAGACCGCGGCATAGACTGAAACCCCAACGAGCCAGGCCCTCCGTTCCAGATCAGCCCCTCGTGTCCCAAATCATATGACGACGGACA
>NZ_JBHRSK010000036.1:0-850 GCF_042643245.1 Acidimangrovimonas pyrenivorans
CAACCAGATGCGTGTGGCGGCGAGTTTGACGAGGGCGAGGAAGTTGGCGTCGTGTTTCTCGTATCTGGTGGCGATTACCCTGTAATGCTTGAGTTTTGAGAAGAACCGTTCAATCCGGTTGCGGCGTCGGTAGGCGTCCCGGTCCAGAGGTGGTGGCGCGGATCGGCGCGGAATCGGGCGGATGACGGCCTTGGCAGCGATTGCCGCGAGGTGGTCGCGCAGCCGGTTGCTGTCGTAGGCCGCGTCCGCCAGCAGGGTCTGTCCCGGCCCGACCGTGTCGAGCATATCATCGGCCGAGCGCCCGTCGTGAGCTTGGCCCGCCGTCAGCTTCAGCGTGATCGGCAGGCCGTGCGCATCGGTCACGGCATGTATCTTGGTGGTCAGGCCGCCCCGCGAGCGCCCCATGCAGACGGCTCGAAGGTCAGCCAGGCCGGCGGCCTCGGCGCCCCCCTTTTTGCGTTGGCCCCGTGCTGATGGACGCGGATCGACGAGCTGTCGACGGATTGTTCGGAACCTTCATAAGCTGCTGATACCGCATCGAATATCCTGTCCCAAACGCCCAGCTTCGCCCACCGGACAAAGCGGTTGTAGCAGGTGGTAGAGGGGCCGTAGCGGTCCGGAATATCGGCCCAGGGTGACCCCGTCCTGAGCCGCCAATAGATGCCGTTCAGCACCCGACGGTCGTCAACACGCGGCACCCCGCGCGGCTTGTTCGGCAGAAGCGGTTCGATGATCGACCACTCGAAGTCGGTCAACTCGTAGCGACGCTGGGCCATGCTGCTCTCCTCTTTTCCAGAAGTGAATCAGCAATCCTAAATTGGTGCCAGTCATTTATGAGTGCGTGACCTAG
>NZ_JBHRSK010000037.1:0-881 GCF_042643245.1 Acidimangrovimonas pyrenivorans
CGCGACCGAGAGCAGCGGCAGCAGCCAGAGCAGGACGCTGGTCATGGCGTTGCGCAGATGCGGCAGGCCGAGGGCGCGGGCGAGGCTGCGGGCGCGGTGGCGATAGACCAGGCTGTGCAGGTGGAGCCGGTCGGGCTGGCCCGGATTGGTGCCCTTGCGCACGGTCCGGCGATGGATCGAGACCATGGTCTCGATCACCGGGTAGGCCAGCGCCAGGAGCCCGATCAGCGGCGACAGCTGCGGGTTGCGCAGCGGCAGCATCACCGCGATCACCGCCAGCACGAAGCCGGTCGAATAGGCCCCGGCATCGCCGAGGAACAGCTTGCCGAGCGGGAAGTTGAGCACGAAGAACCCGGCCAGGGCGCCGATCGAGACCAGGCACAGCGCCAGCATCTCGCCGTCGCCCGACTGCGCCGCCACCAGGGCGAAGCCGCTGAGGACGATGATCGCGCTGCCCGAGGCCAGGCCGTTGACGCCGTCGATGATGTTGAGCGCGTTGGCGATGCCGCCGATGGCGAAGGCGGTGAAGGGGATGGCGAACCATTTCAGCGCCAGCAGCGCATCGGCCCCGGGCAGCCCGACCCGGGCGATGGAATAGCCGGTCAAGATCGAGAACAGCAGCCCGGCCAGGATCGTCGCCGCCAGCCGCCACCGGACCCCGACCCGCTTGGTGATGTCCTCGGCCAGGCCGGCGGCGAAGGCCGGCAGCACGCTCAGGCAGACCGCCCACCACAGCTCGCGCATCCCGGCCGGCAGCGCCAGCCCGCCCAGCAGCTGCCCCGCCAGCAGCGCCAGACCGCCGACCCGCGGCACCGGCGCCCGGTGCAGCTTCTGCACCCCGTCGCGGTCGTCATGGCTGAGATGGCCGTGCAGGCCCTGGG
>NZ_JBHRSK010000038.1:0-919 GCF_042643245.1 Acidimangrovimonas pyrenivorans
GCCGCCCCCGCCCCGGTCGCGCCGCGCAAGGGCCGCACCCTCGGCCTCGCCCTGCTCGTCGGCCTCGTCCTCGGCGCCGGCCTGGTGCTGCTGCGCCGCGCCCTGCGCCGCGGCATCCGCGGCGCCCAGGAGATCGAGCAGCTCGGCCTGCCCGTCTTCGCCACCATCCCCTACGCCCCCGATGCCGCCAACCTGCGCAACCGCCGCGGCCTGTTGCCCATCCTCGCCCTCACCCGCCCCGACGACGTCGCCGTCGAGGCCCTGCGCTCGCTGCGCACCGCGCTCCATTTCGGCATGCTCGACGCCGAGACCAGCACCGTCCTGCTGACCTCCGCCGCCCCCGCCGCCGGCAAGAGCTTCACCGCCCTCAACCTCGCCATCGTCGCCGCCCAGGCCGGCCAGAAGGTCTGCCTCGTCGATGCCGACCTCCGCCGCGGCTATATCCGCCGCTTCCTCGGCCGCGCCAAGGAAACCCCGGGCCTGAGCGAATACCTCGCCGACGAGAAGGGCCTCGACGAGATCCTGTTCGACGGCCCGGTCGACAACCTCTCCGTCATCCTCACCGGACGCTTCCCGCCCAATCCCTCGGAAATCCTCATGCGGGCCGAGTTCGAGCAGCTCGTCAGGGAGCTCGACCGCCGCTTCGACCTCGTCCTGATCGACGCCGCCCCAACCCTCGCCGTCACCGACCCCGTCGTCATCGGCCGCTATACCGGCGCCCGCATCGTCGTCGCCCGCCACATGGAAACCATGGCCCCCGAGCTCGAGGCCGTCCGCCACGCCTTCGAAGCCGCCGGAACCAAGCTCACCGGCGCCATCCTCAACGGCTACAAGGTCTCCGAAGCCTCCAAATACGGAAACGCCTATTCCTACTACAACTACCGATACGCCTATAAATCCGACAAGTGACACCCGCAGC
>NZ_JBHRSK010000039.1:0-958 GCF_042643245.1 Acidimangrovimonas pyrenivorans
TAATTGTTCGAGCAGTTGGTCAGCACCACCGGCAGGCCGTAGGTCTCGTGCCAGGCCCGCACCAGGTGGTCCGAGGCCGCCTTCGAGGCCGAATAGGGGCTGCGCGGGTCGTAGGGCGTGTCCTCGGTGAACTGGCCGGTCGGGCCGAGCGAGCCGAAGACCTCGTCGGTCGAGATATGGTGGAAGCGGAAGCCCGCCGGCCGGCCCTTGCCGAGCCAATGGGCGCGGGCCGCCTCGAGCATGTTGTAGGTGCCGGTGATGTTGGTCTCGATGAAATCGCCCGGCCCGTCGATCGAGCGGTCGACATGGCTCTCGGCCGCCAGGTGCATCACCGCGTCGGGATCGTGGGCGGCGAAGACCCGGTCGAGCGCGGCGCGGTCGCGGATATCGGCCCGCGCGAAGGCGTAGAGCGGGCTGTCGGCGACCGAGGCGACGTTGTCGAGGCAGGCGGCATAGGTCAGCGCGTCGAGATTGACGACCCGGTGGCCCCGCGCCACCGCCAGCCGCACCACCGCCGAGCCGATGAAGCCCGCGCCGCCGGTGACCAGTATCTTCATGAATTGCCCTCGTAGATGAAGGGTGAATCGAAATCCCGCAGCCACGGCGCCCGGGCATCCTTCTCCGACAACACCGCCGCCGCGCTGTCGATGCCCCACTCTATCCCGATATCCGGATCGTCGAAACGCACCGCACCGTCGCACTCCGGCGCGTAGTAGTCAGTGCATTTGTATTGCACTTCGCAGTTCTCGGTCAGAGTGACGAAACCGTGCAGGAACCCCGCCGGGATCAGCAGCTGCTTGCCGTTCTCGGCCGTCAGTTCGACACTTGCCCATTTGCCGTAGTCGGGCGAGCCGTGCCGGACGTCGACGGCGACGTCCAGGATCGCGCCGCGCGAACAGCGCACCAGCTTGGCCTGGGCATGGGGCGGGGCCTGGAAATGCAGCCCCCGCACCGTGCC